>JBKPCF010000038.1:0-18233 GCA_046727235.1 Candidatus Dormiibacterota bacterium
AGGCCGGCGCCCTCCAGCGCGCGGCGGTAGCCGCGAAGACGGCTCTGCGTCACGCGCCGCGACGGCCTGCCCGTGATGGTCGCGATCGCGCTATGCCCCTTCGCGACCAGGTGGTCGGTGGCAAGAAAGCCCGTCAGCTCATGGTCGGAGCCCACGGTCGAGACCCCGCCTCCGGGGACGTGGTGGAGGCTGACCACGGGCAGCGTGTTGTCGAGGACGTGGGCGACCCCGCTGTCCTCCTCCATCTGTGGCGCGGCGAGCAGGATCCCGTCGACGCGCCGTTCCATCAACGCCGGCAGCGCGTACTCCGTGCCCGACCCCTCCGGCTCGATGCTCGTGATGAGCACGCCGTAACCCTGGCGTCGCGCCTCTTGCTCTGCGCCGACGATGAAGCGGCTCAGGTTGTGGTCACTGAAGTCGCTGGCCACCAGGCCGACAGTCCGCGTCCGCTGCATGACCAGGCTGCGGGCCTGGAGGTTCGGCACGTAGCCCAGGTCGCTGGCGACCTGGAGGATGCGGGCGCGCGTGGTCTCGGAGACAGTGCCGCCGCCGTTGAGGACCTTGCTGGTGGTCTGAAAGCTCACGCCGGCGCGCGCGGCCACGTCTTTGACCGAGACATGCTTCATCGGTCTCCGGAGCGACACGCTGCGGTTTATTATGCGCGGGACAGCGAACGTTCGCCTAAACGGTTAAGAGGGCCGATGACACCGAGACCCGAGTACCCACGTCCCACCTTCAGGCGCTCGGACTGGGTGAACCTGAACGGCGAGTGGGAATTCGGCGCGGGGGAGAGGCCGGTCTTCGACCGCCGCATCGTCGTTCCCTTCTGCCCCGAGTCGGAGCTGTCCGGGATCGGGGCGCCGCCGGGCGACGTGGTCTGGTACCGGCGCCGGTTTGACACTGTGGAGGCAGACCGCCTCGCGCTCCACTTCGGGGCGGTCGACTATCGCGCCACCGTGTGGGTCAACGGCGTCGAGGTGGCGCGCCACGAGGGCGGTCACACGCCTTTCACCGCCGACATCTCAGAGGCGGTCCGGTCAGGCGACAACGTCGTCGTCGTGCGGGCGGAAGACCCGCTGGCCGACAAGACGATTCCTCGGGGCAAGCAGTTCTGGGGCGAAACTCCCGAAGGGATCTTCTACACGCCCACGACGGGGATCTGGCAGACGGTATGGCTCGAACCACTGCCTGCGCTGCGCATCGAGTCCCTGCGCATGATTCCCGATCTCGAGGCGGGCGCCGTCGATTTCGAGGTCACCGGCCAGGGGCGGATCGCGGTCACTGTCTCCTTTGAGGGCGAGGTCGTCGGCACGTGGTCGGGTCTGCCTGGTCGAGGCCGCATCGCGCTCGAGCACGTGACACCGTGGCGCCCGAGCTGGCCGAAGCTCTACTCCGTCGACGCCACGCTGCTCGACCCGGACGGGAAGGTCAGCGACCGCGTGGGAAGCTACTTCGGGCTGCGCAGCGTGGAGTGCAAGGACGGCCGTTTCTGGCTGAACGGTGAGCCATTCGTCCAGCGCCTCGTGCTCGACCAGGGCTACTTTCCCGGTGGCCTCCTGACCGCCGGCTCCGCCCAGGCGCTGCGGGGTGATATCGAGCTGGCGAAGGCCCTCGGCTTCAACGGGGCTCGGAAGCACCAGAAGGCCGAGGACCCGATCTGGCTCTACTACGCGGACGCGTTCGGGTTCCTGGTCTGGACCGAGATGCCCAGCTTCCAGGAGCACAGCGGCGAGGCCGAGCGCCGGCTGGCGGCCGAGTGGGCGGACGTCGTCCGCCGCGACCGCGGCCACCCCTCGGTCGTGGCGTGGGTCCCCGCCAACGAGAGCTTCGGCCTGCAGCACGTCGACCCGGCGATACGTTCCCGTTTCCTCGTCCGGCTCTACGAGCTCACCCACGAGATCGACTCCACCCGGCCGGTCGTGTCGAACGACGGATGGGAGCACGCGGTCACCGACCTGTGCACCCTGCACGACTACTCGACACCGGCCGACTTCGCGCGGCGCTACAGGAAGGTGGAGACGGCGCTCGACGGCGCCGCCAGCGGCCATGCGCCCTACGACCCTGGCTACGGGTATCGCGGGGAGCCGCTCCTGATCACCGAGTTCGGCGGGCTGCAGGTCTCGGGCTCGGCCGGCTGGGGCTACGCCCAGGTGGGGGACCCCGGCCAGCTCCTCGAGGTGTATCGCGGGCTCGTCGCCGGCCTCATGGAGCCGGGGCCGGTCGAGGGTTTCTGCTACACGCAGCTGACCGACGTCGAGCAGGAGCAGAACGGCCTGCTTACCTTCGACCGCGAGCCGAAGGTGGACCCGACGCTGGTCGCGCCCATCACCCGGACGCCCAAGCTCCGCGAAGGGTGATATAGTCCGGCTTCAGCGAACGTTCGCCTAGCCCTTTTCAGGCGAGCAGGAGGGGCACCCAAGCTGGAACAGGAGGGGCACCCAAGCTGGAAGAGGACCCCGCGTCGGAGTCAGATGGTCATCCCGATACGCACCTGGAACCTTCGCCCCTAGAACCTTCGCCCCCAGAACCTTCGATTGACGAGCTGCTGGCGAGGCTCCTGGTCGGGCGTTTGCGGGTGAACGTGGACCTTTCCACGGGCGAGATCCTGGAGGAGGACGGTACGCCCCCGCGGGAGGGGCCCCAACTTCAGTCTTGACAGCCCGCCCGGGAGGGCATACGATCGAGCTTAAACCGCTTTACTAAATCGGTTTATCTGCCTTCCTTGGTTTGTCCGTTGGGGAGCGGCACGACCATGACTGGAGATTCTCTGGGTGTCCCGGGTCACCATCGCTGACGTGGCCAGCGCGGCCGGTGTCTCGAAGACGGCCGTGTCTTTCGCGTTCAACAGCCCTGAGAGGCTGGGCCAGGCCACCCTGGAGCGCGTCCTGGGCGTGGCCCACGACCTCGGCTACGCCCCGCATCCGGCGGCGCGAGCCCTCTCGACGCGGAGGAGCGGCACCATCGGCGTCCTCATCCCGCAGCGTCTCTCGACCGTCTTCGCCAACCCGTTCCTGGGCGAGCTGATCCAGGGGCTGGGCGAGCTGTGCGAGGAACACGACCTGACCCTGCTTCTGGTCCCGCCCCTCGACGGATCGCTGGAAGGCGCCATCCGACAGGCCTCGGTCGATGGGTTCATCAGCCTCGGCCTCAACCCTGAGGATCGCGCCCTGGAGGTGCTCGACAGGATCGGGATCCCGACGGTGCTGGTCGACTCCGAAGGCTCGGCGCTTTATCCGGCCGTCAACGTCGACGACGAGGGCGGCGCGCATGCAGCGGCTCGACATCTACTCGAGCTGGGGCACCGCCGGCTCGCGATCATCGTCCTGCCGCCCGCCCGCTCCCAGCTCAACAGCACGCCGACAGCCGCACGGCGGCTGGCCGGATACAGGGCCGCGATTCACGAGGCCGGCGCGCCCGAGCCTGACAGCGTCGTCGCGGGCATCTCGGTCGCGGCGGGGTCACGCGCCTACGACTCGCTGCCCAAAGGCAAGCAGCGTCCCACGGGCGTCCTCGCCATGAGCGACATGGCCGCGATCGGCGTCGTGGTTGCCGCGCAGCAGGCCGGCCTGAACGTGCCGGTGGAACTTTCGGTGGTCGGTTTCGACGACATTCCGGCGTCGGCGTGGACGAATCCACCCCTGACGACGGTGCGCCAGCCCATCGTCGAGAAGGGTCGGCTGGCCGCGCGGTTGCTGATTCAGCGCATGAAAGGCAGGTCCGTGGAGTCGCCGGCGCCCCTCGCGACGAGCCTGATTGTTCGCAATTCGACATCCCGGGTCATAAACCCGGATTTGCCATTTAGGAGGAGGTAAATAGAATTGTTGGGTGAAGGGGTGTTCGCGGCATCCTGGGATGTGAGGGATTAGTGATATGGCATCGGTAACTTATGACCACGTAGTCAAGCGCTACACCTCGGATATCACGGTCGTCAAGGACTTCAACGTCGAGATCAAAGACAAGGAGTTCATGGTCCTTGTCGGGCCGTCCGGGTGTGGCAAGTCGACCGCTCTTCGCATGCTCGCGGGACTCGAGCAGATCAGCGAGGGCCGGATCCTCATCGGCGACCGTGTCGTGAACAACGTCGCGGCGAAAGACCGCGACATCGCCATGGTGTTCCAGTCGTACGCCCTGTACCCGCACATGACGGTGTACGACAACATGGCCTTCCCGCTGCAGATGCAGCACATGAAGAAGACGGAGATCGACAAGCGCGTCAAGAACGCGTCGCGCATCCTCGGTCTCGACAACTTCCTGAAGCGCAAGCCGCGCGCACTGTCCGGCGGCCAGCGCCAGCGTGTCGCGCTCGGTCGAGCCATCGTCCGCAGCCCGAAGGTCTTCTTGCTCGACGAGCCGCTCTCGAACCTGGACGCCAAGCTCCGAGGCCAGACTCGCGTCGAGCTGCAGAAGCTCCACCGCGACCTGCAGACCACGTTCATCTACGTCACCCACGACCAGGTCGAAGCCATGACGATGGGCGACCGGATCGCGATCATGAACGCCGGCATCCTGCAGCAGGTCGGCAGCCCGGGTGAGATCTACGACCACCCCGCGAACCTCTTCGTCGCCGGCTTCATCGGCACCCCGACCATGAACTTCGTCCCGGCCGCGATCAGCAACGGCTCGGCGAAGGCGTCCGGGTTCGAGGTCAAGCTGCCCAAGCCGCTCCCGGCGGGCAAGGGAACGCTGGGCTTCCGGCCGGAGGCCGTGACCGACCGCGTGGCGGATGGCGGCACGAGCTTCGAGATGAAGGTCGACGTCGTCGAGCGGCTGGGGTCCGACCAGTTCCTTTACGGGAGCGTCGGCGGCGACCAGGTCACCGCTCGGGTCGACCCGAGGATGAGCGTGTCGCCGGGTGACCGGGTCAAGCTTGGGCTGGACACCCGCACGTTGCACTTCTTCGACGCCGAGAGCGAACAGGCGCTTCTCTAGATCTAACAGCCTTCCCCGGGCCGCGGTCGATTGGGCGTAGAGCGCATCCGCGCCATTCAGGACTTCGATTCTGCACGCGCGCGTGCATTCCGGCGCTCGTTGGGCGCGATCCTCACGGGTCGCGCGCAGCGTCTCCGCTCGATCGCACCGGCGCTGAGGGCGGCCGGTTTCGAGGGACGGGCGTTCGGGGGTGTGCGGGAGATTCCCGTCGACAAGATCGTCGGCTCGGCCGCGCCGGACGCGAAGACGTCGGACTTCGACCCCATGTTTCTCCCCGTCAACCGGCGCATGCGCGAGCGCTGGACGCGGATCTACCAGGCGATGGTCGAAGGTGACGAGCTGCCTCCGATCGACGTCTACAAGGTCGACGACTACTACTACGTGATCGACGGCCACCATCGCGTGTCCGTGGCGCGAAACCTGGGCCGCCCCATGATCAACGCGCGGGTGGTCAACGTCCGGACCCGCGCGCCCCTGAGTCCCGACACCGACACCGAGGCGCTGTTGAAGGCGGCCGAGTACGCCGCGTTCCTCGAGGTGACCCAGCTGCACCGGACGCGGCCTGAGGCCAGGCTGGAGTGCAGCCGGCTCGGACGCTACGACGAGATCCTCCAGCACATCATCGGACACCGGTATTTCCTCGCCCTGGAGCAGCACCGCGACGTCCCCCTGCAGGAGGCGGCGGCGAGCTGGTACGACCACGTCTATCACCCGATCGCCAGGGCGATCCGCTCCCATCACGTCCTCGAGCAGCTTCCCGGCTGGACCGAGGCGGACGTCTACGTCGAGGTCACGCGGCGATGGATGCAGCTGAGCAAGGAGGGCAAACCCGCCGGGCCCGACCCTGCGATCCATGCGCTGCTCGCGGAGCACTCTAGGAGCTGGTGGCGGCGCCGGCGCAAGATTCAGCTCGGCATGAGCGAACCGTGATCGGCATCATCTTCGGTCCACCTGGGAGCGGCAAGGGGACGCAGGCCGCGAAGATCGAAGGCGAGTTCGGGCTGAAGCACCTGTCGACCGGAGCCATCCTGCGCGCGGAGGTCGCGAGCGGGTCGCCGACCGGAAGGGAGGCGGGCCGGATCATGGCCGCCGGCGACCTGGTCCCAGACGGGTTGATCGTCGACATCGTCCGCGCCCGTCTGCCGGAGGCGGAGGCCGGCGCGGGCGTGCTGCTCGACGGCTTTCCCCGCACCGTCCGCCAGGCCCAGGCGCTGGACGCGATGCTCTCGGACGAAGGCCACAAGGTCGACATCGTGGTTGCGCTCGAGGTGCCGGAGAAGGAGCTGGTCGAGCGCCTTCTCCATCGCGCCCAGGTCGAAGGGAGGGCGGACGACACGCGCGAGGCGATCACCGAGCGCATGCACGAGTACCACAAGCTGACCGAGGCCGTGCTCGGCCACTACGGCCGGCAGGGAGTGGCGGTGCAGCGGGTCAGCGGCGTGGGTTCGCCGGATGAGGTTTTTGGGCGCATCCGGCGAGCCATCGGCATATCCTCTCGATAGATAGATGGCAAGGAAGGCCGACGAATCCGACCTGGGCCAGTCGATGAAACCCATCGATGAAAGTCGCCCTGCGCGCGACCGGCAGAACGGCGACGGGTCGATACCGTTCTCGGAGATCCCCGAGCAGATGGAGCAAGCGCGGACCGACAGTCCGTTTCCTCCCATCGCCGAATACGCGTTCCTCTCCGACTGCGAGGTCAACTGCCTGGTCGCCCCCACCGGACGTGTCGAGTGGATGTGCGTGCCCAGGGCAGACAGTCCCAGTGTGTTCGCAGCCATGCTCGACAGGGCGGCCGGCAGCTTCCGCTTCGGGCCTTCCGGGGTCCAGGTGCCTGCTGGGCGGCGCTACCTGCCGGGGACCCTGGTCCTCGAGACCACGTGGCGGACCCGCACGGGATGGCTGATCGTCCGCGACGCGATGTGCATAGGGCCCTGGTACCACAGCCAGCGCCGCTCAGGGACCTACCGCCGGCCGCCGTCCGACTACGAGGCGGAGCACATCCTCCTGCGCACGGCTCGGTGCGTGGTCGGCAGCGTCGAGCTCAGCCTGGACTGCCAGCCGGTCTTCGACTACGGCGCAACCGAGGCGAAGTGGGAATACGCCGGACAGGGCTACAACGAAGCCATCGCCAGCGGCGGCGAGAACGAGGTGCCGATCCGGCTCGTCACCGACCTGCGCATGGGGTTTGAGGGTCCCGGCGCGCACGCGAGCAAGACGCTGCGCCAGGGTGAGCGCGCCTACGTGGCCATGGTGTGGCCGCGATCGCGCCATTCCACCGCCAAGGAATACTGGGAGGAGCATCCGGCGCCCGCGACCGTGGAGGAGGCGTTCGAGCGCGTGGAGCGAACGGCCGACTTCTGGCGCGAGTGGATCAACCGGGGGGAGTTTCCAGAGCACCCGTGGCAGAGCTTCCTGCAGAGGAGCGCCCTCACCCTCAAGGGCCTGACCTACAGCCCGACCGGGGCCTTGCTCGCGGCCCCGACCACCGCGCTGCCAGAGACCATCGGGGGCGAGCGCAACTGGGACTACCGCTACACGTGGATTCGCGACGGCACGTTCATGCTGTGGGGCCTCTACACGCTCGGCTTCGACCGCGAGGCCAACGACTTCTTCTACTTCATCGCCGACGTCGCGGCCGGCAAGCGCGACCTGCAGATCATGTACGGCATCGGCGGCGAGCACGAGCTGACCGAGAAGACGCTCGATCACCTCAGCGGCTACGAGGGCTCGCGCCCGGTACGCATCGGCAACGGCGCATTCAGCCAGGAGCAGCACGACGTGTGGGGCGCGGTCCTCGACTCCGTCTACCTCCACACGAAATCACGTGACTATCTGCCCGAGGTCGTGTGGCCGATCCTGAAGCGCGCCGTCGAGTGCGCGATCGAGAAGTGGAAGATGCCGGATCGCGGAATCTGGGAGGTGCGCGGCGAGCCGCAGCACTTCACGTCGTCGAAGCTGATGTGCTGGGTCGCGCTCGACCGCGGTGCGAGGCTGGCCGAGATGCACGGCGACATGGCGCTCGCCAGGAAATGGCAGAACATCGCGAACGAGATCAAAGAGGACATCTGCACGCGGGGCGTCGACGAGCGTGGCGTGTTCGTCCAGCACTACGGGGCGAAGACGCTCGACGCCTCAGTCCTCCTGATCCCGCTTGTCCGGTTCCTGCCTCCTGAAGACCCGCGCGTGAGGGCGACGGTCCTTGCGATCGCGGATGAGCTCACGGTAGACGGGATGGTGCTTCGCTACCGCACCGCCGAGACCGACGACGGGATGCACGGCGAGGAGGGGACGTTCACGATCTGTTCCTTCTGGCTCGTCTCCGCGCTGTGCGAGATCGGCGAGCTCCAGCGGGGACGTGAGCTCTGCGAGAAGCTCCTCTCTTACGCGAGCCCCCTGCAGCTCTACGCCGAGGAGATCGACCCGCGCAGCGGCCGGCATCTCGGCAACTTCCCGCAGGCGTTCTCGCACCTGGCGCTCATCAACGCGGTCATGCACGTGATCCACGCCGAGACTGGTGTGACCAACAAGTTCAGCGCCGCCCCACAACCATAGGTCCGGCCGCTTTGACCGACGTCACAGTGGGCTGACGGAGCAGACCACCAGGCTGTCGCAGGCCACCGCAACCGGGATCGCGAGGGCCAATCCTTCGGCACCCGGATAGACGAGCTTGGCCGTCGCTATCCCGACCACACGCCCGCGCGAATCGATCACGGGTCCGCCGCTGTTGCCAGGGCTGATCGCCGCCGAAAACTGGAGGTAGTTTGAGCCCTCGAGGCTGCGATAGCCCGACACGATGCCGATCGTGACCGTGCCGTCCAGCCCAAGGGGCGAGCCGAGGGCCATCACCGCCGTGCCCGGCCGAGGTCGCTGGGTCGCCGAGCTCAGAGCCGCGAGCGGCCGCGACACTTCGATCACCGCCAGGTCGTCGCTTCGGTCGACCCTCACGACCGTGGCGGGCCACGCGCTGTCGAGCTGATGGACGCGCACGTCCGCGTTCCCGTTGGTCCAGGCGCCGGCCACGACGTGGAAGTTGGTGATGATCTCGGAGCTCTTGCCGTCGGCGTGCGCGACCCACCCGGAGCCGATCGAATCGCCTGACTCGATCATCACCACCGATGCCTGGGTTCTCGCCGCGATCGCCGGCCAGTCGACCTGCGCCACATCGATTCGCTGCTGGAGCGCGGCGATCGTCTTCTGCTGCGTGGCCACCTGGCGTCGCAGCGACGATTCGTCACGCCACTCGTACGCGAAAGCGGCCGCGGCGACGGTCACCAGGACCGCCGCCGCAATGAACTTACTTGAGGTGGCTGCCAAGAGCCGCCTGCGCCTTGGCGATGTTCAGCATCGCCTGCTCGACCTTGTTGCCGCCTTCCTTGATCTTCGCCAGGTCGTCGTTGTCCATCCCGAGGATGAACTCCTGGTCGCCGGCGATACCCGCGCTCAGCGCGTCGCCGAGGTCGGCGTCGACGCTGCTCAGATCGGAGGGCACCCTCGCCGACTTGCGGTCCGATTGAAACGCCTGCATGTCACTCAGCAACTGCTGGGCCGCTGTGCGGCATTCGCTGTAAGTGGTGCACTGGGCGATGTTCTGGTAGTCCATCTCGACCTTGCCCGAGTCGGACATGTAGAGCGCCACGTAATCAGCGGTCACTTTGCGCGTGGCGGCGTCGCTCTGCGCAGCCTTCAGCGCCGCCTGTGTGGTCGCGAGCCCGTGCAGGGCCGCGTCCCTCTGCTGGGACGTCGAGTACAGCAGGTACCCGAGCGTGCCCGATGCGATGAGGCCGACCACGCCGACCGCGACCGAGGCGATCCAGGCCGGCCGCGCGCGCCTTGCCTTGACCTCAGGCGTCGCGACCGTCACGGTCACTGGAGCCTCAGGCGCCAGAACCGGCGCAATCTCCACGGGATGACCGTTGGCCACGGGACGACCATTGGCCGGCGCCACCGCCGGTTCGGCAACCGGCAGGGTCACGATTCCGTCGACTTCCGGATGACTTGACATTGGAAACCTTCCTCCTGCACACGAGCTGGGCTGCGACGCGGCCAACTTTTCCCGACATCCGGTCTCAGGCGCAGTCTCAAGGGGTTTCGAAATCGGTCTCAAAGTCGGAGAGCGGCGGCGCTATGGTTTGCCCGGGGAAGGACGCTGAAGGTCTTGCGCAGGTTCGTTGAGGAGCCGGCGGCGGTCGACGCCGTGGTGGTCGTGCTGGCCACCTGGTTCGTGCTCGGGGCTTACGTGATCGCCTACGCCTACGTCCACCAGCCAGGGGTGATCATCAGCGGACCGCAAAAGGCCGGATTCACGACGGTGACGGCCGCATGGTCGCTCCTTACCCTTTACCTCTTCGCGGGCTTTGCGGTCGGGTTGCGAGCGGGGCGCGTCTGGAACCGCGCGCTGCCCGACGGCCAGACCGGCACCTTTGCGGCCGCGCTCGTGTTCGGGGCGGCGTGGATCATCGACCAGGCATTCTGGTCACCCGCCTTCGGGACGGGTACCGTCGGCCTCGACAGCCTGTTCACGCCGCCGCACCTGGTCGAGATGGCAGCCGCCGCGGTCATGGTCAGCGGCCCGTTGCGAGCGGCCACCAGGCGCGGCGAAACAGTCGCGAGCTCGGTGGTCCTTGCCTCGGCTGCGCTGCTTCTGTCGGTGTTCACCTTCGCGACGCAGTTCGCCCATCCGCTGATCGATCCGTGGCCCGCGGGCGACTACGAGTTCCGATCCCAGCTGAACGGGCTCACGTGGCTGGGCGAGAACATGGGCATGGCATCGCTGCTCGCGCAGACGGCCATCCTGGCCGCGGCCGGGTTGCTGCTCAACAGCGCATTCAAGCTGCGACCCGGATCGCTGACGTTCGTGTTCACGCTCAACGGCGTACTCGTCTGCATCACCAAGGGACATTTCGCCCTCCTGGGGGCGCCGGTCGTGACCGGGATCGCTGCCGACGCCTGGGTGGCGTGGAGCTCGCGCCGTCCTGGAAAGCCCTCGGCCTCGCTGTGTGCGGTGATCGGCGGCACCTACGCGTTCGCGTACATGGCCGAGATCTCGCTTCTCCCGGCCGGAACCACTTGGGGCGCCTCGCTGTGGGCCGGCGCCATCATCGCCTCGACGATGCTCAGCTGGTTGATGGGCCGCCTTCTCAGGGCGGGTCTGCCGGCTGCGATCATCGAGCCGTACCCGGTGTTCATGACTGCGCCGCCGGCGCCGATGCCGGAGCGCTGGACGCTCGACCCGGACAGCAGCGCGCGCGAGCAGCTGGTGCATGCGGCGCTGGACGATCTCGGCACGCCCGAGGCGCTCGGGCGCAGCCCGCTGGCCAGGCTGCCGGGGCTGTCGAAGGGCGACTCGGCCGCTGCCGAGCTGCGGGCGCTGCTCGTCGAGGTGATCGAGGAGCTTGCCGCGCTCCAGGCGCCGCGAGACGCTGAGGCGGGCCACGTGCTGCTCGACTACTACGTCAGGAAGAGGGGAAGCCACGAGCTGGTGGCGGAGCGCTTGCACATGTCGAGGCCCACGTATTACCGCCGCCTGCACCACGGGTTTGAGCTCGTTGCCGATCGCCTCGACACGCTCAGCATCGTGAAGCGGGTGTCGGTCAATGAGTAGTAGGTTCGTCGAGGTCAGCCACCCGGTCGCCGCCGGGATGAAGACGTACCCGGGCCTGCCCGAGCCGAAGGTCGAAGTGCTGCTGGATTATGAGGCGTCACGCGAGCGCTACCAGGGCAAGGCGGAGTTCTTCATCGCGTCACTGCACCTGTGCGGCAACACCGGCACCTACGTCGATGCTCCGGTGCATAGGTACCGCGGAGGGACCGACCTTGCCTCGCTTCCGCTCGACCGCCTGGCCGACCTCGAGACCGTGGTGATCGATTGCACGGACTCGGAGCGGGCGATCGGTGCGGATTCGCTCGCCGGCGTCGAGCTGCGCTACCGCGCGGTGTTGATCAGGACCGATTTCTCTTTCCGGTGGGGGACGCCGGAGTATTTCGCCGAGAACCCGTTTCTCACCGCGGGCGCGTGCGAGATGCTCGTGCGGGCGGGGGCGCTTTTCGTGGGGATCGATTCCTTGAACATCGACGACACGGCGGACGGGTCGCGGCCGGCGCACACGATGCTGCTGGGGGCGGGGATGCCGATCTGCGAGCACATGACCAACCTGGCGGCGGCGCCGAGCTCGGGCGGGAGGCTCCACGCGGTGCCGATCGCGTGGGTGGGAGGCGCGTCGTTCCCGGTGCGGGCGTACGTGATCGTCCCCTGATTCGGTGCAGTTGGGCACAAAAGCACTGAAACGAGTCTCGGGTTAGGTGCTTTTGGGCGCAAAGGCACCTTAACGGGCTGGATTGGCGCGGAGATCGCCTGACGTCAGGCTCACCTCATGGGTCGACGACCCCGCGTTCCGCCAGAGCTGACGAAAGCACCGTTCACGCTGGCCGAGGCGCGGTCGGCAGGGCTTAGCCGGAGAGCGCTGCAGGGCCAGGCATGGCGGCGGCTAGGCTCGGGACTGTATTGCGGGACCGGGCTGCGAGACGACACCTGGCGCCTCCTTGCCGCCTGGCAGCGCCGCCTTCCACCACGCGCTGTCTTCGCAGGCTTCACAGCCGCGTGGTTGCATCGCCTTGACGTTGATCCGATTCACCCAGTCGAAGTCGCGGTTCCTGCTGGATCCCATGCGCGATCGCGCGAGGGATTGGTGGTTCGGCGTGTCAGGTCGCTCGATGCCGTGGTGGTTAGAGGTCTGCGCGCGACAACCGCCCAGCGCACGCTGGCCGATCTCTGTCGCCGCCTCGAGCCGGTAGAGGCGCTGGTCCTGCTCGACGAGGCGCTGCACAATGGCCTGGGTCGCGTGAACACGTCGCTTGGCGCACTCGCCGAGCCGGCCGAATCGCCGATGGAGACTCGCCTGCGCTGGTTGCTGATCAAGGCCGGCCTGCCACGTCCTGAGGTGCAGGTCGACCTGCCGTTCGGCCGAGCGGACCTGTTTTACAGGCCTGCCCGGCTCGTCATCGAGTACGACGGCGCCAATCACCGCGACAGGCTCATGGAGGACAACCGCCGGCAGAATGCGCTGGTCAGCCCGGGCTTCCGCGTCCTGCGCTACACGGCCTCAGACGTCTTTCAGAGGCCTGGCTTCGTCGTCACTCAGGTTCGGCAGGCTCTGGCTTCAGGAACAGCATTCCGAGTGGCGGCAATGTCAGCGTGATGCTGTGCAGGTGCCCGTGCATCCCGACCGGCACCGCGTCCACCCCGCCCATGTTCCCCATCCCGCTGCCCCCGTAGAGCGGCGCATCGCTGTTCACCAGCTCACGCCAGCGACCCCCGAGGGGAACCCCGATCTGATAGTTGTGCCGCGGCACCGGCGTGAAGTTGAACACCGCAGCCAGCACGTCATTGGGCGTGCTGCTCCGCCGTAAGAGCGAAACCACGCTCTGGTCTGCGTCGGTGACGTCGATCCACGAGAACCCGGCCGGGTCGAAGTCGAGCTCGTGGAGCGAGCGCTCCTCGCGCATGATCCGGTTCATGTCTCCGACCCACAGGCGGAGGCCGCCGTGCATCGGATTATCGAGCAGGTGCCAGTCCAGGCTCGATTCCACGTCCCACTCGCGCCACTGCCCGAACTCGCCGCCCATGAAGATCAGCTTCTTGCCGGGCTGCGCGTACATCCAGCCGAACAGAAGCCTGAGGTTGGCGAACTTCTGCCAATCGTCCCCCGGCATCTTCGAGATCAGGGCGCCCTTGCCGTGCACGACCTCGTCGTGTGACAGCGGGAGCATGAAGTTCTCGCCGAACGCATAGAGCATGCGGAAGGTCAGGTTGGAATGGTGGAACCTCCGGTGTACAGGCTCGCGCTCGAAGTAGTAGAGCGAGTCGTGCATCCAGCCCATGTCCCACTTCATGCCGAAGCCGAGGCCGCCGACGTACGTGGGTCGCGAGACCAGCGGCCACGCTGTCGACTCCTCGGCGATCGTCTGGGTGTCGGGCTGCTCTTTGTAGACCTCGATGTTGAACCGGCGGAGAAGGTCGACCGCCTCCAGGTTCTCGCGGCCACCGAACTTGTTGGGTATCCACTCGCCGGCCTTGCGTGAGTAATCGAGGTAGAGCATCGACGCGACCGCGTCCACGCGCAGGCCGTCGGCGTGGTAGCGGTCGAGCCAGTTGAGGGCGCTCGAAAGGAGGAACCCGCGAACCTCGTTTCGTCCGTAGTTGAAGATCGAGCTTCCCCAGTCCGGGTGCACGCCGAGGCGGGGGTCCGCGTGTTCGAACAGGTGCGTGCCGTCGAAGTTCTGCAGGCCGAACTCGTCGGCCGGGAAGTGCGAGGGCACCCAGTCGAGGATCACCCCGATCCCGTTCTGGTGCAGGTAGTCGACCAGGAACATGAAGTCCTGAGGCGTCCCGTACCGCGAAGTCGGCGCGAAGTAACCAGTGACCTGGTAACCCCACGACTCGTACAGCGGGTGCTCCATCACGGGCATGAA
This sequence comes from Candidatus Dormiibacterota bacterium, assembly GCA_046727235.1. Taxonomy (GTDB): domain Bacteria; phylum Chloroflexota; class Dormibacteria; order Dormibacterales; family Dormibacteraceae; genus 40CM-4-65-16. The sequence goes on from JBKPCF010000038.1 coordinate 14,401, forward strand.
CTCGACGTGCGTGAACCCCATCCGGCTGACGTAGTCACCCAGTCGGGGCGCCAGCTCGCGGTACGACAGCCAGCGGTTTCCCTCCTCCGGCACGCGCATCCACGATCCAAGGTGGACCTCGTAAACGGCCATCGGCGAGCTGCGGCTGTTGACAGCCTTGCGGTTCTGCATCCAGCCGTCGTCGCCCCAGCTGTAGGCGAGGTCCCACACGACCGAGGCCTGCCGCGGCGGCGCCTCCGAGTACGCGGCGAAGGGGTCCGCCTTGTCGACTCCGCGGCCCGTGACCTTGCTGTGGACGCGGTACTTGTACAGCGCACCGTGCCTGACGGTGGGAATGAAACCTTCCCAGATGCCCGACTGCTCGCGCGCGTACAGCCCGTTGGCCGCGTTGTCCCAGCCGTTGAAATCCCCGATCACGCTCACGGAATCCGCGTTGGGCGCCCATACCGCGAAGTACGTGCCCTCGGGGTCGTGCACCGGGTGCGCGCCAAGCTTTTCGAAGAGGTGGCTGTGCGTCCCTTCGTTGAAGAGATGAAGGTCGTAGGGGCTCAGCAGCGAGCGGGCGACCATGCTCATGCCGGACTCACCAGGTCCAGCACTCCTCGGAGCGGAATGCGAACCCAGTCAGGCCTCAGGTTCAGCTCGTATCGCAACTCGTACAGCGCCTTCTCCAGCAGCATCGTGGTCAGCTGCAGCTCGAGGTCGTCCTGATTCTGGGCCACCCAGGAAGCGTTCCCCGCGGTGGCAAGGTACGTCTTGAAGAACACCGCGGACACAGAATCCACCCAGAATCGAGCCCACGCCTGAAGCTCGGCCAGACGCTCCGGGGTCGTTGCCTGCGAGCGAAGCGCGGCCTGGCTCGCGTAAGAGAACGACCGCAGCATCCCGGCCACGTCTCGCATTGCCAGGCGCTTGAGCCGGCGCTCGTAAAGCGTTCGCGTGGGCTCGCCTTCGAAGTCGATGATCACAAAATCATGCCCGGTGTAGAGCACCTGGCCGAGGTGATAGTCGCCGTGGATGCGGATCCGGTACGTGGTCAGACGCCGCGAGAGAAACGACTTGAGCATGGACGCTATCCGCGGCTCGAGCTCGAGCACCTGGCGGGCTTCCCCGCGTGCGTCGGCGGGCAGCTTGTTGAGCTGGGTTCGCAGCAGGTCGGTCGCGCGCATCGAGAGCCCGCTGATCGACTGGTAGATCGAGCGCTGGTCGAGCGGCGAGATCCGCTCGGGAGCGAATGCCGGGTCCTCGGGGTCGGATGAGAGCGCGGCGTGAAGCTCCGCCGTGCGCCGGCCGAGAAGCTTCGCCGATTCGAGGTAGCTGCCGATCACCTTGCTTGCGATCTCCGGCAGCTCGACTTTGCTCGCCTGGACGACGCTTCGCGGCAGCGCCGGGGGCGTCTGTCCTGTCAGGTCGGGCAGCGCGAAGAAGTGGGCGAGCGTGTTGAGCGTGTACTGCCATGCGTCGCCCTGGTTGGGCACGTAGCCCTGCAGGATCGCGATCGAGATCGGCTCGCCTTGCGCGCGGCGGTACTCAAGGCTTCCGGCCAGCGGCGCGATCTGGCTGAAATTCGTCTTCTCGGTCAGGAACCGGCCGACTTCGAGCTCCGGATTCACGCCTTCCTCGAGGCGGCGGAACACCTTGAGCATCAGGCGCTCGCCGAAGATCACGGAGTTGTTGCTCTGCTCGGCGACCGACAGATGCGCTTCCAGGCGCTCGGTCTCAGGACCGCGAAGGCGGGCGTAAGAGTTGGTGGTGGAGCCGACCAGCGTCCCGGCGCCACCCGCGGCGCGGCGCCGCCTGGCGATGGCGCCCAGGATCGCCTCGGCGAAATTCGGCGTCGACAGCGCGTCGTAGAGGAGGCCGCGTGACTCCTCGCCCTGGTTCTTGATCCAGGCGATCGCAGAAAACGGCCATCGTTCGAGGATGTGCAGCGCCTCCGCGGCGTTGGCGTAGGCCATCGGGAGCATGTACGTGTCGGGGTCGCCGTCCGCGTACCCGATCACGACCGAGGCCAGGTACGAGTTGCCCTCCGCGCCAGGGACGGTGACCACGTCCGAGATCGTCGCGCTCTTGATGCGCCGTGCCTTGCCGGCGAACCAGCGACGCTGCGGTATGTAGCGGACAAGCACGTTCTCGAGCCTCTCCTTCGCCCCGCCGACCAGCGCCGCCTCCCAGCCGCCGGTCGTGCGCACCTCGGGTAGCGTGGTCGCGGGCTGTGCGCCGTCGCTCTGGATAGTCGGCGCTGAACGTGGCTGCATTGCAAACCAGTAGAAGGCGTGCGGACCGAGGGTGAGGAAGTACGGGCTGTCACCGATGACCGGCATCTCGTTGCTGCTGAAGAGCTCGACCGGCACCAGACCCTTCCAGGTGCTGAGGTCGAGCTCGACCGCCTGGAGGAACCGGGAGAGGTTGGCGACGCACAGGATCTGCTCCGACTCGTACCTGCGCACGTAAGCGAGCACCTTGCGGTTATCCGGCCGCAGCAGCTCGAGCGTGCCCCTTCCGAACGCGCGGTGGCGCTTGCGCAGGGCGATCAGCCGCTTGGTCCACGAGAATATCGAGTGCGGGTTGCCCTGCTGCGCCTCGACGTTCACCGTCTCGTAGTGGTACTCGGGATCCGTGATCACAGGCAGGTAGAGCCGCTGCCGGTTGGCGCGCGAGAAGCCGGCGTTGCGGTCGGCGCTCCACTGCATCGGGGTGCGGACTCCGTTGCGATCGCCGAGAAAGATGTTGTCGCCCATGCCGATCTCGTCGCCGTAGTAGAGGACCGGCGTGCCCGGCAGCGAGAAGAGCAGGCCGTTCATCAGCTCGATCCGCCGCCGGTCATTGCCGAGGAGTGGTGCGAGCCTTCGACGGATCCCGAGGTTGAGCCTGGCCAGCCGGTCCTGGGTGTACGCGCGGTACATGTAGTCGCGCTCCTCGTCGGTGACCATCTCGAGGGTCAGCTCGTCGTGGTTGCGCAGGAAGAGAGCCCACTGCGCGGTGTCGGGGATGGGCGGCGTCTGGGCCAGGATGTCCAGGATCGGGAACCGGTCTTCCATGCGAATCGCCATGAAGAGGCGCGGCATGAGAGGGAAGTGGAACGACATGTTGCACTCGTCGCCCTGGCCGAAGTACGCCACGGCGTCTTCCGGCCACTGATTCGCTTCGGCGAGCAGCATCCGATTGCGATAGGTCTGGTCGACATGGCGCCTCAGGTCCTTGAGGAACTGGTGCGTCTCGGGAAGGTTCTCGCCGTTGGTGCCTTCCCGCTCGTAAAGGTAGGGAACCGCGTCGAGCCGGACGCCGTCGACGCCCATCTCCAGCCAGAAGTCGAGGGCCTTGAAGATCGCCTCGTGGACCTTCGGGTTCTCGTAGTTGAGGTCGGGTTGATGGGAGTAGAAGCGGTGCCAGTAGTAGGCGTTGGCCGTGTGGTCCCAGGTCCAGTTGGAGACCTCGGAGTCCTTGAAGATGATCCGCGCGTCCTGGTACCGCTGGTTGGTCTCGCTCCAGACGTAGAAATCGCGCTGCGGGTTGCCGGGCCTCGCTCGCCTCGCGCGCTGGAACCATGGGTGCTGGTCCGAGGTGTGGTTGCACACCAGCTCGGTGATGACGCGGATGCCCCTGTGGTGCGCCTCGCGGAGGAGCTGGTGGGCGTCGCCGAGGGTGCCGTACATGGGGTTGACGTTGCCGTAGTCGGCGATGTCGTAGCCGTCGTCGCGCAGCGGCGAGGGGTAAAACGGCAGGAGCCACAGGGCGTTGATCCCGAGCTCCTGCAGGTAGGGAAGCTTTTCGATCAGCCCGCGGAAGTCACCGCTGCCGTCCGCGTCGCTGTCCATGAAGGCGCGCACGTG
>JBKPCF010000039.1:0-13914 GCA_046727235.1 Candidatus Dormiibacterota bacterium
CTTCAACCCCGCCGCCCCCGCCCCCACCGCCCGCAGCGCCGGTGGAGCCCGCGCCGACCGCTGCCCCGGCGCACCCAGTCGCGCCGGTGCAATCCGGTCCTCCCGGACGCCCGGCGTGGGCGCCTGGTCCGGTGGCCGAACCCAACCGCGAGGCCGCGAAGACGCCGCCCGGTCCCGTCCAGGTTCCGGCGTGGGCCCCGCGCGTGCCGCTTGCCGCCGAGCCGGGGACTCCCACGTGGTTCTCGCCCAAGGAGGCGATCCCGCACGCGACCAACATTCCGACCTCGCACCCGGCCGCCGCCTCCGCGCCGGCCCAGCCTGTGGCCCCGACACCGCCCGGAGGGGGGAAGCTGCCCGTCGCCCCCGTGCCGCCGCCGGCGCCGGCCCAGCCCGCGGCGAAGTCGACCTGGGAGGTCGTCGAGCAGAGACGCCTGGCGGAAAAGCCGCAGGGACCGACCGCCGAGGACCGCTCCTACGCGGAGTGGTTCGCGTGGGCGAAGCGTGGCGGCGCCCCCGCCAGCGCGTGCCATGCGGCCGCGCAGGGAGCGTTCAAGGCGCTCTCGTCAGGCAAGGACGTCACGACCGCGGTGCAGTGGGCGACCGCGGCCATGAGCAGGCCGCCGGAGCACGTCTCATACACGCGCCAGACTTACTGCGCCTGGTTCTCGCTCGCGAACATCGAGCTGAACCTCGACCAGCACCGGTCGCATGCATTTGCGACCGCTGCCCTGTCGGCTCTGGACGCCGGTCGCGACGCGGCGGCCGCCCACGCCGCGGGCCTGGCCGCCGCCGGGATTCGCTGACGGGCTAGCGGAGCGAGCGCACCTGCCGGCTCGCGCCGGTGCCGACCGCGCACACAAGGATCATGCCGCCTGCGATCAGGAACAGCAGAGTCGGGTTGACCTGTGCCAGGAGGCCCGACGATACGTAGGCCACCGGTGTGAGCCCCATCGATGCCAGCATCACGATCGACATCACCCTGCCCTGCATCGCAGGGTCGGTTCGCCGCTGAAGCCAGCTGATCCCGAAGGTGTTGACCACGCCGGTGCTGATCCCCGAAAAGCCCATCAGCAGCGCGGCGGGGAGGAGTGAAGGTACAAGGCCGACGCCGCTGATGCCGATGCCGAGCCACGTGCACAGCCCGACGAGCAGCAGCCCAAACCGCTTCGGAGGCGGGACGAAGCCCGCGCCGATGGCTCCGAGCGTTGCGCCGACGCCCCAGGCGCCGAACAGGATGCCGAGGCCCGCCGCCCCTGCGCCGAAGCGGCCGTGCGCCAGCGTGGGAAGGCCGACGCCGAGGGCACCGTTGGCCGCGAAATCGACCACCGCGATGACGATCAGCGTCACGCGGATGCCGAAATCGGACCACGCGTAGTGGAGGCCGGCGGCGATCTGTCCGCCGAGCCCGCCGTCGCGATGCGACTCGCGGGCGGCTGTCTGCCTGGTCGCGGGCAGCAGAAGGATGAACACGAAGCCGAGCACAAAGCACAGCGCGTCGCCGGCGAATGCCCAGCCGATTCCGAAAGCCGCGACGATCAGGCCACCGAGGACCGGGCCGACGATCACCGACGCTTGCCCGGTTACGTTCATGACCGCGTTGCCCGCCTCCAGCTCGTTGTCGGCGACGATCCTGGGCAGGATCGCGCTGCGGGCCGGCATGAAGAACGCGTCGACCACGCCGAAGACGAAGGCGATCACGAAGACCTGCCACATCTGGGCGTGGCCTGTCAGGACAAGGACCGCGAGCGGCCCGACGAAGGCCGCGCGCAGACCCATCGATCCGAGCATGGTCACGCGGGCGGAGATCCGGTCGACCATCGCGCCGCCGACCATCATCAGGACGGCTCTCGGAAGTGACTGCACCACCAGCACGGTGCCCAGGGCCAGGCTCGAACCGGTGAGCTGGAGGACCAGCCACGCCATCGCGATGTAGCTGAAGAAGTCGCCGAACAGTGACAGCGTCGTCCCGAGCCAGAGCTCGAGGAACGCGCTCGATCGCATGACGGACCACGGACGCGGCCGGGTTGGACTGGCGGCTGGAGACGAAACGACCTCTTCCATCACCTTTTCCTTTGCGCTGAGTTGGAGTTGGTCCGGCTAGCGGAGGCGCTGCCGGTCGCGACCCGTGGGGTCGACGAGGTCCGCCAGCCTGCGCACGTATCTCGTGAGCAATCCCGTGCGCGAGTGCGCGTAGCGCGCGATGGCCCTCGCCTCTGCCATCCGAGCGCGCTGCTCAGACAGCAACCGCGCGAAGTCTTCGGGGCCGGGTTCCATCGGGATCATTGGTCAAACCTCCTTTGTGTCGAGGCGTCGCATCGCCTCGTCGATGTCGATCTCTCCGCGAGCGACCTGTTCCATCAGCTCGACGCGTGAGGGAGCGGGAGCGGCGGGCCGCTCGATGCCGAGCCTGGCCAGCAGCGCATCGAATCGCGCCCGCGCGGTCGGGTAGCTGACGCCCAGGTGTCGCTCGAGGTCCTTCATGTTTCCGCGCGACGCGAGGAAGACCCGCAGCACCTCGCGGTCCTCGTCGGTGAGGACGCAGAACTCGCACGATGCAAACGCTCCAGAGAGCTCGGTCGAGCACGACGGGCACGACAGCCGCGTCACCGCGAGCCGCGCGCTGCAGACCGGGCAGCTGGTGGGGGGACGGCGGGGTGCGGTGCGAGCCATCACTCCACGCTCACCCTGACGTTGCCCATCGTGCAGTCGATGTCGAGGTTCGCGGCGCCAGACCCGATGGTCACCGCCTTCGAGTCGTTGGCGGCGATGCCGGCGCCTTCGATCGAGACTTTGCCCATAGTCGTGCGGGCCTTGATGCGCACGTCGGAGCCGCGGTCGAGGCTGACCTTGACCTGGCCCATCTCGCACCGGATAGCGCTCACACCGGAGTCGAGGCGGCCGCTCGCGTTGATGTTCCCCGCCGCCACGGTGAGCTTGATCGGGCCGCGAAAGTCGGTGACGGTGCAGTTGCCGGCCTGGACCTCGCTGCTCATCTCGGCGTGAACGCCCACGACCCGCAGGTTTCCGGCCTGGACGTTGGCGGCCAACGGCAGCGACGGGTTCATGCGCACGGTCAGCTTCCGGCCGAAGTCGAAGCCGTTGATGATGACGCGGCCCTGCGGTCGGCTGAACTCGAAGCTGGTGTCCTCGGTGACCGGGGACTGCTCGATGATCAGGGTGTCGCCTTCCTGCCGAGCGCTGTGTGGTCCCTCAGCCACGGCTGAGGCAACGGTCGGGTCGCCGACGACCTCGGTGTTGCCGAAGCGGGACACGACCTTCACGCGGCCAACGCCGGCTGTCGCAGCCTGCGCGGGCGGCGCTGAAGGTGTTGCGGTCGGGGCGGGAGCGGACTCCAGGGCTTCGAGGCGGGCGGCTCCCTCCTCGGCCGTGAGCTTGCCGGCCGCCACCTGGCTCAAGATTTCACGCTGCAGGTCTTTCACGCCGCTAATTAGAAAGCAGGTCTTATCAAATTGTCAAGTGGCAGCGCAAAAATGTTAGATTTGAACCCGCGATAAGCTACTTGGGGTGGCTGGAAAGAAGACCAGGATCGGGGTGGTCGCCGACACGCACTGCCCGGAGTTCATCGACAGGTTGCCGGACCGGGTGTTTCGGGCGCTCGGCGGCGTGCAGGTCATCCTCCATGCCGGCGACGTGACCGAAGCGTCTACGCTCGAACAGCTGGCCGCCATCGCGCCTGTGGAAGCGGTGCGCGGCGATCACGACGAGGCGCTTCCCTCGTTGCCCGCGATCCGCGAGCTCGTCGTCGACGGGCTGCGCATCGTCGTCGTCCACGGCCAGCGGTCGCGTTGGATCGAGGAGCCGCAGACCTTGCTGTGGACCCTGAGCCTGGGCTTCTTCAAGCCGCACCAGGGTCTGCCGCAGAGCCTGCGGCGCCGATTTCCAGACGCTGACGTGATCGTGTTCGGGCACACGCACCGCCCGCACACGTACAGGGTCGACGGCGCGCTGCTCTTCAACCCGGGAGCGGTGCATCAGTGGAATCGGTCGACGGCCGAGCGGCGACTCGCGCAGAAGCCGGGATGGTTCGAGTGGTGCTGGCTCCAGGTCGCCCGCCATATGGTTCGATCCGAGGAGCCGACGGTGGGCATCCTGGAGATCGACGAGGACGGAATCCTGCCCAGGATCATCGGCATCTAAGCTCTAACTCCGTGTCCAAGCGGGTAACAAAGAAGTAGCGATGCCTAAGACCAAAGACTTCTACGAGGTGCTGGGCGTGCCGCGGGCGGCCACGCAGAAGGAGATCTCCGCTGCCTTCCGCAAGCTCGCGCGCAAGTACCACCCCGACTTGAACGCCGGCAACAAGGAGGCGGAAGCTCGATTCAAGGAGCTCTCTGAGGCTCACGAGGTCTTGTCGGACACCAAGAAGAGGAAGCTCTACGACCAGTTCGGCGAGAACTGGGCGTCGGCCCAGGCGGCCGGCATCGACCCGGAGGCAGCCCGCGCGGGCGGCGGCTTCCGACCAGGAGCCGGGGGACCGCGAGTCGAGTACCGCACCGTCTCTCCGGACGACATCGAGGACCTGTTCGGCGACAGCGGCGGTTTCGGCGACATCTTCGGCTCGATCTTCGGAAACACGCGTGGCCGCACCCGCACCCAGCAGCAACTCGACGTCGAGGCGCCGATCACGGTGAGCCTGGCGGAGATCTACCGAGGCACGAGCCGCACCGTCGAGCTGCCCGGCGGGCGGCGGGTCGAGGTCAAGGTTCCCGCGGGCGTCAAGGAAGGCACAGTGCTTCGGGTGCCCGGCCTACGGGCGACGGTCCAGATCGCACCTGACCCGGTCTTCACGCGCGAAGGCAAGGACGTTCGAGTCGGGGTCCCAGTTCCGCTGCAGGTCGCGCTGCAAGGCGGAGAGGTGGCGGCGCCCACGCTCAAGGGCGGCCAGGTCAAGTTCAAGGTCCCGCCGGAGACGCAGAACGGGACCAAGATCCGGCTGCGCGGCCTCGGCCTTCCAGATCCGAAGGGCGGACCTCCGGGGGAGATGTACGCAGAGGTGCGCGTGCAGCTTCCAGTCCCGATGGACGAGCGGACGCGCAAGTGGGCGGCAGAGCAACCGATCTGAACTCGCACAGGTGAGCGCCTCCCAGCTCACGCGCCGCCTGCTGCTGCCGCTCGTCTTCATCTCCGGCATGGCCTCGCTCGGCGTCGAGTTCGGCGCGTCGCGGCTCCTCGCCCCTTACTTCGGCACCAGCCTTTACGTGTGGGGAGTGCTGATCGGGCTGATCCTGATCTACCTGTCGGCCGGGTACGTGATCGGGGGCCGGCTCGCCGACCGGCATCCACGCGAAGAGGTGCTGTTCCAGATCACCGCGTGGGCGGGACTGTGGATCGGGATCATCCCTCTTGTCAGCTACCCGATCCTCCTGCTCTCGCAGCAGGGCTTCAAGTCGTTGAGCGTGGGCCTGGTGGCGGGAACGCTCTTCGCCGTCGTGATCCTCTTTGCCGTGCCAGTGATCCTGCTCGGATGTGTGAGCCCGTTCGCGATCCGGCTGCTGCTGCGTGACGTCGAATCCGGCGGCAACACAGCGGGGCGGGTCTACGCGCTGTCCACCGCCGGAAGCATCCTCGGCACGTTCCTGCCTGTGTTCTGGTTCATACCGAGCTACGGCACGCGCCCGACCCTGGAAGGATTCGGGCTGGTCCTGGTCGCAATCTCGGCCGCCGGGCTGTGGCCGTGGCCGCGCCGCCGTTTCTACGCGGCCTTTGCCGCAGCGGTCATCCTGGCCTGGGTCCTGCTGCCCTCAGGCATCAAGCCGCCGCAGGTCGGCCAGCTCGTCTACGAGAAGGAGTCGCCCTACGGATACATCCAGGTCGTCCGCGAGGGATCGAAGACCGAGCTGATCCTCAACGAGGGCGAGGCGATTCACTCCATCTACGACTCGCAGAACCTGCTCACGGGCGGGCCGTGGGATTACGCGCTCATCGCGGGCTCGTTTCATCCGGCGCAGGACACGGAGGTCCGGCCGAAGGATGTCGCGATCCTCGGCCTCGCCGGCGGCACCGCGGCCCGGCAGCTCACCTCCGCGTACGGATCCGACGTGCAGATCACCGGGGTCGAGATCGATCCCGACATTCTTGACGTCGCCCACCGCTACTTTCACCTCGACGAGCCGAACGTGCACCCGGTCGTCGCCGACGCGCGCTACTGGCTCGACACGCAGGCAGGCGAGTACGACGTCGTCTTCATGGACGCGTACCGGCAGCCCTACATCCCGTTCCACCTGACGACGCGGGAATTCTTCAGCGAGGTGCGTGCGCACCTGCGACCTGACGGCGTCGCGGTCGTCAACGCGGGCCGCACGGCGACCGACTACCGCCTCGTCGACGCCATCGCGAGCACGATGGCGGCGGTCTACACGAACGTTTTCCTGGTCGACGTCCCGGCTTTCAACAACACCCTGGTGTACGGAACGATGGAGCCGGTCACCATGGCGGACGTCGAGCACAACCTGGGACTCGTCAACGCTCCCCTTGCACAGGACGTGGCGAGGAGCGTGCTGAACGAGGGCAGGCTACGGGTGTCGCCGTATCACGACCAGGTCTTCACCGACGATCTGGCGCCGGTGGAGCGGCTGATCGACGAGATCATCTTCAGCTACGTCACCGGTCGCTGAGCGCGCCCTTCACCTGCTCCCCCGCCAGCGACTGATCGCTGGACAGGCACAGGAGTCGCACCCGGCCGGACGCCACGAGACGCTCGCCCTCGTCGAGCACCTGGGCCTGCCAGACCTGGGTCTGCCGGCCCCGTGTGACAGGGGTGGCGATTGCATGGAGCCTCGCGCCCACGCGCACGGCTCGAATGAAGCTCGTGCTGTTCTCGAGCCCGACCACGTGCTGCCCACGCTCGCGAGCGAAGAGGTAGGCGCCCATCGAAGACAGGGTCTCGATGATTCCGCTGTGCACGCCGCCGTGGACGATGCCATAACCCTGCAGGTGCTGCCGCCCGACCACCAGCTCTGCGCGGACCTCGTCTTTGGTCGCGTAAGTGATCTTGATACCCATGGCCTGGACCCATCCCTCGGGGATCTCGTTCAGCTTCTCTGCGAAGTCCTGCGCCACCGATTGAATCCTAGTGAGGACAAAAAGCTGAGGGCCCGGCGTTCCGGGCCCTCACGTATCTCCGTTCGCAGTGCTACCGCCTCCGACTCCAGGAGCCGGATTCGGATCTGGAAGCCCTAGAGGCTAGAAGCTGCCTTCCTCCCGAGCTCCCGGCTGGCAAACGAGGCGGCTGGCACCACGACTAGGTTTATCCAAGCTCCGCCTCACCTCCTTTGCCCCACGGGCGTTGAACTTCGCAGGAAATCTTACCCGAATAAACTTTGGCCTCGATGCCTCGCCGATACGTTGCCGTGTGCGGCGCCTCGGAGGCGACCCGTCCGCAGCTCGACCTGGCGCGCGAGGCCTCGAGAGAGTCGGCTCGCCTGGGAATGCGGTGAAACGTGCCCTCGAGGCTTAAACGCGTCAAGAAGCGGGTCGTTCAGAAGCCCGACGGGCGCTACCTCATCTATTACGAGCGACCGAGACCGTGAGCGAGCTGCGCTGGAATCCCCTGCTCGAGGAATGGGTCACCGTCGCGCCGTGGCGCCAGGACCGCACCTACCACCCGCCGGCCGAGCACTGCCCTCTCTGCCCGACCAGGCCGGGGGAGCCGGAGACCGAGATCCCAGAGCCGACGTACCACATCGTCGTCTTCGAGAACCGATTTCCGTCGTATACCGGCGACCAGGGTCGCGCAGAGGTCGTGTGCTACACGCCGGTGCATGACTCGTCCCTGGGGGAGCAGAGCGTCGACCACATCCGCGACCTGATCGAGGTCTGGCGCGACCGCACGGACGAGCTCGGTCGCCTGCCCAACGTGCGTTACGTCTACGTCTTCGAGAACCGCGGCGAGGAGATCGGGGTCACCCTGAGCCACCCGCACGGACAGATCTATGCATACCCGTTCGTCCCGCCGGTGATCCAGCGCGAGCTCGCCGCCGAGTCGAGGCACATGCGCAAGACGGGCCGGTGTCTCTACTGCGACGTGATCGCGGGCGAGTCTGAGGGAGTCCGGACCGTCCTGCGCGACGATCGCTGGATCGCCTTCGTCCCGCCTTTCGCCCGCTGGCCTTACGAGGTGCACCTCGCGCCGGTCGAGCACCGCGGCGGACTCCTCGACCTCAGTGAGAAAGACGACGAGTCGTTCGCGAGCAACCTCAAGGGCTTGCTGCTGAAGTACGACCGCTTGTTCAACAAACCGCTGCCCTACGTGATGGCGATGCACCAGAAGCCGCCAGGCCGCGGCGCACGTCACCACCACTTTCACGTCGAGTTCTATCCGCCGAATCGCACCAGGGACAAGCTCAAATACCTCGCCGGCTCCGAGCTCGGCGCCGGCGCGTTCATCCTCGACGCACGAGCCGAGGACACCGCCGCGGAGCTTCGTGCTGTCTGAAGAGACATGGCACGGGCGGGCGCCCGGCCGGGTCAACCTCATCGGCGAGCACGTCGACTACCTCGGCGGCGTGGTGCTGCCCGCGGCGGTCGATCGATTCACAGACGTTGCGGGCCGTCCCTCGAATGAGTGGTCGATAGAGAGCGACGTCCCCGGCGGGCTCGCCTACGCGCGTGCCATCGGCGAGGAGCTCGGCGCGCGGCCGCAGTCGGTGCAGGTCGTGTCCCAGGTCCCGCCCAACGCCGGCATCAGCTCGTCCGCGGCGCTGCTCGTCGCGCTGGCGTCAGGGATCCGGCCTGACATGGACGGAAAGCAGGCGGCTCTCGCGTGTCAGCGCGCAGAGCAGAGGGCGACCGGCGTGCAGGTGGGCGTGATGGACCAGTTCGCCTCGGCGCTCGGGCGGCGGGGCAGCGCGCTGCTGCTCGATTGCGCGACGCTGGAGTACCAGGTGGTTCCGTTTCCCGACGAGGTCGCAATCGCAGTCATCGATTCGGGCGAGCACCGCTCGCTCGCAGCGACGCCTTACAACCAGCGCCGGCGAGAAGCCGAGGCGGGCGACCCCAGAAGACGCCGGCACGTAGACTCCGAGATCGCACGCGTGCACGCCTTCGTCGCGGCGCTGCACGACCTCGACTTCGATCGCATCGGTGAGCTTCTCCGGGAGAGTCACATAAGCCTTCGCGATGATTTCGAGGTGTCGACGCCGAACGTCGACGCGATCGTCGAGCGCGCTTGGTCGCTGGAGGGCTGCTACGGCGCCCGGATCATGGGCGCAGGTTTCGGCGGGAGCATCCTCGCGCTGGTCCAGCGCGCAGAGACGGACGCCTTCGCGCGGTCGATCGATCGTCCGGTGGTCATCTGCTCCACGGCCAACGGCGCTTTTGTGAGAGCCGCATGAGCGATTCGCTTTTCATGCCCCCGGCCCAGCGCGCGGCCGGCCGCCGCGAGCTGACCGCCTGGGAGGCCGTGTGGATGCCGCTTGGCGAGGGCGAGGCCGAGAGATTGACGGTCGGACGTGGCGGCGGGTGGAAACCGATCGAGGTCCCGCGCCAGCTGGCGGCGGCCGAGGGCCGGCAGTCGATCTGGTATCGCACCGAGTTCCCTCGACCGGATCATGCGGGCCGAGTCGTGCTGCGGATCGGTGGCGCGTTCCTGGCCACGAACGTATGGCTGAACGGGCGGTTGCTGGGCTCCCACTACGGATACTTCGCTCCCTTCGGCTTCGACCTCACGCCATATCTCAAGCCCGAGAACCTGCTCGTGATCTGCTGCGAGTCTCCGGTCGAGGCTCAGCCCGAGAAGAAGCGCCACATCATGGGCCTCTTCAACGACGGCGACCTGAAGCCATACCCGGCTTCCGCGTACTCGAGCCTGCCCGAGCCGTACCGGCTGGAGGTGCCCCTCGGCCTGTGGCAGCCGGTCCAGCTCGAGTACGTGGGTGCGATCGCGGTCGACTGGCTGCGCCTGAAGCCGAGCTTCGAGGCAGGGGACGGACGGCTGGAGGTCGAGGCTCGCCTCCGCAACCTCGACGGCAGGCAGATGGACGGTGAGGTCGAGCTGGTCGTGCCGGCACCCGGCCGCGATGCGGTGCGCCTGCGCAGGGATGTGCGGCTGGCCGGTGGAATCGAGGAGACCGTGACCATGCGGCTCGCATTTCCGGGCGCCAGACGATGGGAGCCGTGGCGATTCGGACCGTCGCACGTCTATCACGCCGAGGTGATCGCGCGCGCGTCAGACGGCGCAGAGTCGTCGCGTATCGATGACGTGTTTGCGTTTCGCGAGCTGTCGTGGGACATAGGTCCGCGGCGCTGGAGCTTCTCAGTCAACGGGAAGCCGATGTTTGTGCGTGGCGCGTGCTACGCGCCGTCGCACCGACTCGACGAGCTGAGCGCGCAGGTCTTCGCATCTGACATCGCGGTCGCGAAGCAGGCGAACCTCGACGCGCTTCGCGTCGTCGCCAACGTCCTGCCGAGTGAGTTCTACAGGCAGGCGGACGAGGCGGGCATGCTCGTGTTCCAGGACCTGCCGCTGACCGGCACGTACGTTTATCACGGGCGCAACGACGAGGCACGGTTCTTCGAGAGCGCGGCGCGACAGCAGCAGGCCGAGATGGTGACGATGCTGCGCAACCACCCCTCGATCACGCTGTGGATCGCGCACGACGACCCACCATGGCTCGCGACGAACTTCGACCTCGGCGACGTGCATTCGGTCCGGCAGAACCACTCCATCGACCAGGACCTGAAGGCTTCTTTCGAGCATCTCGACCCGAGCCGGCCGGCCGTCGCAGCTTCCGGTGACATCGACCTGCGCATGATGCTGGGCTGGTCCGAAGGGTCTTGGCGCGACATCGGGCTCGTGGAGCCGCTGATGGTGACAGCGTTCGGCGCGCAGTCACTGCCGGATCTCGAGTCATCGGTGTGGGACGAGATCGGCCGCAGGTGGCCGGTGGCCGACGACGATCCAGCCTGGCGCCGCGCAGGCTTTCAGCCGGTCAACTGGGCCGAGCGCGGGGTGGGACTCCCGTCGGCGCACCAGAGCATGGAGCGTTACGTCGAGGCTTCGCAGAAGTACCAGGCACGCCTTGTGCGTTACGCGGCCGAGCACCTGCGCACGCGGAAGTTCGAGTCATGTTGGGGCGCGTTTGCGTACCACCTCGTCGACCTGTTTCCGGGAATCGGTTTTGGAATGCTTGACGGCGCGCGGCGACCGAAGCTCGCGCTCGAGGCGCTGACGAAGGCATTCAAAGCGACGCGAGTGATAGTCGAGCCGCTGCAGTTCGAGGCGGGCCGACCGTTCGGCGTCATCCAGAACCCGCACAGTCCGTTCGCGGTGAGGTTGGTCATCGTCAACGACGACCCTGAGGTGACGGGTCGCGGCACAGTGCGCTGGTCGGTCTCACGTGAGAAGGCGGCGGGTGCACGCGGGCTGGACCGCGTTCGCGATGCGGTGCAGAAAAAGTCCTACTCCGGATCGGTCGAGGTCGAGGTGCCGACCGCCTTCGAGCCGGCTGTCAACGCGACCACGCTCAGCCTTCCACTCGCGGCTGAGGGTGAGTACCGGTTTGAAGCCACGCTGGTGGTTTCCGGCCGCGAGCTCGACTCGACCGAGCTCACATTCGCGGTCGCGGCGATCAGGCCGAGCGTCAGGCCGCGGCCGGAGGTACCGCGCTACCTGGCGGAACGGTTGGCCGACCTGCAGAGCCTGCGGCCCGAGTCACGCGGCATGAGCTTCGCGCTCGAGAACCGCACCCGCCCCGCGGTCCTCGCTGGAGTGACGGGCCTGCGCCTCGATGGAGTTCTCATCTCGAGTCCGCAGCTGCACATCGAAACCAACGCGGGCCTCGCCCCGATGCCGAAGCGTCTCGACCTCCCGATGGGACGCCGCCTCGTGATCCATGTCGTCACCGGCGACACGCTCGGCGCTGGAACACATTTGCTGGAAGCCGACGTCACTGTGCCCGGGGTTGCGTCGGGTCGCCTGGTCATCGAGAACGGCGCCATCCGGGGTGGAGATAACTGATCACGGTGGCATACTTCAGCCTTACTCATGTCTGACGAAACGCTGCTTCTGCTTTACATCGCGCTCGCGCTTTTCGCCATCATCGTCGCGTTCCTCTACCTGAGAACTCGCAGGCGCCGCCGCAAGAAGAAGTCGGCGCCGCCGGTCCGCCCCGCGACTCCCAGCAACCAGACCGCCGGTGTCGCCGCGACGTGGGCGCCGCCGACCCCGGCGCGCCCCGCCTCGGTCGCGCCGACAATGGTCGCGCCGCCGCCGCAGTCGTCGGCGTGGGGAGGACCCGCGCCGGCCACGCCCGCCGCGCCCGGCGGCTGGGGATCACCGGCGTCCCCCGCGGTTTCGTCACCCCCGGCGCCGCCAGCCGCTGGGCCAGGGTGGGGCGCGCCCCCGTCGCAGGCTCCCACGTGGGGTGCTCCGCCGGGCGCACCTCCTCCTGCCGCTCCGCCGCCTGGCAGTCCGGCACCGTCGTGGGGCTCCCCTCCGGCGCAGGCACCTGGCAACTCGCCGACGTGGGGCTCACCGGGCTCGCCCGAGCCCGCGGCGCCTGCCGCGCCTTCATGGGGGGCGCCGCCGCAACAGCAAGCACCGCCGCCTCCAGCGCCGAGCGCGCCGTCCTGGAATCCACCGGCCTCACCTTCGTGGGAGGCGGCTCCTCCGCCGGCCGCGCCTGCTCCGGCTGCGCCTCCTCCGGGCGCGCCGGCAGGAACTGACTGGGGCGCATCCGCCGCGTCGGCCCCCCAGGCGCCGCCGACGGTCGCTCCCTCCTGGGAGGCGCCCGGTCAGCAGTCGTGGGACATCCCGAAGACGGAGGAGCCGGCGGCGCCGGCCGCGCCTTCCTGGGTGCCTCCGCCCCCGCCTCCCCCAACCCCGGCGTGGGGCGGCGGGCAGTCCGCGCCGCCACCCGAACCTGTCGCACCGGCTCTGGCGCCGCCGCCGGTGCAGGCGCCGCCTCCTGCGTGGAGCCCACCTTCCGCTCCGGCATGGTCGCCGCCCGCCGCGGTCCAGCCTGAATCGACGGATGCGGATCTTGCCGCCGGGGCGCAGGCCGCACCCGTTGCTCCGGTCGCTCCGGCCGCCCCGGAACCACCCGCGCCGCCCTGGCAGCCTCCCGCCGCCGGCGGAGGCTCGGACGTGGCGGCGACAATGGTCGCACCGCCTCCTGTAGACATGCCCGGCCCGCCCTCGGACCGCGAGCCGACGACGCTCATGCCCGCGTGGCAGCCACCCCCGGCAGCGCCTGCTCCCGCGCCTCCGCCGCCCTCGCTGCCCGAGACCATGGCGATGCCGACCCGGCCCCCGGCCGCCGGCGCCGCAGCTCCGCAGGCCGAGCTGCTCATCGAGTCCGGACCGGACGCCGGGCACACGCACCGCGCCGGGGACCATGCTCTCCGCCTGGGCCGCTCTCCGGACAACGACGTCATCCTGCGCGACCCTGCCACCAGCGGACACCACGCCCGGCTCGAGCGCCGCGGCGATCAGTTCTGGATCGTCGACCTGGGCAGCACGAACGGGACTTTTGTCAACGGCGAGTCCATCCAGGAGAAGCAGCTGAACCCCGGTGACCGCCTGACGGTCGGCCAGAACTCAGTTCACTTCACCGTTATCGGAGCGTAGTGACAGTCTGGTCCGTTAGTTAGGACGATGCGACTGCGTATCGCGTGGGCCACTGACCCCGGGCTCGAGAGAGAGGAGAACGAGGATTCCGTCGCGGTCTGGCGCAACAAGGCCGGCCTCGACACGCTGATCGTGGTCTGCGACGGGATGGGCGGCCACGCCGCCGGGCAGCAGGCCAGCTCCCTGGCGGTCAAGACGGTGACCCGCGTGCTGGCCGAGGACGGGGAGGAGGGCCCTGACATCGAGCGCCTCAAGCGCGCCTGCAAGGAAGCCAACAAGGCCGTTTTCAACGCCTCGCACGACAACCCCGACTGGCTCGGCATGGG
>JBKPCF010000040.1:0-18040 GCA_046727235.1 Candidatus Dormiibacterota bacterium
CGAGCGGGTGTTTCAGCTCACGGTCAACGGCGTCGCGGCCGGGCTGCAGAACACCGGCTAGAGGGTCAGGCGGCCCCCAGGTTCTGGAGGTCGGGCAGCTCGCTCGCCAGCAGCTCCACTGTTTCCGGGTCCCACTGCGACCCGGCGCCGGCCCGAAGCACGGCGAGCGCCTCTTCCGTTGTTCGCCGCATGCGGTAGGGCCGGTCGTTCACGAGCGCGTCGAACGCGTCGCAGACCGACACGATCCGCGCCGCGCGCGGGATCTCGCGAGCTCGCAGGCCGTCCGGATAGCCCGAGCCGTCGAATCGTTCGTGATGGTGGCGGATGATCGGCAGCAGGCCGGAGGTCGAGCGCAGCGGCTTCACGATCGATTCACCGATCGCCACGTGCGCCTGCATCTGCGGCAGCTCGATCGGGTCCAGCGGACCCGGCTTGTGCAGGATCGAATCCGACACGCCGATCTTGCCGATGTCGTGGATGATGCCTCCCCGGTACAGGGTGTCGAGCGTTGGCTCGGGCAGGCCCAGCTTCTGGCCGAGCAACCGGGCCGACTCGCCGACGCGATGTGTGTGTCGCTCGGTGAACGAGTCCTTCGCCTCGACCGCGGTCGCGAGCGAGAAGATCACGTGCTCGGCCCCGTCGAGCGTGTTGTACAGCTCTTTCAGGCGGAGCGCGGAGCGCACCCTGGCGATCAGCTCCGCGCCCTCGACCGGCTTGGCCATGAAGTCGTCGGCCCCCGCCTCCAGCGCCATCACGCGATGCGTCGTCTGGCTGAGGCCGGTGATCATCACCACGGGCAGGAGACTGCCGCCGGGCATCGCCTTGATCCGCCGGCACACCTCATATCCGTCGACCCCAGGCATCCGGACGTCGAGGAGGACCAGGTCAGGCGGCGAGGCGTGGATCATCTCCAGCGCCGTCACTCCGTCGGGCGCCTCCCTCACCTCGCAGTCGATCGTCGAGAGGAAGGTCGCGATCAAAGCGCGGTTGGCCGCGCCGTCGTCGACGACCAGGACCACTGCCATCAGCCGGTCCTATTGTCAACCCACCGTGGGGGTCACTCGCAAGTGGAAGGCCTGGCGCTCGCGCGCCGGCCGGACGGCCTCAGGCCGTGGCGGAGCGGGCGCCCTCGGCGGCCGCCGCGCGGTGACCCAGCGCGGCGAGAGCCAGCTTCAGCTGACGGTTCGCGGCGAGGATGTCCCCTCGCCCTTCCAGGATCTCGGCGTAGGCGACGCGGTACGAGGCCAACCGGCCGCGGCTCTCCCGCTCTTCCGACCCGCGCATGGCGGCCGCGAACTCACTGTCCACTGCGAGGTCGTCACCTTCCGCCTGCGCGGCCTGGGCCAACCAGTAGTGCGCGTCGCCCTCTGTCGCGGTCTCGCCCAGCCGCTCGGCCAGGGCAAGGGACCGTCCGGCCCATTCTCGAGCGCCGTCGGTGTCGCGTTTGGCCAGTGCGATCTCGGCCATGCTGAGCATGACCTGCGCTTTGTTCGTCTCCACGCCCGACTGCTGGAAGATCGCGAGCGCCCGCTCGACGTGCGCCTGACCCGCCGAGGCATCGCCCCCGTGCAGCAGCAGCATGCCGAGGTTGTTCTCAGACCGGGCGAGCGAGATCCGATCGTTCAGCGTCTGGTGGATCGTAAGGGCCTTCTGAGCGAAACGGCCCGCCTGGTCGAACTGGCCCATCTCCTCGTAGGCGAAGCTGAGCCCGCTGTACAGCAGCGACAGGCGGTGCAGGTCCTGGACCACGTCGGCGGCTTCGATGGCCTGCTCGTAGCAGCTGATGGCTTCCTGCCATTCGCGGCCCTGGACGTGGGCGTGCCCGAGCACGCTGAGGAGGAACGCTTCCGTCTGACGCGGGACCGGTTTCAACGAGCGGACCATCGCGAGGGCACCTTCCGCGATTCGGACCGCGCCGTGGTCTTCCATCAGGTAGGCGGCCGAAGCCTCGTGGCCGAGACACTCGGCGACCATCTGGAGGTCGCCCACCTGCTCGAAATGCGCCCGGGCTGTCGCGGCGAGACGGCGACCCATCACCGGATGCGCGAGGCGCAGGTGCGCCATCGACATCAGGAGCGTGATGCGCGCCTCGGTGTCGGGATCGGGCAGCTGGCTGAGGGCGGTCTTGCCAGCCTCGACGACGCCGGCGTTGTCACCCGTGACGAGCAGCCTTTCCACCTCCGAGATCCGGATCGTGGCCCGCTCCGCCGTGGGGTCGACTTCGAGGAAGAAGTCGAGCGGACGCCCGGTCCGCTCGGCGATGAGCTCGAGGGTCTCGCGAGAAGGCTTGGCCTTGCCCGTCTCGACGAAGTAGATGGCGGTCCGGCTGATGTCGTCGCGGGCCACCTGGCCCAGGCTCAGCCCTGCTTCGATGCGTGCTTGCTTGACTGATCCGGGTCGAATCGAAACGCCCCGACGCCGGCCGCGACGCCGGTTGACGCGGGACCCGCCCGGGTCACTCAGGTGCGCAGCCACATCTGGCACGCGGCCAGCTTAACGCAGCCCCGAATGACTTTACAGGTCTTACATAAATAAAACCTCTCCTTGGCTCAGCAACAGGGAGGCACGCCGCCGGCCGAGACGGTAGCCGCCAGCGTCAGCATTGCCGAGGTCGCCATGATGGCGGCGAGCAGCAGCTTGCGCATTGAAACATCACCTCCCTTGCCGTACCGGCCGAGACTGAAAAGCACCCCCGCGCTAATCGACTGAGTGCCGTGCGTACTTAGACCGGCGGCCGGCCGCAAAACGAACTGCGCCCGTGGCAACCGCCGCCAACTTCACCCCACCGATCGCGACTACCAGAGCGCCGGCGGATACGGCCGCCGCGCCCGCCAGGCCGCGCGCAGGCCCGAGCACGACCAGGGCCGGCAGTAGAGCCAGCGCCACGGCGGCGCCGAAGACCGCGACGGAGGCAATGGTTCGAGTCGGGCTTGCGAGCGCCCGTTCCGCCGCTTCTTCCTCTCCTGGTTGCGCCGGGATCGCAGTCCTCCAGTTAGCCGTGCTCCACACCCCGGCGGCTGTGCTACAAGTAACTGCCCCGCCATGTTAAATGAAAATCAAGCTCACTTAACAGGGCGATTTTTGGAATTGCGGCTCGAGTTTGAGTAGTCCGGCCTACGCTCCACGTGTGCAGCAGCCGGCGACGCTGACCCTCTACCGCCGGCCGGTCACGGTGACCGGGCTTGGAATCCAGGGCTGGCGTCCTTTTGCCGTCGCTGCCGGTGCCGCGGCCGTCGTGTCGATCGTGTTCATCGCCTGGACGGCGAACCGGTGGATCAGCGACAGCTTCACCGTCGGCCTCGACGACATCGGCGAGGCCGTCGCCGCGCTGATCGCGGCGGGAAGCTGCGCCTACGCCGCGGTGCGCAACTCGGGACGCGCCCGCATGGCGTGGTCGTTCTTTGCGGCCTCGGCGGCCGCCTGGGGCATCGGCGAGGTGATCTGGTCCTGGAACGAGGTCGTGCTGGGCCAGACCCTTCCATTCCCATCGATCGCGGATGCGGGATTCCTCCTGGCGATCCCCTTAGCGCTTCTGGGCGTCTTCGCCTTCACCTCCGCCCCATCGCGATTGGCCACCCGAAGCGAGACGGTGCTGGCCGGGGCAATCGTGGCGCTCTCGCTCTTGTTCGTTGCCTGGGCCCTAGGGCTCAACAAGGTGTACGACTCGTCGTCGGCGTCCCCGACGTCGCAGATCATCGGACTGGCATACCCGGTCGGCGACATCGTCATCGCCACCGTGCTGGTCGTAGCGCTGCGCCGGGCGAGACGCGGAGAGGTCGGCCGGATGCTGATCCTCCTGGGCGGCCTCGCCTCCAACGCCCTTGCCGACAGCGCGTTCGCGTACCTCACGGCTAACGGCACTTACGGATCCATGGGAAGCGTGCTCGACGCCGGGTGGGTGATCGGTTATCTGCTGATCGCTCTCGCGCCGGTCTGGCCGGCGGGCGGCGCGACCGAGCGCAGAGCGGAAGGTCCCATCGAGCTGTGGCAGCTGGCGCTCCCGTGGCTTGCCGTGCTCGCGGGCGCGATCACGGCGATCCGGCTTGCGCTCGCCGATCAGACCCTGGACCGCTTCGCCACGGTGCTGGCCGGCGGCATCGGCGTCCTCCTGGTGGTCAACCAGGTCCTGACCCACCGCGACTCGCTCGACATGCTGCACAAGAGCCGGCTCGCCGAGGGCCAGCTGGCCCGGCGAAACGACCTGCTGAACGAGATCGTCAACCACGCGCCGCTCGGCATCGCGCGCGTCGGCCCCGACATGAAAGTCATCGACGTGAACCCCCGCATGGCGGCGCTGCTGCGCACTGACCCACAGAAGATGGTCGGCACCGCGGTGGCCGGGTACCTGCACCCCGAAGAGTTCGAGCGCGTGTATGAAGTTTTTCAGCCCCTCTGGAAAGGCGCCGTGGACACGGTGGAGTCAGACAGCCACGCGATCCGGTCCGACGGTTCCGAAGTCTGGCTGCACTGGAGCGCGACCGGCGTGCGCAACGCCGGTGGCCGGATCGACTACTTCATAGCGATGTACGAGGACACCGACGCGGAGCACGCCGCGAACGAGGCGGCGGCCGCCCACCTGGCCGGACTCGAGCGGCTCAACCGGCTCAAGAGCGAGTTCGTGTCCCTTGTGAGCCACGAGTTCCGGACCGCGCTCGTCGGCATCACGGGGTTCAGCGAGATGATCCGGGACGAAGACGTCTCGATGGAAGAGGCCAAGACCTACGCCGGCGACATCAACCAGGACGCCGAGCGGCTGAACCGGATGATCAACGACATGCTCGACCTCGACCGCATCGAGGCGGGTCGCCTGAGCCTCCATCCGCAGGCGGTCGACCTGAACAGCCTGATCGGCGACGCCGTGGACCGGGCCCGAGCGTCGAGCGACAAGCACCAGATCGTGTCCGAGCTCGACCCGCGCCATCCCGTCGTGCAGTGCGACCCCGACCGCATCGCGCAGGTGATGGCCAACCTGCTCAGCAACGCGATCAAGTACTCACCGAGCGGCGGCGAGATCACGGTCAGCAGTCACTCGGAGGACGGCCACGTCGACGTGAGCGTCCGCGACCACGGGCTTGGCATCGCACCGGAGTTTCTGCAACGGCTCTTCAGCCGCTACGAGCGATACGAGAAGACGAACAACAAGATTCTTGGCACCGGTCTGGGACTTGCGATCGTGCGGCAGATCGTCGAGATGCACGGCGGCCAGATCGGCGTCGACAGCGAGCCGGGGAAAGGCTCGGACTTTCACTTCACGCTGCCGGTTGGAAAACCTGCGGAGCTGGTTACGTCCGCTCCAGAAACTCAGTAACCAGCGACTGGAAGTGATACACGCCGTTCTCGCGTAACGCGGAGAACCGGCCACGATCGTAGGAACGCGAGCGCAGGCCCCGCTGCACCTGCTCGCAGACTCCTATGTCCTCCTGCTGGATCTCGTCCGAGAACGCGATCGTCTGCTGCATCGACTCCCACCCCGCGCCCGTGCCCGGCTCGGCGAAGAACCACTCGAAGATCGTCAGCGTGCGGTCAACTCCGAGGGGCAGGATCACGTTGGTGCTCAGGTTGTCCTGGTAGATGTTCAGCATCGTGTTGGGGAAGATCCAGTAGTAGAGCGCGTCCTCCTCAGCGCCCGGTAGCCGGACGTAGCGGCGGTCGCGACCGGGGACCTCGCCGGGCTTCAGCTCGCGGATCGGCGCGTGCTGCTTCGAGTAGTAGCGGAACGTCTCGACGCGGTAGTTGTCGTACTCGAGCTCCTTGAACAGCCCGGGGTGCGCGATCGGCAGGTGGTAGCCCTCGAGGTAGTTGTCGACGTAAACCTTCCAGTTGCACGCGATGTCGTAGTCGCGCCTTTCGATCAGGCGCATGGTGTCGATGTCGTAGCCAGCACTTGCGACCTCGGCGGGAATCGCTCCGATCCAGTCGGCGAGCGGCGCCGCGTCGGGGTCCAGGTTGGCGAAGACAAAGGGGCCGAGCGTGTCGACGCGGATCGGGACCAGGCAGAAGTCCGCCTTGTCGAAGTTCTCGGTGCCTTCCATCTCGCGCGCGGTCTGGAGCCGTCCGTCCAGGCCGTACACCCAGCCGTGATAGCCGCACTGCAGAGATTTCCGGTTGCCGCGCGTCGTCACGACCTGGGCCGCTCGGTGCCGGCACACGTTGTAGAAAGCGCGGAGCTCGCCGTCGGGCGCATGGGTCAGAAGGATCGGCTCGTCGAGGATCGTCGTTGGCTTGAAGTCACCGGGCCGCGCCAGCTCGCCCCTATGGGCCACGAGCTGCCAGGTGCGCGCGAAGATTCGGTCTTTCTCGCGCTCCAGCACCGCCGGGTCGAGGTACATCTTCGACGGCAGCGTCGACGCGCGGGCCAGCTCCGTTTCGAGCTTCGCCATGCGCGAACATTGTCGCTCGTGCCGGCGTCGCTAGCGATCGTCAACGGCAGGGTCTGGGCGCGGCCTGGCCTGACGGCGGTCGCGATCGAGGGAGACCGCATAGCGGCCGTGACCGACGGCGAGCTGAAGGCGGACCGCGTGATCGATGCGGGTGGCGACTGGATTCTTCCGGCATTCAATGACGCACATGTCCATTTCCTCATGGCCTCTCGCTCGCTGGACGAGCTGGATCTCTTCGGGGTGGACATTCAGGACGAAGTCGAGCACCGCGTCACCGAATACGCGCGTACGCACCGCGGCGATTGGGTCGTCGGGCGCGGCTGGTTCTACGCCGCGTTCCCCGGCGGGATGCCGGCGGTTGAGCTGCTCGACCGCCTGGTGCCCGACCGGCCGGCCTACCTCGAATCTTTCGACGCGCATACCGGATGGGCCAACAGCCGCGCCCTGGCCGTCGCAGGCGTGACGACCAGAAACGTGCTGAAGGAGGCGGCGCTGCTCGATGTCACGCGTCACATCCCCCCACGCACCCGCGAGCAGGACCTCGAGGCGCTGCGGGCCGGGATGCGCATCGCGGCGTCGCGGGGCATCGGTTCGGTGCAGGAGGCGGGCGACGGCCAGAACCAGATCGAGCTCTGGAACGCGCTGCGCGCATCGGGAGCGCTCACCCTTCGCGTGCGCCTCGCCTTCGACCTGACTCCGGACACCGAGCTCCAGCAGTACGGCGATGGGCGCCCCGGCGACGAATGGGTGTCGACCGGCATCCTCAAGGCGTTCGCCGACGGGGTCGTCGAATCGCACACCGCCGCCATGCTCGAGCCATACGCGGACTCGACCGAGCAGGGAACGCCCATCTGGAGCGGCGAACAACTGGCCACCGCGGTCCATCAGGCAGACGCGCGCGGTTGGCAGGTCCAGGTCCACGCCATAGGTGACGCGGCAATCCGTCAGGCGCTGGACGCCTTCGAGGGAACGACCCCCGGGCGCCGTCATCGTGTCGAGCACATCGAGGCGCCGCACCCGGCAGATCTCCCCCGGTTCGGCCGGCTCGGGGTGATCGCGAGCATGCAGCCGCAGCACGGTGCGCCGCACATGACCGAGGTATGGCGGCGCCACCTCGGCCCCGATCGCGCGGCGCGGGGCTGGCCCTGGAAATCGATCCTCGAGGCGGGAGGTCGCCTGGCCTTCGGCACCGACTGGCCGGTCGTGCCGCTCGACCCGCTTGCCGGCGTCGCGGCCGCCGTCGACATCGGGCTGGAGGCGGCGGTGATGGCGTGGACGTCAGGCAGCGCGTACGCGGAGCATGCCGAGACGCAAAAGGGCGAGGTCCGCGAAGGCATGCTCGCCGACATCACCATCGTCGACCTGGAGAGGCGCGCGGTCAGGGTGACGGTGGTCGGAGGTCGAGTGGTTCACGAAGGTTGAGGGGCCAGGCCAACCGCCCAGCCCCTCGAGTGAGCTACTGCTGTCCGGCGGCCGGCGCCGGCATCGGCGCGCCCGGCGCCGTGGTCGGCTCGGTGTGGATCGCGTGTCCGCGCCCCACGTACCAGAAGACCACCGCAAGTCCGAGCAGAAACACGATCGCGATGACGTTGTAGAGCTCGAAAGTCGTGCGGTTCACGCCCGCGTAGTCGGCGCTCCAGCTCGACGTGAAGAGGCCGGGCCAGATCGAGAACACGGTCGCAAAGATCACCCAGAGCGTCGCCAGCACTGCGCAGACCCACGCCCCGGTGTTGCCCCCGGGAATCACGAAGGGGCGCTTCACGTTCGGGTACTTGCGCCGCAAGGTGATCAGCGCCGGGAAGATGAGGATGTAGGAGAAGGTGGTCGTCGAGATCACCAACCCGAGCACGGCGGCGAAGAAGCTGTGCAGCCCTCCTCCGGTGATGAAGAAGGTGATGATCATGAAGATCGTGCTGATCACTCCCGACAGCACGTTCACCACGATCGGGGTGCCGAACCGGGTCGAAAAATAACCGAGCTGCTGCGGTCCTGAACCGGCAAGCGCGCCGATCGCCATCAGCCGGTCAGAACCCATCAGCCAGGTCGTGCCGCTCGAGAGCAGGACGAAGACGAAAGCGAGCGCCGCGATGTGGTTGAAGAACGGAGCCGCACCCCCGAACACGTCGTTGGATGCGAACTGGTAGGCGTTGACGAAGCCCGAGACGTTGCTGAGCTGGTCCGAGGACAGGATCAGCACCACGCCGACGATCGGGACCGCGTAGCCGAGGAACGAGATCAGCCCCGACGCGTAGACCGCACGCGGGATGTCGCGCTGCGGGTCCTCCATCTCCTCGCTCGCGTTCGTCTGCAGCTCGAAGCCGATCCACTGGAAGACGATGACCCCGATGACTCCGATGATCACGGTGGTGTCGGTCGGGAGGAAACCGCCGAGCCCGCCGTGGAATCCGCCCTTGAGGCCCGCGACGATGACCAGGATCGCGAAAAAGGCGAGGAGGCTCAGGCGGACGATGGCGCCGAGGTTGGGCACCCACTTCATGTAGCGCAGCGAGAGGATGTTCATCGTCACCGCGCCCCAGATGAAGAGAAAGCCGATGACGGTCTCCCAGCCCTGGTTGCCGCCGAGCGAGCTACCCCACAGGGCGTCGAGGGCGGCGATGGCGGTCGCGGTGAGCGTGCCCCCGAGCCAGATCGGGTTCGAGAGCCAGTAGAGGACCCCGACCACGGCCCCCGCAAAGTGGCCGTACGCCAGGCGCACCCAGTCGTAGGTCGCCCCCTCGGTCGGAAATGCCGCGCCAAGCTCGGCCGTGATGAGGCCGTAAGGGATCAAGAACGTGATGGCCGAGACGATCAGCCAGAAGATCGCCTGGGCGCCGTACGAAGAGGACTGCCCGATGGTGTCGAGCGCCACTATGGCGCAGACCGTGAAGAAGATCATGTCGAAGCGGAAAAGCGACTTCTTGAGCTTTCGCTTCTCCGCCTGCAGCTCCGCTACTGCAGCTGATTCCCCCATAAGCAAACCCTCCCCAAGGTTGAACCCCTGTTCATGACGGGCCGCTGAAAATCGCGACAATTAGATGGCGGCGGCCCGGCCCTGTCAAGGCGGGTTTTGACGGAGGGGAATGCGAATGGCGACGACCACCACCCGTGAGGTCCCCGCCGGCCGGGTCTCCGAGCTGATCCAGGCCGAGGAGGAACGCTTCCGCCAGGCGCACCCGGGCTCCCACAAGCTCTGGACCGAGGCTCGCGAGGTGATGCCGCGTGGGGTCCCCTCGTCCTTCCAGGACGCGGCGCCGCAGCCGATATTCATCGAGCGCGGCAAGGGCAGCCGGGTGTGGGACGTGGACGGGAACGAGTACGTCGACTTCCACAACGGGTTTGGCGTCATGGTCGTGGGGCACGCCCATCCCAGGGTCGTCGAGGCGGTCAAGCGCCGCATCGAGCTCGGCTCGCACTTCGCCCAGCCTGTGCCGGATGACGTCATCGTGGCCAGGGAGCTGAGCAGGCGCTTCCACCAGCCGAAGTGGCGTTTCACCAACTCCGGCACCGAATCGACGCTCGACGCGGTCCGCGTCGCGCGTGGCTTCACCGGCCGCGACCGCCTCATCAAGATCGAGGCGTCCTATCACGGCCACCACGATGCCTTGATGGTCTCGGTCGAGCCGCCCCCCGACCGCATGGGACCCCCAGACCGCCCGGCCTCCTTCCCGCAGAGCGAGGGGATCCCCCGAGCGGTCGTCGCCCTGACCACCGTCGTGCCCTTCAACGACGCGGCCGCGCTGGAACGGGCCTTCGTCGAGCACAGGGACGAGGTCGCGGCCGTGATCGTCGAGCCGGCGATGATGAACGTCGGCATCGTCCTTCCCGACACGGGCTACCTGGGGCAGGTCAAGGAGATCGCGCACCGCCACGGCGCCCTGCTGATCTTCGACGAGGTCAAGACCGGCGTGACGATAGCGCCGGGAGGCGCGACCGAGCGTTTCGGCGTGGCGCCGGACCTCATCGCGCTCGCCAAGGCGATCGGCGGAGGACTGCCCTGCGGCGCGGTGGGCGGCCGCAACGACGTGATGGCCGTGATCGAGGACAAGCGCGTGGCCCAGATGGGTACGTTCAACGGCAACCCGCTGACGATGGCCGCCTCGAAGACGACGCTGCTCGAGATCCTCGACGCCAACGCGTACGCCCATTTCGACGCGCTGGCGGAAACGCTGCAGGGCGGGCTCGATGAGGCAATCGGCCGCTATGAGCTGCCGTTTCACGTTATCACGCTCGCGGCGCGTGGTGGAGTGACCTACCGGGCGAGGCGCCTGCGCAACTACCGCGACTACCTGGAGATCGACAAGTCCTTCGCGTACCTGAGCTGGCTCTACCAGGGCAATCGCGCGGTCCTCATGGCGCCGGGCGCGGAGGAGAACTGGACCCTTTCGGTCCAGCACTCCATCGAAGACGTCCAGCGCTACGTCGACAACTTCGCCGAGATGGCCAGAGACCTGCGCAAGTAAGACTTCCGTGGCCTCGCACCCTCCTCGAGGGTCGGGCTCCTCAGTCCTCTAGGTAAGGGCGAATCATCGAGCCCAGGTCTTCGAGCTTCTTGAGCGCGGCGTCGCGGCCGTCGGGCGGGACATACCAGATCAGCCGGTCGACCCCGACCTTGGCGAGCCGCTCGATCTCCTCGGCGGTCGCCCTGGGGTAGTAGGTGACCGGGATCGGCTCCCGACCTGCTTCCTCCGCCATTCGCTGCAGCTCCGGGATGCGCTCGACGACGACACCGCGGTTCGGCATCCAGCCGTCGGCGTACCGGACCACTCGCTCGAGGATCTTCGGGCCGCTGCCGCCGAGAATGATCGGCGGGTGCGGCTTCTGCACCGGCTTCGGCCACGACCACGTCGGGCCGAAGTCGACCATGTCGCCGTGGTACTCGGCGACGTCGTTCGTCCAGATGGCCTTGATCGCCTCGGTCCGCTCCCGAAGCAGCTTCCACCGGGTGCTGAAGTCTGTTCCGTGGTCGGCCATCTCCTCGCGGTTCCATCCGCCGCCGATGCCGAAGAGGAAGCGGCCCTCGGAGATGTGATCGAGGCTGGCGACCTCTTTCGCCGTGTGGATGGGGTCGCGCTCGATGAGAAGGCAGATCCCGGTGGCGACGCGAATCGTCTTGCTGGCGAGAGCGGCGGCGGTGAGCGCGACGAAAGGATCCATCGTGTGCCAGTAGTGCTTCGGCAGCTCGGCGCCTCCAGGCCAGGGCGTCTGGCGGCTGGTCGGAATATGTGAGTGTTCCGCGACCCACAGCGACTCGAAGCCCAGCTGTTCGGCGGCGGGCGCCAGCTCGGTCATCGAGATCGCGTAGTCCGTCGGGAAGATGGCGACGCCGAACTTCACCCTTTTATGGTGAAGGAAGCGCTAGAACGCCAGCGCGGGCCTCCGACTGGACACCTTGAAGTCGAGTGCGTTGAACAGCGCGTGCACGGCGTTCGGGTCCAGGCGCGCTTTCGCCTCTTCGCTGAGCACGCGGCGCGCCTCGAGATCGGAGCACGCCTTCCGGTAAGGCCGGTCTGAGGTCAGCGCGTCATAGGTGTCCGCCACGGCGACGATGCGCGCCTCGATCGGGATGGCTTCGGCTTTGAGGCCGTAGGGGTAGCCGCTGCCGTCCAGCCTCTCGTGGTGGTACAGGACGGCCAGCACCTCGCGGCTCGACTGGCCGGCGCGGTCCAGCAGCGTCAGGCCCATCTCGGGGTGCGTGCGCATCAGGCTCCATTCGGCGTCGTCCAGCGGCGAGTGCTTGCCCAGCACGGCGTCCGGGATGGCGAGCTTGCCGACGTCGTGCATGAGCCCGGCCCTGGCGAGCAGGCGGAGCTCGAAGGCGCTCATCGACATCTGGCGGCCGATGTGGACGCACAGCCGGGCGACGTTCAGATTGTGGGCCCGCGCCTCGCGGTCCTTGACCTCGAGCCCGAGCGCCACCAGTACGTCGAACCAGCTTCTTATCTGCTGCTGTACCGGCGGTTGTACGAGCAACGCTATTCCTCCAGGGACGTAGCCGTTCCGCTAGCCACTAAGAACGTTCAGTAGCTCAACGGTCGGAAGTCGCTCGCTGGTCGCAGAGAACTGGCTACCTTTCGTAGCCTCATCCGGCCGGCGGTACCCTAGACCGGCCTTGAGTGATCAACACGCTTCGGCGGCGGTCGGCCAGGTTTCTGCGGACGGCCAGTTTCGCTGGGACGGGGTGCAGTGGGTGCCGATCCCGCGCGGGGCGCGGGAGGCGACTCCGTGGACGCGGCCGATGCAGATCGCGACGGCGGCGGTCTTCGCGCTCGGGGCGATCTATTCGGTGGTCATCTCGTTTGCCTACGTCAACCACGATTCCATGCTGCGCGCGATGAAGGCCCAGGGACAGTCCTTTCCCTCCGGGTCGGACGTCGACACGATCGTCAACGCGGCCGTCGTGTTCTCGCTTGGATTCTTCGTCTTCATCGCCGTCTGCGAGCTGGTCATCGCGCTGGGCAGCTACCTCGCGTGGCGGTGGATGTTCTGGGTCGCCCTCGTCCTCCTTGCCCTGAGCGGGCTCGGCGGCCTGACTAACCTGTCGACCTTCGCCCGGCCCGAGACGTCGCCGATTCCGGTGTGGGCGGTGGCGATCAGCGAGGTGTTTGCGCTGGCGAGCCTGGGTCTTTTCGTGTGGCTCTTGATCGGGGCGATCAGGTTCGGGCCCTGGGCGATGAAGAAGCCCGGCGCCTAGGGCTCCGCAAACTCCAGGCAGCGCGTCCCCGTCATGTCTACCCAGTAGCGACCGCTGCCGCGGACGATCCGCATCAGGACCTGCCCGCACGATGGGCACCGCACGACGGTGCCGGGCGCATGCACGTAGACGTGCACGCGGCCCACCTCGTTGACCGCGCCGCAAGACGCGCAGGTGCCCACCGCGTTGGTCATCTCCATCGCGAAGATCTCGCGCAGCAGCCCTCCAATCGCGTTGCCGTCCAGTCTCATGTCGGAAGTCTGCATGCTCATCCTCCAGTTGCTCCGAACCTCTCGGTCTTGATCCACAACGGGTCGTAACCGGAGGCGACCATCAGGTCCGCCGCGGCCTCGACGAAGGACGTCGGACCGCAGACGAACACGGCCGGCGTCTGCTCCGTGGGCCAGGCGACCTCTTTGACCATCGCGCTGTCGATGCGCCTTGTGTACCCCGTCCAGCCGGCCGGCTTGTCGCGCGTCAACGTGTGATGCACGGCCAGCCCGTCGTTCGCAGCCTGGAGGCGGTCCAGCTCGGCCCGATAGATGACGTCCGCGAGGGTCCGCGACGAATAGAGAAGGCGGGCGGGGGCCTTGCGCTCTGACCTCGCCCGGTGGCGAAGCATCGCCATTAGCGGCACCACGCCAGACCCGCCGGCGACGAGGAGCAGCGGACGATCCTCGCCCGCCTGCCAGACGAAATGACCGCCGATCGGCCCGCGCAGCTCCAGCTTGTCGCCGACGCGCAGCTCGCCGACCAGGTAGGGCGAAACCTCACCGTCGTCCAGCCGCTCGACCGTGATCTCCAGGCGGTCGTCTTCCGGCGGAGACGCGATCGAGTAGCTTCGCTCGGCCTGGTAGCCATCGTCCGCCGTGAGCCGCACGTCGATGTGCTGGCCCGCCAGGTGCCCGGCCCAGTCGGGGACGTCGAGGTAGAGGCTGGAGACGCGTGGCGTTTCCCGGGCGATCTCGGCGACCTCGCCGAGCTGCCAGGTCAGTCGCCCCAGTAGCGCTGCTCGAGCCAAGGGTCCCCGCGGATGTGATAGCCGTTCGATTCCCAGAAGCCCGGTTGCTCTTCTTTCTGCAGCCTGATCCCCCGCACCCACTTCGCGCTCTTCCAAAAATAGAGATGCGGCACGAGGAGGCGCGCCGGACCGCCGTGCTCCGGGTGCAGCGGCTGCCCGTCGAACTCGTAGGCAACCCACGCCTTGCCCCCCGTGATGTCGTCGAGCGCCAGGTTCGTGGTGTAGCCGCCGTCTGAGAAGACGGTCGTGAAGTCGGCGGCCGTGTCCACGCCTTCCATGAGCGCGTCAACGGACACGCCTTTCCAGCTTGTGTCGAGCTTCGACCACTTGGTGACGCAGTGGATGTCCTTGCTCACCGTCTCCGTCGGCAGGGCGAGAAACTCTTTCCAGCTCCACCGCCTGGGCTGGTCGATCTCGCCCTCGATGGTGAAGGTCCACTGGTCGAGGTTCGCGCGTGGCGTCGGCCCTGCCGAGAGCACGGGGAAATCGGTGACCACGTACTGTCCCGGCGGTACACGCGCGGTGGACGCGACATCACGGCGCCGGCCCTTGAAGCCGCGAGAGATGAACCCCATCCCGCGGCCATTGTCGGGCTTTTGCTATTTCGCGCGCATGCGGTTGTTGCCCGCCTGTCAGAACGAGACCCGGGTGAGCCTCCACAGCCGGCCGGGCGGGTAGAGCTGGTCCGCCGTGACCAGCGGCACGTCCAGGTTGTAATCGCCCAGGGTCACGTGCTCGATGCCTTCACGCGATCGCGGTGCCAGCGGCTGATCGAGGATGAGCGCCCTCGCGTCGAGCCGCTGTCGCAGAACCATGCCAGGCCATTCCGCGAGGTCGACGTCCATGCTCGAGACGAGGTCCGACTCCTCGCCCCAGGGCGTCGTGTAGTGGGCGACGGCCTGGTCGCGAGCGATGGTGCGTTTCACGTGCAGGACGGCCGCCATGGCCGCGATCAGGGTCTTGGCGCTCGTGAAAGCGATGTCGAGAGTCGGCTGGCCCATGACGCAGCCGTAGACCACGATCGTGTGACCGTCGACCAGCGCGTTTGCGGCGTAGAGGAAGTTGGCACCGCTGTTGAGCCCGGATCCGGTCTTGATGCCGACGATGCCGTTCTGGCCGAGGATGCCGTTGACGTTGTAGACGGTGCCTGCGACCGGCAGGTCGACCTGGCCGAGGGCGACGATCTGCGCGAAGACCGGGTTCAGCATGGCGAACATGCCCAGGGTCACGAGGTCCGAAGGCGTGCTGAGGCTGTTCGTCGATGCGCCGCTGGTGTCCGCGAACTTGGTGTGCGTGAGGTGCAGCGCCGCGGCGCGCGTGTTCATCTTCGCGACGAACGAGTCGATCGAGCCAGAGTCCCAGCGAGCGACCGTCTCGGCCAGGTTGTTGGCCGACGGGACGAGCATCCCCTGCAGGGCCTGGAGCAAGGTCAGCTGCTCGCCCAACTCCACACGCACGACCGACTGCTTGTCCTGGAGGTCGGTCGCGTAGTAGCGCACGTCGGCGTCCGAGATCGTTATCACCGGGCCGCCGTCGCCCTTCATGAGCTTGCTGTCCTCGAGCACGATCAGCGCGGTCATCACCTTGGTCACGCTGGCGGCGGGGATCGCCTGCTCGTTGCCTGAGCTCGCCACGAGTCCGAGGTTCGAAACGCCCACTGCCGCTGAGCCGCGCGCGGGCCACGGCAGACTCGGCGGGACGCCCGGTACCACCTCGGACGTCTTCAGAAGATGGGTCGGCGCGACAGCCGGGACAGGTCGAAGGTAGTTAACCGCCGCGGCCGCGACCAGGATCAGAAGCAGCGCGACCCCCACTCGCAACCGCATCCCGGAAACGTTAAACGAGGAGGCGACGCAGAGGCTCCGAGAGGCGGACCCCGACGTAGGTGAGGAACGCGAGCGAAGTGATGAAGAAGCTCACCGGGTGGGGCGAGAAGTAGGCGATGCTCAGGCCGAGCCACGTGAACGCGAGCGCGAGCGCGACACCGATGCCGATGGCATATGGAGGATGGCTCGTGAACCGGACCGCGATCGCGGCGGGGGTGACTATGAGGGCGAAGATCAGGAGCACGCCGACGACCTGCACCGCCTCCGTCACCGCCACGGCGAGGATCGCCATGAACCCAACGGACAGCGCCGTGACCGGCACGCCCTTCGCGCTGGCGAGGTCTTCGTCCACCGAGGAGAACAGCAGCGGCCGGTAGACGGTGACCAGGGCGACGATCGTGATGAGCCCTGCGATCAAGGTGACGAGCACGTCGGCCTGGCTGATGCCGAGGATCTCGCCGAACAAAAGCGCGTAGGCCTCGGTTGCGTATCCCCGGTAGAGCGAGATGAAGAGCACGCCCAGGCCCAGCGTCCACGCCAGGACGATGCCGATCGTCACGTCGCGACCTCGCAACCGATTGCCCAACGCGCCGATGGCCACGCCGCTCCCCAGCGTGAATGCGAGGAGGCCGACCACCGGGCTGAGGCCGGCCACCACCGCGCCCGCCGCGCCGGCAAAGCCGATGTGCGACAGCGCGTGGGCGGCGAAAGCCGAGCCGCGCAGAACGACGAAGTAGCCGATCGCCCCCGCCACGACGGCCACGATGGTCCCCGCCTGGAACGCGTGGACCATGAACTCGTAGTGGAAGAGCATGGCGATGTCCTGGAACGGGTTCCAGCTCGGGGTGGGATTCGCGATGGTGAGCGGCACCGCCGCCTCAAGCGTGCGGATGGCTGGTCTCCTCTTCGAGCCCGGCCACGAAGACCCGACCGCGGCTGTCGCGGATCACCTCGACCGGGGCCGAGTAGATCGCGGAGAGCCGCTCGCTGGTGATGATCTCGTTCGGCGTTCCCATGGCGACCTTTCCCGCCGCCACGTAGAGGACCTGGTCGATGTGGGCCAGCAGCGGGTTGACGTCATGGGCGATCAGCAGCACTGTCAGGTTGCGGCGCCGGGCCACGTCGCGGATGAGCTGCACGATGGCCATCTGGTTGCGAACGTCGAGGTAGGAGAGCGGCTCGTCCAAGAGCAGGAGGCGCGGATCGCCGACCAGCGCTTCGGCGAGGAGCAAGCGCTGCTGCTCGCCTCCGGAAAGGCGGCCCAGCGGGCGGTCCGCGTACTCGCTTGCACCCACCGCCTCGATCGACGCCTGCGCGGCGGCCGCCTGCACGCGTCCGCCAAGCCTGACTCCCCAGCGCCAGCCGTCGACGCCCAGGTCGACGAAGTCGCGACCCCGGATCGAGAGCTCTGGGTCGAACGCGCGACGCTGTGGGACGTAGCCGATCTTCGGATCCCCACGGCGCGGCTGCCGTCCGAAGACCTCCAGCCGGCCGGAGGCCGGCCGCAGCAGGCCGAGGATCATCCGGACCAGCGTCGTCTTACCCGCGCCGTTCGGTCCGAGGACGGCCGTGAACGAGCCGTCCTCGATCGTGAAGGAGGCGCCGGCCCACACCTGGCGACCCGAGTACGCGGCGGCGAGATCGTCGGCCGCGATCGCGGCGGTCACGCGCCCGACTCCAGCGCCACGTCGAGTGACTTGAGCTGCTGCAGCTGCCAGTCCTGGAACGTCAGGCCCATCGGCTCGATCGTCTCTGAGATGCCAACGGTCGGTATGTGCCGCGCAGCGGCGAGCGACTTCAGGTTCGTGGTCACCGCGGTCGACGTCTGCAAGTTGTAGACGAGCGCCTTGATCGTGTTCTGCGCGATCTGGTCGTGGAAGGCGGCCACTGCCCGCGCCGGCGGGTCGGTGCCTTCGGCCACCGCGTCCATGAATTCCAGCGGCGTCGTCAGGTTCAGCCCCAGCGCATCGGCCATGTACGAGAAGACGCTCTCGGTGGCGCCGATCGGCGTGCCCGAGTGTCTCTGCTTGATGGTGGCGATCTCGCGGTTGTACGGCTCGAGGGCCACGGTGAGCTCGGCGCGCCTCTGGTCGAAGTAGGCGGCGTCCGCGGCGTCGAGGCG
>JBKPCF010000041.1:0-13434 GCA_046727235.1 Candidatus Dormiibacterota bacterium
CGATGCCCGGCCCGTTTGCGGACTGGTGCGCAAAGCAGATCACGCGCGAGCAGCGCGACTTCCTCGCATCGTTCGAGCCGGCGGTCACGGTCGAAGACGTCGACGGAGCCGGCAAGGTTGTCTTCTGCCACGCCACTCCCCGCAACAATGTCGATGTGATGACGGTGGAGACGCCGCTCGAGCGGATGCGCTTCCACCTGGCCGGCGTCGATTCCGATTTGGTCGTCTGCGGTCACACCCACATGCAGTTCGACCGCATGGTCGACCGAATCCGCGTCGTCAACGCTGGCAGCGTGGGCATGCCGTACGGGAGCCCGGGCGCGTACTGGGCGATGCTGGGGCCGGAGCTCACGCTGCGCCGGACCGACTTCGATCGCGAAGCCGCCGCACGACGCATCCGGGCCATGGACTGGCCGAACGCCGACGAGTTCGCGACCAGGAACGTGCTCGACGTGCCTTCCGTCGACGAGGCGATGGAATTCATGCGCAAGATGGAGGCGCAGCAGGTCGAGGCCTAGCGCGAGGATTTCCCGCGGCTGCCGGCACTCGCGGGTCTCAAAGCCCTTGGGCCGCCGGCGCCGGCGCTCGCGGCTAATTTAAGGGCTAGCGGCTCGGTCGCAGGGCGCCGGCCTCGCCGTCGCCAAGGTCGGTCACCACATGGTGCTCGGTCATCTTCTTGATCCGGGCGGCGGGAATCTCGACCCTGGCGCCGTCATGGTTCCGCTTCAAGACGATGCCGTGAAAGATGTCCTCGTCGTCGTCGCCGAGGACCGATTCGGCGGTTCCGATCTCCGAACCGTCGGCGGCAACGACCGGCGCGTGGCGCGGCATCGCGCGCCAGGCAACCGTGGTCTCGTCCTCGAACATGTCGTCCTTAACAATGTAACGCGTGAAAAATTTCGGCCGCCGGTGCGCTGAGGCGGGAGGGTTCAAGATTGTCGGATGGCCAACTACAGCCCGCTCGCAGCCGTGTTCGTTCTCGCACCGCGACTTCGCCGGGCGTCGAACCGCGCGCTGACGATCTACCTGCCGGCGCGCTCAGAGGGCTATGACGCTCGCTTCTACGACATCGAGTTTCGCGACCTGCTCCATCGGTACAGCGACCGGCTCGGGCCGAAGGACCGCGAGCTGATGGAGTACGAGATGCGGCGGCTTCGCCATTACGTCGCGGTGGTGCGTCCCGCGGGCTGTCCGGCGTTCGCCGGTTTTGCCGACGAACCTCGTGGGGTGCTGGGGCTGATCAAGCTGCGCGACGAGAACGAGGAGCGACTCGAGGTCGGCGAGCTGCTGCTCGCACCGGTGCTGCGGCAGCTCGAGCGATATCCGCCCGCGCTCATCGCCGTCGTCGACAAGGAGCACGCGAAGACATTCGGCGCGATCCTCGACGAGATCATTCCCCTGGAGCAGTTCAGCGGCGCCGAGGTCAGGCACACGCGAGCCGGAGGGACGTCGGCGTCCAGCAACCAGCGCAAGGCAGACAACAAGGCCCGCGCCAACCTGGAGAGCGCGGTGAAGACCGTCGAGCGCGAGATGGCGAGCGGGGCGTACATGCACCTGTACGTGGCCGGGCCGGATGAAGCTCGCGCGACGTTTGAGCGAATGCTTCCCGAGCGCCTCAAGAAGGCTCTCGCGGGCCATCTCAGCGCCTCACTCGATTCGACGGAGTTGAAGCGCGAGCTGCGCGAGAAGGTGGCTGCCGCGACCCAGCGCTAGCGCCGCAGGACGAGCTGGGTCTGGGTGACCTTCGCGACGAGCCTGCCGGCGCCGTCCACGACGCTCGTCTCGACGACGATGGTCGTTCCGCCGCGATGCAGCGGGGTCGACGTCGCGCTCACGCTGCCGCTTCGGACCGCGCCCATGAAATTCGTCTTCGACTCGATCGTCGTCGTTCCAGTGGAGTCGTTCGGCAGGTTGAGCAGCGCGCACGCCGCGCCCGCTGAATCGGCCAGGGCCATGAGCACGCCACCATGCAGGATTCCATCGGCGGTGCACAGCGAAGGCGACCAATCGAGGGACATGGTCACTCTCTCCGCCGCGTAGTCGCCTACCCGGATGCCCAGGGTGGCCGCGAGAGGCATGAGCTCGCGGATCATCTCCGTGTCGCGATCGCTCACCGCCTCGAGTATGGGAGTAAACCGGCGGGCGCCGGCGTTTCATCTGCTGAGGGGGAGACCATGGACAACATGAACCCGATCTCCGAGCTGAAGAGGTTGGGCCAGAGCGTATGGCTCGACCAGATCGATCGCGAGATGATCAGCTCCGGCCGGCTCGCCCGCTATCGCGAGGCGGGGGTATCTGGTGTGACCGCGAACCCAACCATCTTCGCGAAAGCGCTCGAGGGCTCGGACGCCTACGCGCAAGACGTCGCCAGGCGGTTCGATGCCGGCCAGGACGCCGAGTCGATCGTGTGGGACCTGCTGATCGAGGACGTGCAGGCGGCGGCCGATGTGCTGCGTCCCATCTATGACAGGGAGCGTGGTGGCGACGGCTTCGTGAGCATCGAGGTCTCGCCCGAGATCGCCGACGACACCGAAAAGACAATCGCAATGGCCCGCGACCTGAGACACCGCACATCGCGTCCCAACGTGATGGTGAAGATCCCGGCCACGCCCGCCGGATTGCCGGCGATCCAGGCGATGATCGCCGAAGGCGCAAACATCAACGTCACGCTGATCTTTGCGGTCGAGCGTTACGTCAAGGTGGTGGAAGCGTTTCTCGCCGGGCTCGACCAGCTCCGCGCGAGCGGAGGCGACGTGAGCCGCGTCCACAGCGTGGCCAGCTTCTTCGTCAGCCGCGTCGACACCAAAGTCGACCCGCTGCTGGAGAAGAGGGTGGAGACGGCAGACGGCCAGGTTCGCGGTCTTCTGGGCAAGGCGGCGATCGCGAACTCCAAGCTCGCGTACGAGATGTTCGGCCAGCTGCACCAGGGTCCGCGGTGGGATGCCCTGCGCGACGC
This sequence comes from Candidatus Dormiibacterota bacterium, assembly GCA_046727235.1. Classification (GTDB taxonomy): domain Bacteria; phylum Chloroflexota; class Dormibacteria; order Dormibacterales; family Dormibacteraceae; genus 40CM-4-65-16. Next base: position 2,957 of record JBKPCF010000041.1, read on the forward strand.
CGGCGCGACCGTGCAGAGATGCCTGTGGGCGAGCACATCGACGAAGAACCCGCGCTACCGCGACACGTTGTACGTCGAGGAGCTCATCGGCCCTGCGACAGTCAACACGATGCCGGTCGCGACGTTCGAGGCCTTTCGCGACCACGGCCGGGTGGATCTGACCCTGCAGAAAGACGTCGATGGAGCGCGACGCGTCCTCGTCGAGCTCGCGGCGAATGGAATCGACATGGCCGCGGTCACCCAGGAGCTGGAGGACGAGGGTGTGGACTCGTTTGCGAAGTCGTACCGCGAGTCGATCGACCATCTCAGGAAGGTGCGGACGACGCGCTAAATTGACCTCGTGAAAGTGGGGGTCATCATGCCGGCGGCCTTCCCTGACGCCGGCGAGTTCCTCGCCGACATCCGCGCGCTGGAGGCTGCGGGCGCGGAGATGGTCGGGCTCGACGGCGACGGGCCTGAGCAGCAGGTCCTCCTCGGCGCGATGGCTGCGGTCACTGACCGGATCCGGCTGCGGGTGCCGGGTCCGGGTCCGGGCGAGATGCTCGGCAAGCTCAGCCGTGGCCGTGCGATCGGCGAGACGCCGGGCGAGGCATGGATCGCAATCGAGATGCCGGCCGACCGCGAATCCTGGTCGGCGGCGCTCCGGGAGCACGAGGGCGCGGGCGCGACCGGCGTCATCGTGCGCTGGGACCCGCGCCTGATCGACCTCCTGCGCAACCCCGAGCCGGACGATCGGTCCGATCTCCAGATGTCCGTCGGCTGAAGGCGAACTTGACTCGGCTTCAAGGGTGAGATAGCTTCAACCCGTTCGAAGGAGAGAAATGCCGACAGTGACTCGTCGGGAATTCCTCAAAGTCGGAGTGGCCGGAGCCGGGACCCTCGCGGTCTCGGGTCTCGGCTTCGATGTCGCGCTCGCCAAATCGGACCGCATCAAGCAGACGCTCCGAATCGAGGGCGCCAAGGAGCTGCACTCGATCTGCCCCTACTGTGCGGTCGGCTGCGCCCTGGTCGCCTACACGCGCCAGGGCAGCGACGGCAAGACCGAGCTGCTGCAGATCGAGGGCGATCCGGACAGCCCGGTCAACGAGGGGCGGCTGTGCCCGAAGGGCGCAACGGCGATGCAGCTTGCGGTCTCACCGCGCCGCGTCGAGTCGCCGCAGTACCGCGCGCCCGGCGCGCCGGGATGGAAGAGCGTGTCCTGGGACTTCGTGCTCGACAAGATCGCGCAGAACGTGAAGGCGTCGCGGGACGCCACGTTCGTCACCACGGACGCGAGCGGCAACACTGTGAACCGGTGCGAAGGCATCGCCTTCGCCGGAGGCGCGGCGTTCAGCTCGGAGGAGGGCTACTTCGCCACCAAGCTGATGCGCGGCCTGGGACTGGTACACCTCGAGCAACAGGCCAGGGTTTGACACGGCCCCACGGTGGTCAGTTTGGCCGCCACATTCGGAAGGGGAGCGATGACGAACCACTGGCGCGACATCAAAAACTCCGATCTGATCCTGATCAACGGCGCCAACCCGGCTGAGGCTCACCCCGTCGGGTTTCAGTGGTTCATGCGCGCCAAGCTCGACCGCGGCGCCAAGATGATCCACGCCGACCCGCGGTTCACGCGAACGTCCGCGGTCGCCGACATGTACCTGCGGATTCGCACCGGCAGCGACGTGGCGTATTTCGGCGGCTTGATCAACCACGTCCTGCAGAACAACCTGTTCCATGACGAGTACGTGCGCAACTACACCAACGCCTCCTTCATCGTCAAAGACGGCTTCGCGTTCAACGACGGGCTTTTCTCCGGGTATGACCCTGCGAAGCGGTCGTACAACATCTCGACCTGGAGCTACGAGACCGACACTCGCGTCGGTTTCGCCAGACGCGACATGACGCTCCAGGATCCGCGCTCTGTCTTCCAGCTGATGAAGGCGCATTACTCGCGCTATACCCCAGAGATGGTCTCGAGCATCACCGGCATTCCGGTCGCGGACTTCAACAAGGTCGCGGACCTCGTCGGACAGATGGGCAAGCCGGACAAGGTGATGACGATCGTCTACGCGGTCGGCCTGACCCACCACACTACCGGCGGCCAGCTCATACGCTCCGGCGCGCTCCTCCAGCTGCTGCTCGGCAACATGGGCCGTCCCGGGGGAGGAATGAACGCAGAGCGCGGCCACGCCAACATCCAGGGCAACACGGACCACGCGATCTCGTGGGAGATCCTGCCCGGCTATCTGAGAATTCCTGCGCCCGGACAGAAGACCATCGCCGACTACGTGGCCCAGAGCGCGCCCAAGAAGTCCGATCCCCATTCCTGGAACTTCTTCGGCATCAACTACTCGAAGTTCCTGGTCAGCACGCTAAAGGGCTGGTACGGAGACGCCGCGAAGAAGGACAACGAGTTCGCCTTCAACTTTCTGCCCAAGCCGGCGCAGAACTCGTCGTGGATGTCGATCTACGACCAGTCGCTGAAGGGAAAGATGGAAGGGCTGTTCCTTTCGGGCATGACGGCGGCCAGCATCGGCCCCGACAGCAACCAGGTCCAGCAGGCGCTGAGCAACCTGAAGTGGCTGGTGGTCATGGACGCGCTGCCGACGACCAGCTCCGAGTTCTGGCACGCCCCGGGCGTGGATGCGGCCTCGGTGAAGACCGAGGTCTTCATGCTGCCGGCCACGCACTGGATTGAGAAGGACGGCTCGTTCGTCAACAGCGGCCGGTGGTCGCAGTGGAAGGAGCAGGTGCTGCCGCCGGGAGGGCAGTCGCGACACGACCACTGGATCCTGGCCGACATCTTCCAGCGTGTGAAGAAGCTCTACGGGTCGCAGGGCGGCAAGTTCACCGACCCGATCATGGCCCTCACCTTCGACTACAAAGACCCGACCAAGCCCGAGCTGGACGAGATCGCGAAAGAGATCAACGGCAAGGACCTGGCGACGGGTAAGCAGATGACCACGTTCGCGAACCTGAAGGACGACGGCACGACGACCACCGGCGACTGGATCTACACCGGGAGCTACCTCGACTCTGGCAACCTGATGAAGCGCCGCAACGGGATCCAGGACGTGAAGGCCAACGATCCGACCGGCATGGGCTACTTCCCGAACTGGGCCTGGAGCTGGCCGCTCAACCGCCGGGTCATGTACAACCGGGCGTCGGCCGACCTCGACGGCAAGCCGTGGGACTCCACCCGGCCGGGCATCACCTGGGACGGAAGCAAGTGGGTGGGCGACGTGCCGGACTACCCGGCGACGATGAATCCCCACGACCCCAACGCGTGGCTGCCTTTCATCATGAACGGCGAGGGCGTGGGACGGCTGTTCAGCAACAGCATGGTCGACGGTCCTTTTCCTGAGCACTACGAGCCGGTGGAATCGCCGGTCAAGAACCCGCTGCACCCGAACAACTCGGCGTCCCCGGTCGCGTTTCTCTACGACCAGGCCGCGGGCCGAGCCAACCGCTTCGGCACCGCGACGGACTTCCCGTACATCGCGACGAGCTACCGGCTCACGGAGCACGAGCACTACGTCACGCAGCACGTGCCTCACCTGGTCCAGCTGCAGCCGAAGCCGTTCGTCGAGATTCCCTACGAGCTCGCGGGCCAGAAGGGAATCAAGAGCGGCGATGCGGTACGGGTGTCTTCGAAACGGGGCAAGCTCGAGGTGCTGGCGCTCGTGACCAAGCGGCTGGGGCCGATGACGGTTGCGGGCCAGAAGGTCTACCAGATCGGTATCCCGATCCATTGGGGCTACGTCGGCATATCGGCCGACAGCGACCCCAGCCACGGCCGCTACTGGCTGGCCAACGCGCTCACCCCCTTCGTCGGCGACGCCAACGCCCGGACGCCCGAGTTCAAGGCGTTCCTCGTCAACGTGGAGAAGATCTGATGGCGGTCGCCGTCAGCGCCAGGCCCTGGGCCGAGCGCCGGCGACGCGTCGCCGAGCTGCGCGTGCGGCAGGGATTCGCGCGTCAGCTGCTCGACTTCTACGGCGCTCTGCTCGGCGTCCAGGAGAAGGCATTTCTGGATGCCGGGTCGGACATGCCGCCGCCCTCACAGCTCGCCGCTTACGTCGCGGAGCTGGTGGTGCCTCGCGTTGTTGACGTCAGCGTGACGGCCGGACCCGAGCGGTTGCGCTCCCAGGTGCTCGACCTCCTGGAAAAGAACGACCCGCTCGAGATCGTCGAACGATGGATCGCGAACGGAGAGCAGCCACTTGTCGATCGGTTCCTCGCCCGGGCCTCGCTCGGACCGGTGCTCGAGGGTCTGGACTCGAGGGCAAAGGCCGCGTGCAGCGGCCCGCGCGACGCGCGCCACTGCCCGGAATGCGGCGGCCCGCCGCAGCTGTCGTTCTTTGCGGCCGCGAACGAAGACCTCGCGACCGGCCCGCGATACCTGTCCTGCGCGCGCTGCGGAACCAACTGGACGTTCGCTCGCATGACGTGCGCGGGCTGCGGCGAGGATGGCGGGGCAAAGCTGCCGATCTTCAGCGAGCACGGCACCACGTCAGGCGAGCGGGGGAGCATCGTGCGCGGCCTGCCCGGAGGCGCGCCCGCCGCTCAGCACCCCGCCGTCTTTCCGCACATACGAATCGAAGCCTGCTCCACGTGCAAGACGTATCTCCTCAACATCGACATGGCCACCGAGCCACGAGCCGTGCCCGTCGTCGACGAGCTGGCGGCGATCCCGCTCGACCTCTACGCGCGAGACCGTGGGTTCACCAAGATCACCCCCAACCTGTTGGGTTTCTGAGCATGGCGACCGCAATCAAGCCCGGCGAGACGTACGGCTTCTTCACCGACACGAGCGTGTGCATCGGGTGCAAGGCCTGCGAGGTGGCGTGCAAGGAGTGGAACCAGCTCCAGGGCAACAGCCCCGCGTTTCTCGCCGACAGCTTCGACAACACCGGCAGCCTCGACGCGCAGAACTGGCGGCACGTCAAGTTCGTCGAACACGTGCCGGACCAGCCCGCGACTGCCGGGAACGGCGCCGCCTGGCTGATGATGTCGGACGTCTGCAAGCACTGCAAGCACGCGAGCTGCATGGAGGTGTGTCCGACCGGCGCGATCATCCGCACCGAGTTCGACACGGTGTTCATCCAGCAGGACGTCTGCAACGGGTGCCGCAACTGCGTCGCCGCGTGTCCCTACGGGGTGATCGGGATGAACCAGCAGACGGGCACCGCTCACAAATGCACCCTGTGCTACGACCGCCTGCAAGGCGGCCTCGAGCCGGCCTGCGCGAAGGCGTGCCCAACCCAGTCGATCCAGTTCGGGCCGCTGGCCGAGCTGCAGCAGAAGGCGGACGTGCGACTGGCGGCGCTGCACACCCAGGGCGCCACCCAGGCGCAGCTGTACGGCCGCGACGACACTGTCTACGGCGGGTTGAACGCCTTCTTCCTCCTGATGGACAAGCCCGAGACGTACGGCCTGCCGAACGCGGACAACGCAAAGCTGCCGAGCCGCAACAACATCGGCGGGTACATCGGCGCCCTTCTGACCGGCGTCGCCGCGGTGGTCGCCGGCCTGGTCGCCTTCCGGCGACGGGGGATGGGGTAGTGTTCCTCGCCGCGGAGCACTTCGTGCGTGCTCCGGAGTGGCTCTGGTACATCCTCTTCTACTTCTTCTTTGCCGGACTGGCCGGAGGCGCGTACCTGTTGGGCACGCTGCTCAGGTTTTCCGGCGACCCGCGCGACGAGCCGGCGGCGCGGATCGCATTCCTGGTGGCCTTGCCCGCCACGGCGATCTGCCCGCTCCTTCTCACGGCCGACCTCGGCGCGAGCTGGATGAGGTTCTGGCACATGCTGATCGACGTCACGCCGGGCGACACCGGCCTGAGCTTCAAGTACTGGTCGCCCATGTCGGTCGGCGCGTGGGCGCTGCTCGTGTTCGGATTTTTCGTGACGGTCTCGGCGCTGGATGCGTGGCTGAAGGTGCTGCCGATGGCGGTCAACCGCGCCTTCAACGTGCTCGGCTCGCTGCTCGCGATCTTCATCGCGTCGTACACCGGCGTGCTGTTGAGCGTCAGCAACCAGCCCGTGTGGAGTGACACGTGGGCGCTCGGCGGGCTGTTCCTGGCCTCCGGTCTCAGCGGCGCCGCCGCGCTCCTCGCCCTGCTCATACGCAACCGACCCGACGCGAGCTTCAGCCTCGGGCGCCTGCATCAGGCCGACGGTTACTTCTCGCTGCTCGAGCTCGTCCTGATCGTCGTGTTCTTCATCACGGTCGGCGCCGCCGGCACACTGGCACGAGAGGTGCCCTGGCTCCCGCTGTGGGCGATCGCGATCGCAGGCATCGCCGGCTCACTCGTCGAGGCGCGCGGCCACATGCGCCTGCAGACCGCCGGGTCGGGCACCGCCGCCGGCATTCGCATCGACACGCTCGTGGTCTCGCTTCTCGTCCTGGTCGGCGTGCTCGCGCTGCGGGCCGCGGTGATCTTCAGTGCCCAGTAGCGAAGAGGTCCTCACCGTCCTTTCGGCGATCAAAGACCCCGACCTCGGCCGGGACGTCGTGAGCCTCGGCATGATCAAGGACCTCGCCATCACCGACAGCGGCCGTGTCAGCTTCACGTTCGAGCTGACGACGCCGGCGTGCCCGGTCCGAGACCGGTTTCAGACCATGGCGCACGAGCTCGTCGCCGGGATCCCGGGCGTGACCGCCGTCGACCTCAAGATGACCGCCAACGTGCGCGCCGCCTTCAACGGAGGGCCGCACGAGCCCGCCATCCCTGGGGTCAAGCACGTGATCGCGGTCGGGTCAGGCAAGGGCGGAGTCGGCAAGTCGACCGTCGCGGTCAACCTCGCCGCGTCGCTGCAACTGTCAGGCGCGCGCGTTGGGATCCTCGACGCCGACATCTACGGTCCGTCCGTGCCGGGCATGCTCGGCGTGAACGACACGCCCGCGGTGCAGGACCAGAAGCTCATCCCGCTGGAGGCTTACGGCCTGAAGATGATCTCGATCGGCCTGCTGGCGGGCGCGGACAAGGCGATGGTCTGGCGCGGGCCCATGGTCTCGCGTGCGATCGAGCAGCTCCTGACCGACGTCCGGTGGGGCGAGCTGGATTACCTGATCGTCGACCTGCCGCCGGGCACCGGCGACGCCTCGCTCACGCTGGCGCAGGCCGTGCCGCTGACCGGCGTCGCGGTGGTGTGCACACCGCAGGAGGCGGCGCTCCGAATCGCGGTGAAGGCGCTGCAGATGTTCCGCGGGCTCAACGTTCCGGCGCTCGGCCTGATCGAGAACATGAGCTGGTTCGTGTGCGACGACTGTGGCAAGGAGCACTTCATCTTCGACCACGGGCGCGCCGAGCGCGCGGCGCAGCGCCTCGGGGTCCCGTACCTGGGCGCGATACCGCTCGAGGGTCCCATCCGGGAGGCGGCTGACGCCGGCGCGCCGGTCGTCGTCACACGCCCTGACAGCGCGGGCGCCCAGGCCCTCGGCAAGGTGGCGGCCGCGCTCGCCGCCCGGGTCTCCGTGCAGAGCTTCCGGCAGCTGCCGGTGATCAGCGTCCGCTAGCGTCTACAGACCGGGCACTTCCCGTTCGAGTTTCTGGCGCACCTCGAGGATGAACTCGGCGATGGCGCCGTCATCCGCGTCGGGTTTCGCCGCCCGCAACCTCTCCGCCGCAACGCCTGCGAGGTAGCTCGTCAGGGGAGCGAAACGCCGCTCCTGGGTGTGAGCCGCCACACGTGCAAGCTCCAGCAGCTCCAGCGCGACGCGGGAATCGAGCGTTGGTTTCGCGATGTCCGCGCCGCGGCGCTTTGCGGCATCGACCCAGTCCTGTCCGAGCGCTTCGAAAAATGGATTCATCAGCCACACCTATAGCACCTACTAGCCTTAAAAGACGAATGACGGCATCGCTCGCGATCGAGGCGAGTCAGCTTCGTAAGACGTACGTGACCAAACGTGGAGTGCTGCGCCGCGAGCGCGTCGAGCGTGCGGCGCTCGCCGGCGTCGACCTGGCGATCGAGCCGGGCGAGCTGTTCGGCCTGCTCGGACCGAACGGCGCCGGCAAGACCACGATGGTGAAGATCTTCACCACGCTGCTCCTTCCGACCTCGGGCACCGCCAAGGTGCTCGGGCTCGATGTGTTGAAGGACCAGTGGGCGCTGCGCCGGCGGATCGGGTTCGTTTTCGGCGGTGAGCGAGGGCTCTACTGGCGCCTGTCCGGTCTCGACAACCTTCGCTACTTCGCCGACCTGTATCGCATCCCGCCGCAGGTGTCGCGCCGACGGATCGCAGAGCTGCTGGAGCGTCTCGGCCTCGCGGGCCGGGAGCGCGACAGGGTGGAGCTCTATTCGCGGGGCATGAAGCAGCGCCTGCACCTCGCGCGCGGCCTGCTCAACGATCCCGACGTGCTTTTCCTCGACGAGCCGACGATCGGCCTCGACCCCGTCGGTGCGCGCGAGCTGCGCTTGATCGTGAGGGAGCTTGCGGATTCGGGGACGACCGTCTTTCTGACCACGCACTACATGTTCGAAGCCGACGCGATCTGCGACCGGATCGCGGTGATCAAGGACGGCGGCATCGTCGCGCAGGGAACCCCGGGCAGCATCAAGGACACGGTCGAGGACCAGGGGGTGGTCGAGTTCCAGGTGGTGGGCATGCCGGCGGAACGACTCGCGGGCGTACGAGCTCTGCCCGGGGTGAGGTCCGTCGCGGTTTCCGACCGCGAGCTCGCCCAGCTCGTGACCGTGCACTGCGCGCGACCGGCGGACGTGATGACGCACCTTGGCGCCATCCTCGACGGGCTGAAGCTCGAGAAGGTGAGCTCGCGCGAGGCCACGCTCGAGGATGCGTATATCCAGCTGATCGGTGAAAGCTCATGACCTCGCTCGTGCGCGCAGCCTGGAGCGCGTTTCGGGTCAGCGTCCGGCTGCGCGTGATCAGCCCCTGGGCGTACCTGAACTGGCTCGTCTTTCCGCTGATCTTCGCGACGGTCGGGCTGTACGTCCTGAGCCGTCCTGGAGCGCCGTCCTCGCACCTTGTCTACGGGGTGCTCGGCGGCGGCCTGATCGGCTACTGGAGCGTGGCTTACCTGGACGGCGGCAACGGCATCCAGGAGGAGCGCTGGAACGGGACGCTGGAGCAGATCTTCGGCGTGCCCACTCCGCTGTGGACGATCATCCTGGGCAAGATCATCGGCAGCCTGCTGTTCGGGCTGCTCGCGTTCGTTCCCACCGCGGCGTTCGCCTACGTCGGATTTCACGCGCTGCTTCCACACGTCGACGCGTCGCGGTTCGCGATCTCGCTGGGGGTGCTGACCTTCTCGTTCTTCAGCATCGCCATCACGCTGACTCCGCTGTTCGCCTTGTGGCGGTGGGCGTTCAGCATGCTGAACGGCTTCGAGCTCGGCGTGTACGTGCTCTGCGGGTTCATGTTTCCCATCGCCATCCTGGCCACTCCCGTGCAGGGCGTCGCCGGCTTGCTTTCGCCTACTTGGGCGACCCGCGCGCTGTACGCCTCCACGGTCGCGGAAGGACCGCACGACTTCGTGCTGTGGTGGCTGCTTGCGATCGGGCTCAGCCTTGCCTACCTGGTCGGCGCCTACTTTCTTTACTCACTCGTCGAACGTGAGGCGCGGGTCTCGGGCGAGCTGGCGCTCGCGTGAACACCCTTCTGTGGGAGGCTGCGGTCTTCGCGCGCTCCACCTATCTCCAGTACGTCGCCCTGTTCCAGTGGGCGACCATCCGCGGCTACATCGCCTACAAGGTCCTGCTGCCGGTCACGCAGATCCTGTTCTTCGTCGAGCTGGGGGTCTACGCGACTGGCAGCCAGAACGCGCTCTATTTCGCGCTGGGCAACGCGCTGCAGCTGACCGCAAACGCGGGCATCTTCGGCGTGATCGCGACCGTCGCCAACGAGCGCCAGTACGGAACGCTGCCACTGCTTCTGGGGTCACCGGCGAACCGCCTGGTGACCTTCCTCAGCCGCGCCGTCGTCAACGTGATCGACGGCATCGCCACCGTGATCGTTGCGCTCGCAATAGCGCTGGTGCTGTTCGGCCTGGACCTGGCCCACGCCAACCTGCCGCTGCTCGGGCTGTGCGTGCTGGTCATCTCGCTTACCACCGCCGGCCTCGGCCTGATGTTCGGCAGCATCGGCCTGGTGATGCGGGACGCGATCATCATCGCCAACGTCGTCTACTACGCGCTGCTGATCGTCTGCGGCATCAACTTCCCGGTGAGCCGCCTGCCCGCAGTGCTGCAGGTGATCGCATACTCGCTGCCCCTGACGCGAGGCGTGGAGGCGGCGCGGGAAGCGGTCGCCGGCGCTTCCCTCGCGCAGGTCGCCGGCCTGCTCGGCGGCGAGCTGCTTGTCGGCGCGACATGGGCGCTCGCGGGCTACGTGCTGTTCATCTACCTCGAGAACGTCTCCCGCCGCGGCGGGCTGCAAGAGGCGTACTGACGTGGAGTTCACCACGCGTCCTGAGCTGAAGGGCACCTTCGGGATGGTCAGCTCGACGCACTGGCTCGCGTCGGGGTGCGGGA
>JBKPCF010000042.1:0-11271 GCA_046727235.1 Candidatus Dormiibacterota bacterium
AAACGGCATGCCCCAGACCAGCCAGCCGAGGACGAAAGCCATCAGCATCGCCGCCAGCGCGCAGAGCCACGCGGGCAGGCGCAGCACCGCAAGGGCCACAAAGAGCACATAAAGAGGCAGGCCGGCGACCAGCGCCGAGAGTAGGATGCTGCCGACCACCGGCTGGTAGTGCTGGTGGAATGTCAAAAATAAGTCCACGTCTTTTCCCCCAAACAAGACGCGTTCCGAAAGCGAATTCAATTCAACCCGTTTTGGGGGCGGTTTGCAACTTGACGCGGCGCGAAGCCGCCGTTACCAGCTTCCGCCGCCGCCGCCTCCGCCACCACCACCGGAGAATCCGCCGCCGCCGAAGCCGCTCGAGCTGCCCGAGCTTGGCGGTGAGGTGGCAATGGCGCTGGAGATGCCGCTGTTCATCGACTCCAGGCTGCTGGACAGCAGCGCGGCCTGGAACGGCGCGTTGCCTACGTACCAGGAGTTGCCCGCGCTCGTGTCGATGCCTTCGAATGCCTTCGCCCAGCGCGTGACGCATCCGAACACGATCGCGTAGGGGAGAAGCTGGGTGAAGATCTCGGCTTTCTCCGCGAACTGCTGGCGGTATTTCTCGGCGGTGTTCATGTAGAGCCTGAACCCGAGCGTCTTCTGCATGACATCCCGACCGGCTGCGGTGCGGCTGGCCATGGCCCGATGCCCGGCGACGAGGATGGCACCGACCAGGATGACCGCGACGCCGATCAGCCCTCCGCCGAACGTCACGCCGAGGAGAAACGTGAGACCGGCGCCGACCAGCGCGATCAGGATGCCGACGCCGGTGGTCGCCAGGCGGACGAGGTCCGGCCGGGTGGGGAAGAAGCCACGGCTCACGGCGTCCGAATACACGTTGCGCTCAGCCGACCGGAGTGTCGACTGGAACGTCCCCTTGAGCTCCGACACCTTGACCTGCTGCCGCCCCGCAAACAGGCCGTTGAGCAGCGTCGCCTCGTAGGGCAGGAGCGCGCTGAAGTCGCCACCCTTTCGTGTCAGCAGCCAGTCCTTCCGGCCGGTTACTTCGCTGATCGTCAGGAACCCGCGCACCGCGAGGTCGACAATCGTTGCGGTCACGTCCTTGGTGTCGGCGCTCTCGTCGAGCACCAGCCCGAGCTGGGCGGGGCGCAGGTTCTGCGGCGGCCCGAACTCGACAACAACCGGCTCGTGCTGGAACAGCGGCTCCAGCCGGTCGCGCGGATCGTTCGTGAGGTAGTACTGGGTCAGGTACTCGCGATCGCGGCCGTGGAGCCACCAGAACCGAACGATCAAAGCGACGCCGGCAAGGAGCACCAGGAGGCTGATTCCGCCGGTGAGCGGATTGACGTCGAAGGCGTCGCGCGGGAAGACACGCTTGTGACCCTCCAGCAGCGGCGCCGGGACGTTGACCGCGCCTTGGTTGAGCGCCGTGACCACCGACATCTCCTCGCCGGATTCGAGGCTGCGGGTCGACTGGTAGGTCGCCGTGGTCGAGCTGTTGCTGAAGGAGCATGCTTCGCGGGAGCCCGGCGGTCCCTCGTAGCAAGCCGCCTTCTGGAAAGACCCGTCGGGAAAATTGACCGTCGCCGCCACCGATTGCTTCGGCACCGGCCAGAGGTCGCCATCGACGTTCCAGAACAGCTCGTCGTGATCCGCGAACCGGTTCATGGCGCCTCGTATCGAATAGGTGATGACGTAGCGCTGGCGGCCGCTGGCGAGCCGGGCTGGATCCCCGATCTTGACCACCTCGTTGTCGCTAGCGCTGGAGATCGTGTAGGGCACGCCCTTCTCACCGTCGGTCACCGATTCGACCGTAATCTCGTAGTAGCGGTCGTGGGTGTCGTCGTAGCGATAGCGCAGGGGGAGGGTGCGGAAGATGCCGTGCTTCTGGAGCGAACCGAAATCGACGCGGATGTCCTCTGTGATCGTCAGCTCGGAGTTGGCCGCGATCTTGATGTCGGAGTGGAACGATGTGATGACCCAACCGTCGTCTGCCCGCGCGGGTGTGGCCGCGAGGGCGGTCAGCCAGAGCGCCGCAATTGTGGCGATGGTGGCGATGCAAGTTCGGCTGCGCATGACCAGCCCCGCGGGCTGCGACCTGAGATGCCGGCCGGAGCTTCGGCGGCCCATGCGACGCATCTGCGTTGTTGCCTCCTGAGCTCCTCGCTCACGCATCAACGGATGCGCTCGCTGCGGTGCTCGTCGGCGCCTAGCATCTGCGCCGCCTGGGATCGCCGGATCTCTCGGTCGGCACTCATGTCGCAGCCCGTATATTGCCAAGTCCGATGACCGAGATCCGGCACGACATCCGAAACGTGGCGATCATCGCCCACGTCGACCATGGCAAGACCACGCTCGTCGACGCCCTGCTCAAGCAGAGCCATACCTTTCGCGACAATCAGGACGTCGGGACCCTGATCATGGACACGAACGACCTCGAGCGCGAGAAGGGGATCACGATCCTGGCCAAGAACACTTCGATTCGGCACGGCGACGTGACGATCAACATCATCGACACGCCGGGTCACGCCGATTTCGGCGGCGAGGTCGAACGCGTGCTCAACATGGCCGACGGCTGCCTCCTTCTGGTCGATGCGGCCGAGGGTCCGATGCCGCAGACCCGCTTCGTCCTTCGCAAGGCTTTCGAGGTCGGGCTGCGCATCGTCATCGTCATCAACAAGGTCGACCGGACAAACGCGCGGCCGAAGGCGACGCTCGAGAAGCTGCACGACCTGTTTCTGGAGCTCGCCGAGGACGCCGACCAGCTCGAGGCGCCCGTCGTCTATGCGATCGCCAAGCAGGGCCGCGCCGGGCTCGAGCCAGACGCGCTCGAGCCCGACCTCGAGCCGCTCTTCAGGACCATCGTCAAGAACGTGCCCGCGCCGGTCGCGCAGCAGGGAGCCTTTCAGATGCTGGTCGCCAACCGCGCGTACGACGACTACACGGGCACGATGGCTATCGGCCGCATCTCCCGCGGCACGGTCCGGCCGGGCGACACAGTCGCGGTGCTCGGCGCGGAGGGTGACGCTCGCCGCGTGAAGGTGGTGCAGGTGCTGCTCTACCGCGGCCTCGACCGCGTCGCTGTCGACAGCGCGAGTGCCGGCGACATCGCGGTCCTCACCGGCCTCGAGGACGTCGCGATCGGCGACACGCTTGCCGACCCCGAGACGCCTGACGCGCTGCCGCGGATCGAGATCGACGAGCCGACCGTGCGCATGACGTTGGGCGTGAACACGTCGCCGTTCACTGGCCGTGAGGGCAAATTCTCGACCACCCGACAGCTCCGCGCCCGCCTGTACAAGGAGCTCGACACCAACCTCGGGCTGCACGTCGAGGACACCTCACAGGCCGAGCGGTTCCTGGTGAGCGGACGCGGCGAGCTGCACCTGGCCGTCCTCATCGAGACCATGCGACGCGAAGGCTACGAGCTGGAGGTCTCGCGGCCGGAAGCGATTGTCAAGGTCATCAACGGCAAGCGAATGGAACCCGTCGAGCGGCTGACCGTGGACGTCCGTGAGCCAAACCTCGGCGCGGTCACCGAAGCGCTGGGCAAGCGCCGCGGCGAGATGATCGAGATCGTCTACGACCACAAGGGCGGGATCCGCCTCGAGTACCTGATCCCGACGCGCGGCTTGATCGGCTTTCGCAACGCGTTCCTGACCCTGACCTCGGGCGAAGGCGTCATGGGCTCGATCGGCATCGGCTACCGGGAGTGGATGGGCGAGTTCCGCCAGCAGCGCAACGGCGCCCTGACCGCCTCGTCGGCCGGCACCTCGCTGACCTACGGGCTGGCCGCCGCCCAGGAGCGCGGCATCACGTTCATCGAGCCGGGCGAGGAGGTCTACGAGGGGATGATCGTGGGGCTCCAGAGACGGCCCGGGGACATCCGCGTCAACGTGTGCCGCGAGAAGAAGCAGTCGAACGTGCGCTCGTCGACCTCCGACATCTCGGTGCGGCTGACGCCGGCCACGCGGCTGAGCCTGGAGCAGTCGCTCGACTTCCTTGCCGACGACGAGCTTCTGGAGGTCACCCCGAAGCACCTGAGGCTGCGCAAAAGACACCTGACGGAGGTCGACCAGTCCCGAGCCCGCAGGCGGGCCGAGGCGGCGGGAATAGGTTCCTGAGGTTCTGGGTATACTCCCTTTAGCCGGCGAAGCGCCGGTGCTCACCGCAGGCTGCGATCTTTCTCGAACGGGCCCGCTAGATGAGTTGGCCCCGCCGTTCGAGAGATAGGAGATGGAAATGCCCACAGGCACCATCAAGAAGCTGGTTTCCGATCGCGGCTTTGGATTCATCAAGGCTGAGGACGGACAGGAGTACTTCTTCCACAGGAGTGGCACCGAAGGCGACTTCGACGGCCTCCAGGGTGGCGAGAAGGTGACGTTCGAGGTCGAGTCGAGCCCGAAGGGCCCGCGCGCCAAGAGCGTCCGCATCGCGTAACTTCTGAACCAGAAAGGCCCGGGCTTCGGCCCGGGCTTTTTTTATGCCCGCCCGTTCATGGACGGCGCACTGTGCGCGGCGAAGCCGGCGACGGGCTATCCGCCCAGATACGCCCTCCGCACCGCCGGGTTGTGCAGCAGGTCGTCGCCCGACCCGCTGAGCAAGATCCGCCCAGTCTCGATGACGTAAGCCCGGTCGGCGATCGCCAGCGCGCGCAGGGCGTTCTGCTCCACCAGCAGGATGGTCGTCCCCTCCTTGTGGATCTCGTCGATCGCGCGAAACACCTCGTCGACCATCTGCGGCGCAAGTCCGAGGGACGGCTCGTCGAGAAGCAGCAATCGCGGCCTGGCCAGAAGTCCCCTTGCGATCGCGAGCATCTGTTGCTCGCCACCCGAAAGTGACCCGGCGCTCAAGTCGCGCCGGTCCCCGAGGATAGGAAAGCGCTTCAGGACCGCCTCGATCTGCCCTCGCGTCGCCGCCCCGTCGCGGCGCGCCCACGTCGCGAGCTCCAGGTTCTCCATCACGGTCTGCCTGGCGAGGATCTCCCGTCCCTCGGGCACCTGGACCAGCCCGCGCCGAACGATCGACGACGCCTTTGCGTTGGTCAGGTCCAGCCCGTCGAACCGCGCCGTACCAGATTCCGGGCGGATCAGGCCGGAAAGCGTGTTCAGGATCGTCGACTTGCCGGCGCCGTTGGCGCCGATCAGCGCGACCACCTCGCCTGCCGCGACGCGAAGCGACACGCCGCGCACGGCGACGATCGCGCCGTAGCTTACGGTCAGACCTTCGACGTCGAGGATCGCCTTTTCCGGCTCGGGCGCCGCCTTGCTCGTGGTGGCCGCCTCCGCGACCTCCGTCTCCTCGTCGACGCCGCTCGCGCCCGGCGCGCTGGTGACCTCCCGCTCGCCGCCGGTCCCGAGATAAGCCTTGATCACGGTCCGGTCGGTCGAGACCTCCTGCGGCGTCCCGTCCGCGATCTTCTTGCCGAAGTTCAGCACCGCTACGCGTCTGCACACGCCCATGACCAGGCGCATGTCGTGGTCGATCAGCAGGACGGTCAGCCCATCGGAGTTGAGCCGCTCGATCAGCTCGCGCATGCCCTGCTTCTCCGACGGGTTCATGCCCGCGGCCGGCTCGTCGAGGATGAGCAAGCGTGGCTTGAGCGCGAGCGCCCTCGCGATCTCGAGGCGGCGCTGGTCCCCATAAGGAAGCGTGGCAGCATGGCGCGATGCCACCGACCGTGGCAGGCCGACATTCTCGAGCAGCTCGT
Organism: Candidatus Dormiibacterota bacterium; assembly: GCA_046727235.1. GTDB lineage: Bacteria > Chloroflexota > Dormibacteria > Dormibacterales > Dormibacteraceae > 40CM-4-65-16. Next base: position 5,711 of record JBKPCF010000042.1, read on the forward strand.
TGGCCTCGCTGACGCGCCGGCGCTCCGCGGCGCGGAAGAACGGCAGGGTGGCAAGCTGCGCAAGGGTGTCGTCTCGCCTCCGCGTGTGCATGCCGATGAGCACGTTCTCGACCGCGGTCAACTCTTTGAACAGGCGGATGTTCTGAAAGGTGCGAGCAATGCCGAGCGACGCGATCCGGTGGGCGGGTAAGCCGGTCAGCTCGTCGGACTCGAGCCACGCCCGCCCCGACTGAAATCGCGCGTAGCCCGTGATGACGTTGACGAGGGTGGTCTTGCCCGCGCCGTTGGGCCCGATCAGGCCCTGGATCGACCCCTGTTCGACGTCCAGCGACACCCCGTCGACGGCGTGCACGCCGCCGAAGTGGCGCCGGACGTCATCCAGGCGCAGCAGCACGGATTCTCGCGCGCGGCCACCACGCGGGCCGCACAAGAGCGAGCCCGCCACGGCCGACGATTCCCTGCGGCCTGAAGACGATGACCGCGATCAAGAAGGCGCCGGCCAGGATGTTGATGTAGTCACCGGCCCCTTCGAAGATGTAGGGCAGCAGCGTGATGATCAACGCTCCGACCACCGGTCCGAAGACGTAACCGCTTCCACCCAGCACCGCGAAGGTAAGGATCTGCACGGCTCGTGTCACGCCGTACTGCGAGTCACCGGGATCGACGAAGAAATTCAGGTGGGCCTCGAGCGCGCCGCCATACCCCGCGATCAGCGCGCTCAGGACGAACGCGATCATCTTGTAGCGCGCGACGTAGATGCCTTGACTAAGCGCGGCGATCTCGTCCTGCCGGATCGCGGCCCATGCGTTGCCGAGACGGCCTTTCGTCAAGCGCCAGACCAGGAACAGGATCACCACCAGCGACACCAGGACGATTGGCACGCCGCCCAGCGGATCGGCGTCCGGGTTCTTCAGGCCGAGGCCCTCGCCGGTGATGTCCCAGTTGAGAACCACGCCCAGGCGCAGCGCCTCGATGAATCCGATGGTCGCGATGGCGAGGAACACGCCGCGCAATCGGAGCACTGGCAGTCCGACCAGGAAACCGACGACGCCCGCAAGCGCGACCGCCGCTGCGATGTTGAGCGCCAGGGGCGTGTGCCACTTGAGGTCCATCAGGACAGAGGTGTAGGCGCCGATCGCCATGAAGCCGGGCGCCGCAAGCGAGAGCTGGCCCGAGTACAGGACTAGAAACATCGACGTCGCGATGATGCTGTTGATCCCGATCTGGGCGATCAGCAGCGTGTGCGAGTTCCAGAAACCCACCGGGTCGCTGAAGAGGGAGATGAAGAAGTCCATCAGAGGCGCTCTCGCAGACGCGTGCCGAACAGGCCTTGCGGCCGCAGCACCAGCATCAGAAACAGGGCGGCAAAGGCGACGCCTCCTCTCGCGTTGCTGCCGAACGTGACGAGGGCGAGGATCTCGATCAGGCCGAGCAGGTAGCCTCCGACGACGGCGCCGGTGATGCTTCCCATGCCGCCGAGCACGATGACCGCCAGGCCGCGCACCTCGACGTTGTCCCGCCCGATGTAAGGGCTGATGTCGCCCAGGGCGACGCCGAAAAGGATTCCGGCCAGGCCGCCGAGGGCGGACGAGATGATCAGCGTCAACGAGATCATGCGGTCGACGTCCAGGCCCATCAAGCGCGCGGCGCGTGGGTTCTCCGCCACCGCGCGAAGACCCCGCCCGATCTGGGTGAATCGCATCACGTAACCGAGCACGAGCATCAGCGCGATCGAGAGCGGGATTATCAGCACCTTGCTCGCCTCGAGCGTCAGGTCGCCGATATGCCAGGTGGGGTTGGGAACCGCGCCGGCGGGAAAGGCGACGGAGTTGGCGCCGTCGACCCAGAGCCAGGAGAGGAGCGTGCCGATCCTGCCCTGCTCGACCGCGGCGACGATCACCAGCGCCAGGCCGATGGTCGAGATGAGGGCGGAGATGGGAGGCGCCTGGCGCCGGCGCAGTGGCCGTAGGCAGACGTGCTCGATCACCAGTCCCATCAGCGCCGATACAGCGATGCCGAGCACGGCGGCGACCCAGAACGACTGTCCGTGGTTGATCGTCAGGGAGTAGGTGACCGCTGCTCCCAGCATGAATACGGCGCTGTGGGCCAGGTTCAGGATGTCGAGGATGCCGAAGACGAGCGTGTAACCAATGGCGAAGAGGGCGTAGATGGACCCGATGAAGATCGCATTGAGGATCTGCTGATCCACTAGTGGGTTGTGTTAGCGAGGAGGGGGACCGGGTGGCGGCCCCCCTGCCTCATCAACTGCTTTTGATCTCGTGGACGAGCTTGAATCCGCCGGCGCCGTCCATCTGGATGATCCACACGGTTTGCTTCACGTCATGTTCGGGGGTGAACTGGAACGGTCCGAGCGGGGACTGAATGTTGACGCTCTCCATCGCGGTCCGCAGCTTGTCGCGGTCGCCCGCGACGTCGGTGAACGTCAGGTTGGCGCGCTTGGCCGAGTCGGCCAGGATCTTCAGCCCGGTGAAGCCCTGGGCCGCGAACTGGTCCGGTTCCTTGCCGTACTCCTTCCGGTAGGCGTCGACGAAGTCCTTGTTGGAAGCGAAATCGTTGCCGATGTACCAGGCGCTTGCGCTCCGCGCGCCGTTGCCGGCGGCGCCGGCCTGTTTGGAAACAGTTGCGGTGTTGAACCCGTTGCCGCCCAGGAACTGGCCCTGCCAGCCCTGGTTGCGGGCCGCCGTCATGATCTTTGCCGGGATGGCGCCGAGTGACGTGACGAAGATCACGTCAGGCTTCAGCTGCACGGCCTGCGTCACGTAGGGCGAAAGGTCGGCGTCGTTCTTGCTGAAGGAGATGGTCTTGAGCAGGTTGATGTTGTACTGGCCGACGGTGGCCTGCACGATCTTGCCGCCGTCGCTGGAGAACTTGTCGTCCTGCGCGACCAGCAGCACGCCAGTCTTGGGGTGCGCGTCCTCGACGTAGGACTTGATGTTGTCGGGGATCGCCGTCTGCTCTCCCAGGCTGTCGCGGAAGACGTACTTGCAAGGTGTTGTCGCCGGGAAGTTGCAGTCGGGGACGATGTGAATTCCCGTCGTGCTGACGGCCAGCATCGGCGTCTTCAGATTTTCCGCGAGCGGATGGGCCGCGACGGCGGAGTTGGAGAGGGTCGGCCCGAGCACAGCCAGGACCTGGTTCTGCTGGATCAGGCTCTGCGTCTTTTGCGCTGAAATCGCCTTGTCGGACGTGTCGTCCTCGACCGTCAACTCGATCTGGGCGCCGTTGACGCCGCCTGAGGCGTTGATCTGCTTGACGGCGAGCAGAGCCCCGTCCCGGCTCTGGGGTCCGTAGACGCCGCCCGCGCCGGTGATCGAGAGCACGGCGCCGAGCTTGATCGTCTTGCCCGAATACGCGTTCTGCCCTCCTCCGCCTCCGCCGCCGCTCGATCCACACGCGGCGACCAGGAGGGTTGCCACAAGCCAGCCCACGACTCGCATGCGGTTCATCTCACTCCCCCAAACGAAAGTTAGCGATTCTTCAACTTAGCAAAGCTGAGGCCGTCGTCAGCTACGAAGCCGCGTCAGGAGGCGGGGGATGTCGAGCTTCGGCCGCGGGTACTGCGGATCCATCTGGCGGAGCGTCTCGATCAGGATCATCGTCACCGCCCAGTTCCGATAGACCTTGTCATCGGCGGGGATCACGTACCACGGGGCGTGCGGCGTGGAGCATCGCGTGATCGCCTGTCCATACGCGCTCATATAGTCGTCCCAGAGAAGCCGCTCGTCGATGTCGTTCTCGTTGAACTTCCATCGCTTGTCGGGGTTCTCGAGCCGGTCGATGAGACGCTTGCGCTGCTCTTCGTACGAGATGTGAAGGCAGAGCTTCACAACCGTCGTCCCTCTACGCGTCAGTCCTTTCTCGAAGGCGTTGATCTGGTTGTAGCGCCGGTTGATCACGGCTGGCGGCGCAATGTTGTGCACCCGGGCGATCAGCACGTCCTCGTAGTGGGAGCGGTTGAAGATGCCGATGTCGCCGGGGACGGGGAGGCGGCGGCGGATCCGCCAGAGAAAGCCGCGCCGGCGCTCCTCCGGGGTGGGCGCCTTGAACGGCGTGATCAGGACACCCTGCGGGTTGAAGTTCCGCATCACGTGAGTGACGGTCCCGTCCTTCCCGGCCGTGTCCATGCCTTGGAGCACGACCAGGACGGAGCGCTTGTGCTCCGCGTAGAGGCGCTCGTGAAGGTTGAACAGTTCGTCCTGGTGCTGCTTGATGTCGGCCAGCGCGCGCCGCCGGCCTCCCTTCAAACCGGGCGTCGCATCCGTGTTGACGCGCCCCATCCGGAACGGGCCCTCGCTCAGGTCGGCGCTGAGGAGGTCCCGGATCTCCCGCTTGGGCACGTGGGGAGGTTACTTGAGTTCGACGGGGATGACGTCGAGAGTGAGCATCTGGTCGCCGCGGAGCACGGTCAGCGGAAGGCTCGCGCCGATCCTGGCTTCTACCATCAGGCGCTGCAGGTCGCCCGCCTTGCTGACTCCGACGCCGCCGACCGAGACGATCACATCGCCGCTGCGCAGCCTGCCGCCGGCCGCCGGGCTGCCGCTCACCACCTCGTGCACCTCCACGCCCGCCTTGCGGCCGAGCTTCTCGGCGACCGCTGGCGGCAGGGGCCTCGTGCCGCCTGCGATCCCGAGGTAGGCGCGGCGCACTCGTCCATTGCGCATGAGGGCGGCCAGGATGGCCTGCGTGGTCGAGTTCATGGGCACCGCGAGACCAAGTCCCATGCCGGCCACCGCGGTGTTCACCCCGATCAGCTGCGCCTTCGAGTCGGCGAGCGCGCCCCCGGAATTGCCCGGGTTCAGGGCGGCGTCGGTCTGGATGACGTCCTCGATGAACCGCCGATTTCCGTTCCCGTCGGCGGTCGCCAGCGAGCGGCCTAACCCGCTGACGACCCCGGATGTGACGGACCCCGAAAACCCCATGGGGTTGCCGATCGCGACCACGAGCTGGCCGACCTTGAGCAGGTCGGCGTTGCCGACGTGGATGGCGTTGAGGTTGGTGGCGCGCGCTCGCGCGATTGCAAGGTCAGAGAGGGGGTCGGCGCCGACGACGTCGACGTCGTACTCCGCGCCGTCGATGAAGGACGCCTTCGCCGCACCGCCCGCCGCGACCACGTGGGCGGAGGTGACGAGATAGCCGTCCGGGGTGATCACGACGGCCGAACCCGCGCCGCCGAAACCGCGGCCGCCGCGGCCCAGACGAAGGCTGGCGACGGAGGGAAGCACCGCCTCGGCGACGGACGTGACGATCGTTGAGTAAGCGTCCAGGGCTTCTTGTTCGGTTGTTCTCTCGACCATGGTGCTTACAAGATTACCAAGTAACAGAACAGTTAAACGCGGGCCTTCGCCCGGAGGGCTTTGAACTCGTTTTCGAACTCGACCACGATCTTCTCCGGGTCGGGGACGAGGCCTTCGTCGGTCGCCACGCCGAGCATCACGCCCCCCGCGTAGCTGAGGATGCTGACGCCGAGACCGAGCCGGCCGGACTGGGGCACCCAGAACATCACCTTGTCGATCTTGCGCCCGGCCAGGTACAGAGGTTCG
>JBKPCF010000043.1:0-11711 GCA_046727235.1 Candidatus Dormiibacterota bacterium
TGCACGCCAGGGAATCGCCTGAGCGGGTGATCGAGCTGGAGCGCTGGGGCGCCGTCTTCGACCGGACCTGGCAGGGACGCATCCACCAGCGTCCATTCGGCGCCCACACGTATCCGCGGCTCGCGCATATCGGCGACCGTACGGGTCTCGAGCTGCTCCGGACGCTGCAAGACCGCGCGGTCCACACCTCGGGTGTCGACGTGCACATGGAGGTCACCGTCTTCAGGCTCCTCAAGGCGGAGGGCCGGATCGCCGGCGCTCTCGCCTATCGCCGCGCCGATGGCTCGCTGATCCTGTACCGCTGCGCCGCCCTTCTTCTCGCCACCGGAGGCGCGGGCAAGATGTACCGCGTCACGTCGAACTCGTGGGAGAGCACCGGCGACGGTACCGCGCTCGCCTACGACGCCGGCGCGCAGCTGCGCGACATGGAGATGGTGCAGTTCCATCCAACAGGCATGGTGTGGCCGGCCGGCGTGCGCGGCATCCTCGTCACCGAAGGAGTGCGCGGCGAGGGGGGCGTCTTGCGCAACAGAGACGGCGAACGCTTCATGGAGCATTACGACCACGAGCGGATGGAGTTGTCGTCTCGCGACATCGTTGCGCGCGCCATCAACTCGGAGGTCAACGCCGGGCGCGGGAGCCCGCACGGTGGTGTCTTCCTCGACATCACGCACCGCAAGCCCGAGTACATCAAGAGCAAGCTGCCGTCGATGTACGAGCAGTTCCTGAAGCTGGCGAAGGTCGACATCACCATGCAGCCTATGGAGGTCGCGCCGACGATTCACTACATCATGGGCGGCGTGAGAGTGGAAGCGGAGACTGGGGCGAGCACCGTGCCTGGCCTGTTCGCAGCAGGCGAGGTCGCGGCCGGCCTGCATGGCGCGAATCGTCTGGGCGGCAACTCACTGAGCGACCTCTTGGTGTTCGGTAAACGAGCCGGTGAAGCGGCTGCCGCCGCCTCGAGATCCGGCTCCCGCGAGGCGAGGGCGACGCTCGACCTGGGTGAGATCAGTGGGGCCCTCGCCGATCTGATGGCGCCGGTGGAGCGACCCGCGGGCGAAAGCCCATACCGACTTCAGGCCGAGATCCAGGACGTGATGAGCAAATACGCGCCCATCGTGCGCGACGCACCCGGGCTCCAGGCCGGGCTCGAGGCGATCATCGACCTGGGAACCCGCGCCAGGTCGTGTGGCACGGGCGGTTCCAGCTCCCTCGCATTCAACCCCGGCTGGCACACCGCGATCGACCTTCACTCGATGCTGGTCAACGCCGAAGCATTGCTCCGCTCCGCTCTCGAGCGCAAAGAGAGCCGCGGCGCCCACGCGCGCTCGGACTATCCCAAGCCTGACGAAGCGCTCGGCGACGTCAACTTCATCGTCGAGAAGACCCTGGACGGCATGGCGGTGAAGGCCGAGAAGCGACCTGCGATGCCGGACTACCTCGCCGAGCTGGTACACCACTCCTACGCCCGTTACACGCCCGAGGAGCGGGAATGAGCACCGAGATCTCCGATCTCAACCTGCGGATCTGGCGCGGCGATTCGTCAGGTGGCGATCATGTCTCGTACCAGGTGCCCGTGCGCGAAGGCATGGTCGTGCTGGATGCGGTGCTGTGGGTGCAGGCGAACCTCGCCTCGGACCTGGCGGTGCGGTGGAACTGCAAGGCCGCGAAGTGCGGTTCCTGCTCGGCCGAGGTGGACGGCTTTCCGCGACTCATGTGCAAGACACCAATCTCCGAGTACGGCTCCACCGTCAGCGTCCGGCCGATGAAGAGCTTCCCGGTGATCAAAGACCTGGTCACCGACGTGAGCTGGAACTACGAGGTCAACAGGGAGATCCCGCCTTTTACTCCGAGCGAGAAGGACCTGAAAACCAGCGAGCCCTGGCGCATGCAGCAGAGTGACGTCGAGCGGAGCATGGAGTTTCGAAAGTGCATCGAATGCTTTCTGTGTCAGGACGTGTGCCACGTGGTGCGCGAGCATCCGAAGACGTTTTTCTACGGTCCTCGTTTAATGATCCGGATCGCGGGTCTCGAGATGCATCCGAAAGACACGCTCGACCGCAGGCCCCTGCTGAAAGGCAAGGCGGGCCTTGGCTACTGCAACATCACCAAATGCTGTACCGAGGTCTGTCCGGAGCACATCAAGATCACGGACAACGCGATCATTCCGTTGAAAGAGCGCATGGACGACGTTTACTTCGACCCGGTGCGTGCCGTGGGTAGGATGTTCCGCGGGAAGCCGCGCGACGCGAATCAAGAGGAGGCCTGATGCACGTCCAACACTCAGTGCACGTCAACCGACCCATCGGAGAATGCGAGGCAATCCTGGCTCAGTCCGCATCGAGCTGGTTCCCCGGCCTGGACGCGAGGAGCTCTGCCTCCGTGGGGCCCAAGGTGGCGGGAATACCCGTGCGCAAGCGCGTCACCATCGAACTTGGCGAGCCAATTAAGGCGGGCGACTGGACGAACGTGCCGGTGGCCTGGAAGGCGACTGGTGCGAAGCCGCTCTTTCCGGTCATGACGGGCCGGATCGAGCTCGTCCCGGTCGAGAAAGCCGTGACCCGATTGAGCGTCAGCGGTATGTACGAGCCGCCCCTGGGTAGGCTCGGGCAGCAGCTCGACGAAGCTGTGATGCACAAAGTGGCCGAGGCGACCGTCAAGGACCTGGCCGAGTCGATCGCGAAGAGACTGAGCGGCGCCGCTGCCTCTCGCTAGGCCCCCGGCGTGGTGGTGTGCCTGGCGAGGTACGCGGCCGCTTCGGCTCGACGCGCGACCTCGAGCTTGGAAAGGATCGTCGACACGTAGTTCTTGACCGTCTTCTCGGCCAGGTTCAGCTCGTCGCCAATCTGACCGTTGGTAAAGCCTCGTGCCACAAGCGTCAGGATGCGCTCTTCCTGCGCGGAGAGACGAGCCAGCTTCTCGTCACGCATGGTCTTGCCCTTGCGCAGGCGGTCGAGGACGGACTTCGTGACCTCTGGGTCGAGCAGGCTCTTGCCCGCCCCCACCTCCCGGATCGCGCGAACGAGCTCCCCGCCCCTGATCTGCTTCAGGACGTAGCCTGAAGCCCCGGCCATGATCGAGGCGAACAGCGCCTCGTCATCGGCGAACGACGTCAGCATCAGGACCTGCGTCTTCTCGAGCTTGGCTCGGATCTCGCGCGTGGCCTCGATGCCGCTGCCGCCCGCAAGCCTGACGTCCATGACGACGACGTCCGGTCGCGTGCGCTCCGCCTGGGCGACGGCTTCTGCCACCGTGCCGGCTTCTGCCACGACCGTCATGTCGTCGTTGGCGTTGATGAGTGACTTGACACCGTCGCGCACGACCTCGTGGTCATCCACGAGCATGATTCGGAGCCGGCCTGAAGGCATTTGCTAAATAGTCTCACCATTGCCCGCGGGGCGCGAAGGCCCGACGTCCCGGCCGGATAGGGTCCTTCGACCCTAGACGGGAAACGCGACCCGCAGCGTGGTTCCCTTGCCGGCGGCCGACGTCACCTCGAGCGAGCCACCCAGCCTGGCTGCCCGCTCGCGCATGTTTCGCAAACCGTTCCCGGTCGAGTTGTTCCCGGGTTTGAAACCGACGCCATCATCGCTGACGACCAGGACCGCCTGCTCACCCGAGCGATCGAGCCGGACCGAGGCGCGGCTCGCATGCGCGTGACGCGCGATGTTCGAGAGGGCTTCGCGGGTGAGCTGCACGATGTCGGCCGATCGCGACGAAAGCCTCGCAGCGAGGGCCGCGTCCACGCTGACGTCGACCTGCTCACGCGTCCGCGAATGCATCTCCTCGCCCAGGTTGCGAAGCGCCTGGTCGAGCTGGCGGTCGGCGAGGATACCTGGCCGCAGGCCGAAGATATAGTTGCGCAGATCGCGGATGACGCCATCGAGAGCTTCGACTGCCTGCTCGATCCGTGTGCTCGTCTCGCTGTTGCCGGTCGTCAGCGCGGTTCCCTGAAGGCTCATACCCACTGCGAACAGCGACTGGATGGCGCCGTCATGCAGCTCCTTGGCGATCCTTTCGCGCTCCTCGAGCAGGCCGAGCCGGCGCAGCTCGGACTGGACGCGGTCGTAGTCGAGGGCGACGGAGGCCGCGTCAGCCAGGCTCGCGACGAGGCGCATTGTCTCCTCCGAGAACCGTTTGCCGCCTTTCAAGTTGGCAACCATGAGAGTGCCGGCGACACCACCGGGAACGCGAAGCGGAACGAAGAACGCCGGGCCGTGGCGACCCAGGCTGATGATCGGCTGAAAGGCACGCGGATCCTGGCTGACGTCATCGAAACTCATGACCTCACCGCTGCTCATGACCGCGCCTGAGATCGAACCGACCGCCGGAACCTTCTGACCGCGCAATCGGTCGGCGCGGGCGCCGGCCGCCGCCGCGACCACGAGTTCCCCCGGCGTTCTGCTCCGGGTGACGACGGTCGCGGCGTCCGCGCCCGCAAGGGCCTGGGCGTGCCCCGCGATTGCATCGAGCAACGCCGCCTCCTGCGCCCCGGCGAGCACCTGGTTGGTGATATCCCGCAGCGCATCCAGCCACCGCTCACGCGAACGGACATCCTCATAGAGCGTGGCATTGGCGATCGCTACGCCGGCTTGCGTGGCGAGAATGACGACGGCGTCTTCGTCCTCCTGGCTGAACTCATCCGCAGATCGTTTCTCGGCCAGGTAGATGTTGCCGAACACCCGGCCCATCGCCTGGACGGGCGCTCCCAGGAACGAGCTCATCGGCGGGTGGTTTGCCGGAAAGCCGACCGACTGCGGGTGGTCCGCGATGTTCTTGATGCGCACCGGACGAGGCTCGTGGATAAGCAGGCCGAGCACGCCGCGTCCGGTCGGCAGGGCGCCAATTGCCTGCCGCTGCCGCGCCGGAATCCCCGTCGTCACGAACTCGACTAGCCTGTCGCCTTCGCCGATCACGCCCAGCGCTCCGTATCGCGCGTCGGTGACCTCGGCGGCAAGATCGACGATGCGCTGGAGGACGATCGGCAGCGAGAGCTCCGAGGCGAGGGTGAGGCCGGCCTCCAGCAGCATGTCCTTGCGATCGCGGAGCTCTGCCATCGGGGCCCGAATTTACGCCAGTCGGCAGGTTGATGGAGGGCCAATCGACCCTACTCGCCGACCCGTCGCGACGGGAGGCTTTGGCTATGCAGAGCCAGGGATTTCAACGGATCGTGCTGGCCACGGATGCAAGTGAGCAGCCCGAGGCAGCGGCACTCGTCGCGGCCGGACTTGCCGACTCATCGGGATTGGCGGTGCGGGTCCTGCACTGCTGGAACAGCGAGGTTCACGGGTGAGCTCCCTGCCGCGCCATCGCACAGTAGCCGATGTGATGACGTCGCGCGTCCATGTCGCCAACGCGTACACGCCTTTCAAGGTCCTTGTCCGGCTGATCGAGGAAAATCGGATAAGCGCTCTCCCGATCGTCGACCAGCACGGAATGCCGATCGGCGTCGTTTCCGAATCTGACCTGCTGCTCAAGGAGCGTCGAGCGGAGCTGGAGTCGAAAGCCGGCCTGCTACGTATGTGGCGCCGGAGGCAGGAAATGGACAAGGCGGAGGGCGTGGTCGCTTCTGACCTGATGAGCTCGCCGGCCATCACCGTCGGTCTGGCCGCCACGATCACCGAGGCGGCGCGGCTGATGCAGCAGCGCAACATCCGCCGTCTCGTCGTAGTCGATGCGCGCGGCCGGATCGCTGGCATCGTCAGCCGGAGCGACCTGCTGCAGGTTTTCCTCCGCACTGACGAGGACCTGCGGGAAGAGGTCGAGAGCCGCATCATCCCAGCGGTCGTGCCGACCGACGCCGCAACGATCCAGGTGGCGGTGGAGTCCAACGTGATCACCCTTTCCGGTGAGGTCGACCGACGCAGCGACGCCGAGGTCCTTACCCGGCTGGCGCGCGATGTCGACGGGGTGGTCGACGTGGTCAACATGCTCACCTTCAGGTGGGACGACATTCGGCAGCACGCGCGCGCGATCTGAATCGCCCAGGACCTTCGGCCATCAAAAAACAGGCCTCCCGAAGGTAGGACCTTGCGAACGCGTCTCATACGCTCCTGGTTGGAGGTGTGAAAGATGAGATTCAATTCGAAGGATCTGGTTGGTGGCTTGCTCGCCGGCGCTGCTGTCCTGGTGGCCCTCGACGTCACGAACGGCTGGGGTTGGCCGTTGCTCGGGGATTACCGCGCCGGAACCATCGTGCTTGGAGTGATCGGGTTCGCGATGTGCGGCGCGGCCAGCGACTACAGCACCGTGCGGTCGCCAAACCCGCTCCTCATTCTGGCCGGCATCCTCGGGGTTGCCGCGCTCGGATTGCTGATCGGCGGCCTGATCTGGGCCACCGCGACTCTGTTCATGTGGTTGGCGGCGGTAATCGTCGCGCTGTGGGCCGTGTCCACACTTCGACACGTGATCACCCCCGTCGATTCCATCCGCCGCCCAGCGCTCTCGTAAACGGAGGTCTGAAATGGCGACTGCATTCGCGCCAGGGCGGCTGGCGGAGGCCAGCAGGTCCGCTCGATCGATGATCTTGGGGTTGGCGCCGTACTGGATGTCGGCGGCGCTGGCGGTGGCGAGCGGCGTCGCGGCGGCGTTGACCCTGCTCGCGCCGGACGTCTTGCGTGGCACGCCTGTCATGAACGGTTCGGCACGCGGAACTGCGCTCGTGGCGCTCGTCGTGGCGCTACCGATCCTGTCCGTCTCGATGCTGCTTGTGAGCCGAGGAGCCGTGCGACCCCTGGTCGCCTGGCTTGGCGCGGCTGCCTTCCTTCAATACAAGTCGGTGGTTTTCTTGCTGGCCACGCCGTTCAACAGCCTCTTCCTTATATATGTGGCGATGTTCGCGCTCGGCTTCTGGACGCTCGTCCTGCTTCTCAGGGCGCTCGACGTTGCCTCGTTCGCATCACGTTTCGCACCGGAGCTGCCGGTGCGAGCGCTTGCCGTATACCTCGCTGTGATCGCCGTGCTCAACGCCGGCGCATGGCTCGCCGGCGTCGTGCCGGCTCTCCTCACCAGATCGCCCGCCTTCCTCGAGGGGACCGGCCTGACAACGAACCCGATCTACGTCCAGGACCTGTCGTTCTGGATTCCTTTGATGTTCGTCTCAGCTGCATTGCTGTGGCGACGACACCCATGGGGTTTCGTGCTGGTCGGCGGGATGCTCGTCTACTTCTTCATCGAGTCGATCAGCATCGCACTCGACCAGTGGATGGGTAGCGCGGCGGACCCAGCTTCGGCGGTAGCGTCTGCGGCCTTCGCCCCGATATTTGCCATCGTCGCGGGCATTGGGCTGATCCCCCTGTACATGTACTTCAGGAATCTGAACCGCGCGGTCTAGCTCACGCGGCCAATGGTTCCAAGACCGGAGCGACACGAGGAACAGCTCACGAGACAGGTTGTCTTGATCGAGGCGGAGTAGCTGTGCGGGCACGCAACGAGCCTACCTGCCTAAGACGTTCAGGGCGCTGGAAGTCCGCCAGCAGGATTCATTCGAGCGCGATCGCGATGCAGGTGGGGGCCGCAGCTTTCCGCAATGCGAACTCGAAACAATGAGCCGCGTCAGCTGAAGATGAAGATCCGAATCTCGGCCGGCCGTGTCGTCTCACCGGTCTGTGGATCCTTCAGGACGACGAATACTTTGCCGCTGGTCCAACCCTTCGGGTTGGAGTTCGGCGCGACGGCAACATGAATCGCGCCACCGGAGACTGTCACTGAAAGCCCATACAGTGTGCTGTCCTGGCCCGGCCCATATCCGGGGATCCCCTGCCAGGCCGCTTGCGTGTCTTCGCGCGAGATTACGGGGATGACGCTCGGAGTGCCGCCCGAGTACGGAAACGCAATGCTGCATCCGGTGGCGTTGGTGCCGCGGCACTCGACGTCCGCGTACATGAACCGATGGTCGGCCGTAGTGCCCGGCACGGTCCAGAACGGTGGAAACGTGATCGGGCCCCATACGTAGTAGGCAGGGGTAACCGCGGCTGTCGCGCCCAGGCCATCCGTGACTGTGACAGTGAAGTGGTAAGTCCCCGCGGTGCTGTACGTGCCCGACAACGAAAGGCCGGTGAGACTCACCCCGGCCGGCAACGCCCCCGCGGTGACCGAGTACGTGTACGGCGCCGCGCCGCCCGCCACAGAGGCAAAGGCGCCACCCGCCGCCGCAGAACCCTGGCGGCTCGTGATCGTTCCTGAATGGGTCAGGCTGACGATGAGACGAGGCGCGACGGCGATGGTCGTTGCCAGGTTGGCAGAGACTCCCACCGTGTCATTGACGTCGACCGTGAAATTGAAGTCGCCCGCGGCTGTCGGAGTGCCGGATATAACACCGGCGGCCGAGACAGTCAAGCCCGCCGGCAGCGCTCCTCCGTTGAGCGTCCAGTAGTAGGGGGTCGTTCCGCCGCTGGCGACCAAGGTTACGGGCCCATAGGCAACCCCGACCTCACCAGCATCCAGCGTCTGGTCCGGGATAGTCAGTGCAGAACCGGCTGTCGGCGATGCCGGCGAACTTTGAGCACTCGAGGGTGGCGGAATGCGGCCGCATCCAGCCAGAAGAAGGACCAATCCCACCAGTACAGTACAAAGCCGAATCACACCATCCCTTTCGCCTCCGCATTGACGGCGGCATGCCGACAGTGGCATGCCCGGCGCTCTAGAGCCAGGGCCGATCGGCCTCTTTCGGGCAGGCCAAGTACTGTGCTTCCGAGAGAACAGCCCGTCGTCGCTTTTGGTCTTCCGCGATTCCGTGACACGGCTGTGAACCACGGCGTCAGAGCATCCTTCCATGGTTACGCCGGCGGGAGAAGAGCGGTTTGGGGCCTGCGAAAATCTGTTGGAATGATTTCTGAATGAGGAGGAAATCGGAGTGGGAAAGATCGTCGCGATCGACAACGTGTCGCTCGACGGAGTCGTCCAGGACCCGGCCGGTGACGAAGGCTTCCGTGGCGGCTGGGTCGGCTTGATCAAGGATCGCCCGGAGCTCAACAAGCTCGCGCTCGACGAAGCCCTAGGATCTGAGGCACTGCTGGTGGGTCGGCGCACCTATGAGTGGTTTGCCGCGCGGTGGCCATCCCGGAGTGGCGATTTGGCGAATCGGCTGAACAGCATGCCAAAGTACGTCGTGTCCTCGACTCTCGACAATCCAGGTTGGAATAATTCGACAGTACTGAAAGGCGACGTGCTGAGCGAGGTCACAAAGCTGAAGCGAGAGCTCAAGGGCGACATCGAGGTCCCTGCGAGCTTTCAGCTCCTGCGCCTGCTGATGGAGCACGACCTCGTCGACGTGCTGCGGGTGAAGATCCTCCCGGTGGTGCTCGGCGCCGGCGACCGCCTTTTCGGCGAGACCAGCAAAACTAAAGCCATGCGCCTCGTCAACGGCCAGACCTTCGAGGGCGTGGCCGTACTTACCTACGAGCGCGTCCGAGACACGTAGCTGCCCATCTCGGATGGCGCCGAGGGTCGCCCGCGGGGATTGAATTGAAACAGACGCAAGAGGATCCCCAGGACCGTCTCACACTCTCGGGAGATCACACTTCCGAATTCAGAATCTGGTCGGGGCCCGGGATTTGAACATGGGGGCCTCACGGTCCCGAACCCTAGGTACGGTCAATTTCGAGGACCGTCGTGTCCTTCTGTGTCCTCCTGGATCCGCGAATGCGTGACACATCTGTGACACACGGGGAGAGAGTCACAGCGGCGTACAAGTCCCCGCTGGTCACCTGGCAAAACCGATCACGGAGCGCGACCGGTCGTTTCCATGATCGGCAATGGGCCCGGTCTGTTTCGTCATCTACTGCCGAGTGCTCTGGCCCAGGTCCTCCTCTCGCAAGCTGCGTACGAAACGAACTGATTCAGCAACGAACTATGTGCGACCCATCACGCTTTCGAGGAATGCGAGGTCCTCTCCAATCGGTCCGGTTCGGGGCTTGACCGTTATTTCCACGACGAATTCCATCCCGAGGTCGCGAACGCCGGGGGTGCCCTGTGGGCATGCAATAAGGAGCCGACCCGTGCCGTCGTCGATTTGCACAATCGAGGAGTCGATCCCGCCGCCCAACCACGTCACGCGACCCTGAACGACTCCGTCAATGACCTCGCGACTCAACAGGTTCGCGATTGTGGTGGTGGCGCCCCGCGGAGCTTCGTCCTCCACATCGATTCCTGCTGCTTCCTTCCACGGCCTCGGCCAGTCATGGGTGAAGGTGGCTGATATTCCTGGTTGGATTGGTTGACCGCGGACAAGGATTGGGCCGGTGTACCGCTCGCGGAGCCGCTGAATTGCGGCTTTTCGATCTTTGTCGAAGTAATCGTTAGCCTTGGCTGGAAGCCCCTCCGTCAGGCAATCGAGATGCCAACGCACGAATGCCTCAATGCTCGGCACCCACGGTACTGGTTCGGCCTGCAGGAAGAAGTCAAGGATGCCCGCGCTGTCCTGATGGACGCTGTCGATGAGCGTGACGCGATAGTCTTGGCCATCGTTCAAGAAAGGAAGCCAGGACGGAGTCCAGCCGAGCTCCGTATGACCCAGGCGCCAGTGCTCGATCGCCTCGGCCAGGGGTAGGAATTGTGGCCAGTCGTCACCAAAAGCCTGCCTGTCGCCATCACCGTCGTGCCAGCCGTAAAGCACCCGATGCTCGTCGGTCAGAAGCATCGGCTTGAGAAGGCTTTCGGCCTTGACGATGGCCTCCTGACTCAAGCCCGGTCGCAACCCAGCCGCCCAGGTAGAGTCACGATCAGCCCAGTAAACGTCCAGGGCATCCAGGGCGGATTTGAGCCCCTTCGCGCTCATGGCCAGCGATCATAAAATGCGATCGCGCTACGCGGACGCCATAGGAGTCCGCGAGGTGAGCGCCTTTACTCCCTAAGGACAGGGGTCAGGCGAGCCGGCCGTCGGCCGCGGGCGGTTCAAGAGCGTGGCGTCGGCCGTCGCGTGTGCGGCGCTCGCGGGCCAGGGCGGCTGATGCGGCGCTTCGCTTCGACTT
The DNA here is from genome assembly GCA_046727235.1 of Candidatus Dormiibacterota bacterium. GTDB lineage: Bacteria > Chloroflexota > Dormibacteria > Dormibacterales > Dormibacteraceae > 40CM-4-65-16. Next base: position 10,971 of record JBKPCF010000043.1, read on the forward strand.
CGCGGTTGTCAATTCGATCTTCAGCATCGACACCTCGGACCTGGCACGAGATCAGTCGGGAGCTGCGCGGCGGACACGTGCTGCCGCATCAGCAAACCCGGCGACCGCCGGTGCCTGTCCATCCGTGCGCGCGACACGGCCAACAGGTCTATACGACCGGCCGGCGGTTCAGGTCCCAGTACTCGACCTCGCGATCGACCATCAGCGACTCGAGTTTCCAGAAACCGTTATCCATCAAATACTGCCGCTCGGATTCCGAGATCGGAAACGCGAGAACCCAGTGAACGGTCAATCCGCCGCCCACGTCCACCGACGCTAATGTGTCCCACTCGAGCGGCTCGACCCACATCAGATGGTCCATCGTTTTCGAGATCTTGTACTCGTTCAGCAGACCAGGGAAGACGATGCCTTTCGCCACGTGCCACCGGTTCTTGATGACATAGAACGCTGCCATCGCCAGCAGGTTGGGAAACTCCTCGACCTTGCTCTCGGCGATGCCTGCCAGCTCGACTTCGGCGAGCTCGAGAACGGTAGTCGGATGGTGACTTTGGCGAGGTGGCAAAGCCGGGAGAGTCGAAACACTCTCCCGGCAAGTCCAATGGTGCCTACGAGCAACCCTTCTCGAAGCTGACGGCCGTAATACCGGCGGCGTTCTGGGTCACGTGCGTGTCGAAGCGAATCGTGACCGGCGAACCGTCCGAAGCCTTCGCCTGCACGACAAGGACGGTCGTGAACTCGATG
>JBKPCF010000044.1:0-33518 GCA_046727235.1 Candidatus Dormiibacterota bacterium
TCCTGCACCGCTTGCTTGGCCCACATCGCATCGTTCATCGCAGGCGCGACCACGACCGGGCATCTCGCGGCAAGAAGAGTCGCCGTCACGATGTCGTCGGAGCGCCCGTCCGCGATGCGGCCGACGATGTTGGCGGTGGCCGGCGCCACGAGGATGAGCTGGGCCCAGTCCCCGAGGAACACGTGCGGCTCGGCTGCGCCATCCGCAGGCCAGAGCCCGGTGAACACAGGACTGCCCGTGACGCCCTGGAACGTGGGGGCGCCGACAAATCGCATCGCCGACGGCGTCATGGCGACACGCACCCGGCACCCTGCCTGCGTCAGCGCGGACGCCATGTCCACGACCTTGTAGGCGGCGATCCCGCCCGAGACCAGCAGGGCGATGCGCAAGCCGCGCAGCTCTTCCGGCACCGGGGTTGGATCGAGCGGCATTCAGGAAGTCCCATCCTCGTCGAGCTTGCGCGCCATCGGCGCTAACTTACGCGCCGGCGCCGGGCGCCGTTGATGATGTCGAGGATCTCGCGCACCGCGCGCTCGACGTCGTCGTTCGTGACCACGTGCTCGTACTTCGAGGCGTATTCCATCTCACGCTCAGCAATCTGCCGCCGCGACGCGAGGTCTTGCGGCGACTCGCTGCCACGCTCGACCTGCCGGCGCTCCAGCTCTTCCTCGGACGGCGCAACGACGAAGATCGAGATCGCGTCCTGGACCAGCCCCCGCACCTGCTCGGCCCCCTGGACATCGATCTTCAAGACGATGTCGCGACCTTCTGACCGCGCTCGGTCGACCCGATCACGGAAGGTCCCATAGAGGTTGCCGTTGTAGCTCGCATGCTCCAGGAAGGCGCCCTGCTCGGCCAGCGCCTCAAACTCCGGGCGGGTCAGAAAGGTGTAGTTCTGGTCCGGCTGCTCATCCGGTCGCGGCTTTCGCGTGGTTCCAGAAACCGAGTAGACGAGGCCCGGGTCGACCTGCAGCAGCCGCTTGATAAGGGTGTCCTTGCCCACGCCTGACGGACCCGAGATGACGATCAAGAGGCCGCGCCTCATTCGGCTTGCGCCCAGAAGGTCTCGAAATCCTGCGGCGCAGGCGCCTCGAATCTCATCTCTTCACCTGTACGTGGGTGTCGCAGCCGCAATCGCCATGCGTGCAGCATTGGCCGCTCGACCCCGGCCTCTCGCCCTCCGTACTCCACATCTCCTGCGACCGGATGACCGAGCGTCGCGAGGTGGACGCGGATCTGATGCGTGCGTCCCGTATCAAGGTCACAGCGCAAAAGGGTATGTGTTCGCTTTCTCTCGAGCACCTGGTAGCGAGTCCGGGCGAACCTGCCGCCGGCGACCACAGCCATGCGTTTGCGTTCGCGCGGATGCCTGCCGATCGGGCCTTCGAGCTCACCCGCCTCGGCCCGCAGCCTCCCGCGAACGATGGCGAGGTACGTGCGGCTCATCGTGCGGTCGGACAGTTGCGCGGCGAGGGCGCGATGCGCGACGTCGCTGCGGGCCGCGACGATCAAGCCCGAGGTGCCCTTGTCGAGCCGGTGGACGATTCCCGGGCGCGTCTCTCCTCCCGCGGCCGACCAGTCGCCGCCGAGGCCGAGCAGCGCGTGAACGAGGGTGCCCCTGCCGTGTCCAGGCGCAGGGTGAACCACCATCCCTGCCGGCTTGTTGACGACCACGAGGTCGGCGTCCTCGTAGACGACCTGCAGAGGGATCTCCTCAGCGAGGAGTCCGCTCGAGGCTGGCGAGATCGGTCGCGTGTACTCGATCACGGCTCCCTTGGCGACCCGACTCGAGGCCCGGGCGGGCTTGCCGTCCACCAGCACCGCGCCCTCGCGGATCAGGCGTGCAGCGGCGGAGCGGCTCAGCTCCGGCGCGTGCTCGGCGAGAAAGCGGTCGAGCCGCGCTGCGGCGGCACGAGCGGTCAGGCGGCGGGTCGTCGTAAGAGATAACCGGCGATCAGCAGCACGACGCCGGTGGAGATGGCCGAGTCGGCCACGTTGAACACGGGCCAGAAGTGAAAGTCGATGAAGTCGGTGACCGTGCCGTGCACCACGCGGTCGTAGCCGTTGCCAAGCGTGCCGCCCATGATGAGGCCGAGGACAGCGTCGCCCCACGGCGTGCCTCGATTTCGGGCCACGTACAGCACCAACCCGATCGCCACCGCTACCGATGCGATCAGGAAGAGGCTCGCGCCCGCGGGCGCAAAGCCGAACGCAGCGCCCGAGTTGCGGACGTTGATCAAGTCGACGAGGCCGGGAATCACCGTCGTCCTGCCCCCATAAGGAATCGAAGCCGCGACCAGGCTCTTGGTCAGGCGGTCGAGCGCGAACACCGCGAGCGCCACGACCACGAACAGGACGCGGCCGGTCGTCAGCTTGGCTTGAGACCGATCCAGAGCTGCTCTCCTTCGAGCATCATCTGCTCGCCGTTGTAGCCATCCTCCCGTCCGCGCTCCAGCGTGACGGAGAGGGTCTCGGACTTGATGTAGTCGGCGTGGCGCTGCATAGCACGCACGAGCATGCCATCCGCGTCGTACCGCGTGTCGATGCGGTCCTCGACGTTTAGGCCGAGCTTCTTGCGCCGGTCCTGGATCACGCGAACCACCTCTCGCGCCAGGCCCTCGAGCCTCAGCTCCTCGGTGATCACCGTGTCGAGCTCGACCTGCGGCGCTCCGAACGTCACCTTCTTCACGTTCAGCTCGTCCCGGACGATGGCCGTGACGTCCTCCGGCAGCGGATCGCCGGGCAGCGCGATCGACGCGAGCGGCTGGCGCACCTTCATCCGCGACGCGTCACGCGCTGCCAGGCCCGCCTCGACCGCCTGCCTCGCGCGTGCCATGTCGGCCTCCACGCCGGGATCCGCGGCACCCACCGTTTCGGGAAAGTTGGCCAGGTGCACCGACCGGTCGCCGGACAGGTTGCGGTAGATCGCGTCGGACGTGAACGGCGCGAACGGCGCCATGAGAGCCGCGACCGTGCGCAGCGCCTCGAAAAGCGTCTGGTACGCGGCCAGCTTGTCGCGGTCCGACTGTGACTTCCAGAATCGGCGCCGCGAGCGCCGGATGTACCAGTTCGACAGGTCATCGACGAAGCGATGGAGCCTGCGCGCGGGTTCAACCGCGTCGTACGCGTCGAGACCGGTGTTGACGCTTGCCGCCAGGTTGTTCAGCTTCGACATGAGCCAGCGGTCGAGGACGTGCCGCTCCTCGAGCGGGACCTGCGCCTCCTCCGGGTCGAACTTGTCGAGCCGTGCGTACGTGACGAAGAACGAGTAGCAGTTCCACAGCGGGATGAAGAACTGCTGCACCGTCTCTTTCAGCGCCGCGTCGCCGGTTCTGTAGTTCTCGCCGACCTGTGTCGAGGTGTAGAAATACCAGCGCACCGCGTCGGAGCCGAAGGTGTTGAAGAGGTAGTTCGGGTCCAGCACGTTGCCGCGCGACTTCGACGCCTTCTTGCCCTTGGGGTCGACGACGAGGCCGAGGCAGATCACGTTGCGGTACGAGTTCTGCTTGAAGAGCAAGGTCGAGATCGCCAGCAGCGTGTAGAACCAGCCGCGGGTCTGGTCGACAGCCTCGGAGATGAAGTCGGCCGGAAACGTCTGCGTGAAGAGCTCATCTCCTTTGAGCGGGTAGCCGCGCTGCGCGAAGGGCATGGACCCCGAGTCGAACCAGGTGTCGAGCACCTCGGGGACGCGACGCATCACGCCGCCGCATTTTTCGCAAGGCAAGGTCACGGCGTCGATGTACGGCCGGTGCAGGTCAGCGCCCTCTTTCAACCCCAGCTCCGCGGCCGAGCTGACGATCCGCTTCTCGTCGCAGGCTTCACAGATCCAGATCGGGACCGGTGTGCCCCAGTAGCGGCTGCGCGAGAACTGCCAGTCGACGTTGTTCTCGAGCCAGTCGCCCATGCGACCCGTCTTGATGTGTGCGGGCACCCAGTTGGTCGCGTTGTTATTCGCGAGCAGCTCGTCTTTCCGCTCCGTGGTCCGGATGTACCACGCGTCGAGCGCGTAGTAGATGAGCGGCGTCTTGCAGCGCCAGCACTCTGGGTAGGTGTGGAGGATCGTCTCCGCGCGGTACAGGAGGCCACGGTCGCGGAGGTCGTCGATGATCACCGGGTCGGCCTCCTTGACGTGAAGGCCGGCGAACTTCTCGACGTAGGGCAGGAACTTGCCGTCGAGGCCGACCGTGTGCTTGAAGGGGATGCCCTTCTCCTGGCAGAGCCGGAGGTCGTCCACGCCGTAGAGCGCCGACGTGTGAACTACGCCGGTGCCCTCGTCGGTGGACACGAAGTCGGCGTCGACCACGTACTGCGCGCGGCCCTCCGCCGGCACCGAGTACGGATAGAGAGGCTCGTAGTCGAGGCCGACGAGGTCGCGTCCCTTCATCCGCTCGACCACCTCCGGCCTCTCTTTGAGAATCGACACCAGGGGCTCAGCGAGGATCAGGTATTCGTCGCCCTCCTTGACTTTGATGTAGTCGACGTCAGGAGACACGGCAAGGGCGACGTTCCCGGGCAGGGTCCAGGGCGTGGTCGTCCACGCCAGGATCGAAGTCCTCGGGTCTTGCTTCAGCCGGAACCGCACGTAGACGCTCGGGTCCGGCACATTGTCGCGATAACCCTGGGCCAGCTCGTGGCTGGACAGTGGGGTCGCGCATCGCGAGCAGTAGGGCGCGACGCGGAAACCCTTGTAGACCAGGTCCTGCTTCCACATCTCGCTCAGCGCCCACCAGACGGACTGGATGTACTCGGGGGTCAGCGTCCAGTAGGCGTTCTCGTAGTCCTGCCAGAAGCCCATTCGCTCGCTGAACGCGACCCAGTCGTCGACGTACTCGTAGACGCTTTGCCGGCAGAGCTCGTTGAAGCGCTCGACGCCGATCTCGTTCTCGATCTCGAACTTGCCCGAGATCTTGAGCTTCTTCTCGACCTCGATCTCGACCGGGAGGCCGTGGGTGTCCCAGCCGGCTTTGCGCTCGACGTAGAAACCTTTCATCGTCTTGTACCGGCCGAAGAGGTCCTTGAACGCGCGCGCAAGGATGTGGTGCGTGGCCGGCTTGCCGTTCGCAGTCGGCGGCCCCTCGTAGAAGACAAAGCGCGGCCGGCCCTCACGCAGCTCCAGCGATTTCTGGAACGTGCCCTCCGCCTTCCAGCGCTCCATGAGCTGGACCTCCAGCTCGGGAAAGCTCACCCGCTGATCTACTTTCTCGAACACTCTCACTCCACAAAGACACGAGCTGCCGTCTCTGGGACGAGTCCGAAACCAGACCCGCGGTACCACCCAGGTTCCCGAGGCAATCACCTCGGACTCTCATAGGGCTTCGGCTCGGGAGTGATCTCGGATCCGTCGTCGGCCGCCTGGCTTTCAGCTGTTGCCTGGCTCTCTGTCGACCGCTTCAGACGGGCCTACCTGTCTCCGTCAGCGCCGAGTGAACCCCGATTTTACGCGCCGGCGCTCCTGAGGACGTTGATGAGGATGATCACCACGATCGATACGACAAGCGGCGAGAGATCGATGCCGGCCGTCGGCGGCAGGAGGCGACGCACCGGTGCAAGCACCGGCTCGGTCAGCTGGAAGGCCAGGCGCGAGACAGGGTTGGTCGGGTACGGGCTGACCCACGAGAAGACGATGCGGATGAGGATCACGACGATGAACGCCTGCAGCAAGAAGACGAGGATGTCGATCACGAAGAGCATCGGCCTACCTCGGTCTTGGGCCGAAAAGGACCTGGCCCAGTCGAAGCATCGTGCTGCCGGCGGCTGCCGCCACCTCGAAATCCCCGCTCATACCCATGGAAAGGATAGGGAGAGCCTTTCCCAGCCGTTGCTCGGCGGCGTCGCGGATGGTCTGGAGCTCCTCGAAGGCAGGTTTCGGGTCGCCCTGGGAGGGCCCCATCGCCATCAGGCCCTGAAGGTCGAGCCTCTCTGCCACGTCGTCGATGAGCTCGGCGGCCCGTTCGGGGGCAACTCCCGTCCTCTGGGCCTCCCGAGCCACGTTGACCTCGACCAGGACCCTTTGCTCGACATTGATTCGCGCGAGCGCGTCCGCCAGACGCGTGGAGTCAAGAGACTGGATCAGCGCGAATCGGTTGGCAGCCGGCCGCACCTTGTTGGTCTGCAGGTGACCGATCAGGTGCCACTCCGCTCCGATGACCTGGTCCATCTTGGCGAGCGCCTCCTGGACGCGGTTCTCGCCCAGGCGCTTCAGGCCCGAGTCGAGGGCCTCTGTGCACACCTCGGGACCGAACCCCTTGGTGACCGCCACGATCGCGATCTCGTCAGGATTGCGGCCGGTTCGGGCAATCCGCTCCCGGACTGACTTCAGGTTCTCGGCGACGCTCACCGCAAGGCGACGATCGCGCCAAACCGCGTGCCATCGGGGTGGCGGCGGTGCGATGGAAAGAGGTAGGTCTCCTTCGTGCACATGCCGATTTCGTAGACGGTCCTCACCCCCGCCTGCTCGAGCTGCGACCGATTGGCGGCTGCCAGGTCAAGGTACCGGTGCTCGCCGAGGGTCGTGACGTATCGGGAATCAAACTGCGCGGCGACCTCGTCGCCGACCTCGTAGCAGCGCCCGCAGATGCCCGGCCCGATGCCGGCGCGGACGAAGCGGCAGCCGAATTCGTCCTGCATGAAGCGGACAGCGGCGCCGGCCACCCCGGACCGCGTGCCTCGCCAGCCGGCGTGAGCCAGTCCGATCGCCCTCTTCTCCGGGTCCCACAGGACGATCGGGTAGCAGTCGGCGAAGGTGGCGAAAAGCGCCACGCCTCGACGATCCGTCACCAGCGCGTCGACGTCGTCGACCGAACCACCCGGCCCGTCGATCCGAGCCACGGCGTTGCCGTGCACCGCACCGATGGTTGTGAGCTCGACGCCGTCGAGTCCGAGCGCGCTCGCAAAAGCGCGACGAGAGGCCATGACTGCTTCGCGGTCGGTGGCGTGCTTGAGACCGAGCGAGCCCAGCGCCACCGTCGAGAAGCCGTGCACGAAGCCCGGTTCGTCGGCGAGCTCCGGAACCTGCAGGGCGGCGGGAGTCGTCCTCATCGCAGAAAGACTACGAACGTCGGCTGCTGAGTACCTGCTCGATCTCCCGCTTCACCTGCTGGAGGTCCATGAATTCCCGGTAGACCGAAGCGAAGCGGATGTAGGCGACCTCGTCCAGGTCGCGCAGCCGCTCCATCACCATCTCGCCAATCTCCTGGCTCGGAATCTCCACCCGGCCGGAGCGGCGCAGCTCGGCCTCGATGTCATCGACGATGGCGCGCAGCCGCTCTGGTGAGATGTCCCGCTTCTCGGTGGCCTTCTTCAGGCCGGTGAACAGCTTCTGCGGGTCGAAGTCCTCGCGCCGCCCGTCCTTTTTCGTGACATAGAAAGGAACGGCCTCGATCCGCTCATAGGTCGTGAAGCGCTGCCCGCACTGCAGGCATTCACGCCTCCGGCGAATCGCCTCCCCGACCTCCGAGTCGCGGGAGTCGACCACCTTCAGGTCGTGGTGACCGCAGTACGGGCAGCGCACGGAAACTCCTTTGCCGGCTACATCCGGTTGCGCAGGAAGGCCGGGATGTTGATGTCGCCGAGCTCCTCCAGGCCGAACTCGGGCCGCTCGATCGTACGACGAGCAGTTTCCTGCTTCGCTTCGTGCTGGGTCTTGCCGCCAAAACCGGTCGCGATGACCGTGATCTTGATCTCGCCGGCCATCGTGTCGTCGCGAACGACGCCGAAGATGATGTTGGCGCCCGGGTCGGCCGCGGACCGGACGATCTCGGCTGCCTTCTGCACCTCCTGGAGGGTGATGTCCTTGCCGGCGGTGATGTTGAAGAGGATGCCCTTGGCCCCGTCGATCGAGGTCTCCAGAAGCGGGCTCGAGACGGCCTGCTTGGCCGCGTCCTCGGCGCGCGAGTCGCCCGCGCCGTGGCCGATGCCCATGAGCGCCTCACCCGCGTTCTCCATGATCGCCTTGACGTCGGCGAAGTCGAGGTTGATCACACCGGGCTGAGTCACCAGGTCGGAGATGCCCTGGACGCCCTGGCGGAGGACGTCGTCCGCCATGCGGAAGGCTTCCTCGAGTGTTGTCTTGGAACTGGCAACCTGCGCCAGCCTGTCGTTCGGAATGACGATGAGCGCGTCGACCTGGCCGCGCAGAGCCTTGATGCCCTCTTCGGCAGTGTCATTGCGGATCCGGCCCTCAAAGGAGAAGGGCCGCGTGACCACTCCGATGGTCAGCGCTCCGGCTTCTTTGGCGAGCTCGGCCACGATGGACGCCGAACCGGTGCCCGTTCCACCGCCCATCCCGGCGGTGATGAAAACCATGTCCGACTCCTGCACGACCGCCGAGAGCTCGGTCCGGCTCTCGTCAGCGGCGTCCCGCCCTCGCGTCCAGTCGCCACCCGCGCCCAGGCCGCGCGTGATCTTGTTGCCGATCTGGACCTTGACGTCGGCCTGGCAGCGCTCCAGGGCCTGCTTGTCCGTGTTGACCGCGATGAACTGGACCTTGAGGGCCTTCGAGATCATGCGATTGACAGCGTTGCCGCCGCCACCGCCGCAGCCCACGACCTTGATCCGTGCTCGCCCCTCGTGCAACTCGCTTTCCTTCATGACAATCAGGTGATCCTCCTTCCGATGTGCTTTGGCCATGGCGAGCTCGAGCTGGTTTTTGGTGTTTTCTCTAGAAAAAATCGCGCAGCCACCTCACTGTTTTTTGATACGTGTTGCCGAGCGTCACGGGCTGGCGCGCGTTGCCGTGATCTGCGCGTGCGCGCGCACCCCACTTGACCAACCCAACCGAAACCGCAAACGATGGTCCGTGCGCTTTGTCCGCGAGACCTGCCAGTCCCAGCGGCTGGCCGAGGCGGGCGGACGCGCTGAAGACGGCCTGCGCGGCGTCGGTCGTTCCCATCAAGCGCGAGCCGCCGCCCGCCACCACCACGCCGGCGGGAAGCAACTGGTCGAATCCGGACTTGCGCACCTCTTCGCGCGCCATGTGGAAAATCTCGATGAGTCGCGGACCGATGATCTCGGCCAGGAATCTTCGCGGCAGCGCCTGGATGCGGTCACCGCCCACCTGGCGGACCTCGACCTTTTCCGCCTGGTCGATCACGTCAGGCAGCGCGTGCCCGTAGTTGAGCTTGAGGTTTTCCGCCTCGTCGAGTGTCGTGCGCAGGCCGATGGCGATGTCGCTGGTGACATGGTTTCCACCCACCGGCAGCACCGCGAGGTGCCGCGCCGATCCTTCGTTGTAGACCACCACGTTGGTCGTGCCGGCGCCGATCTCGACCAGGCAGACGCCAAGCTCGATTTCCTGCCGCGTTAGCGCGCCTTCGCCGCCGGCGAGTCCCGCGCACACGACGTCTTCGACGTCGAAGCCTGCGCCGTGCACGCACTTGATCACGTTCTGGACCGCGGTCTGCGCGCCGGTGATGATGTTCGTCTCGACCTCCAGCCGGCGGCCGGTCATCCCGATCGCATCCCTGACGCCGTCCTGCCCGTCCACGGTGTAAGCGCGCGGGATGACGTGAATGACCTGCCGGTCGGAGGCGATGCTGATGGCGCGACTCGCCTCTACCACGCGCTGCACGTCGTCATCACCGATCTCGTGGTCAGGGTGCGCAACGGCCACGACGCCGGTCGAGTTCTGGCTCCACAGGTGCGTGCCGCCGAGGGAGACCACGACCGATTCGATGCGCTGGCCGGCCATGCGTTCGGCGGCGACCGTCGCCGCCTGAATGGCCGAGATGGTCTTGTCGAGGTTGACCACCACGCCCTTGCGCAGCCCTTCGGACGGGCTCTCACCCACACCGAGGATGCTCAGGGGAGCCCCCGGGTCGTCAGACTCTGCGATGACGACGGCGACCCGGCTGGTGCCCAGGTCGAGACCGACGGTTTTCTTCCGCCTCGGCAAAACTGTGCTGGAACGCCTCCCAAAAATGGACTGGTGTGACGACTGGATGTTGAGGGCGGGTTGCCGGGATTATATCGATTGCCGGCGGGTTGCGGGACTAGATTTTGTGGGTTGGGCTCGGTCGACGTCTAGGACTTGTGGTTGACCGGCGCTTATGTCTTGGGGCAGGTCGCCTTGGCCGCATTGATCCGGTCGACGTCGGGCTTCACGAACTGGGCGAGTGAGGCGAACTTCTGCAGACCGACGATGATCAGGTCACGGCTGTTGTTCTGGTAGCCGCTGATCGCCTGGGCGACCCCCTGCTCCATGCCGTTCCAGTCGACTCGGAATTGAGCTACGGTCGGCCCGATGCAGTTGGGGATGTCCCCCTGGTACTGCCTCATCGCGTCCTCGACGCCGACCATCGCCGTGTCGAGGGTGACCAGCGCATCTTTGCAAGGCGGCGGCAGGCTGGAGGTGCAGTTCTTCTCGACCGGCGGAAGCGCGTTGACGGCCTCCGTCAGGGACGGTCCCAGGTCGACGTTCAGGAAGCGGTCGGCCCGCTCGTAGTCGGGGAGCAATGGTGTAGGCGTGACCGCGGCGAGCGGTTCGTTGTTGCCGGCCAGCAGCTGCCCCCTCACGACGAGGCCGCCGATGGCGATAACTCCGATCAGGAGCGCGCCGGTGATGAACATGAGCGGTCGCGACGCAGACTTCGGCGGCTGAACCCACGGCGGGGCCGGCGAGGGCTCGTAGGCAACGGGCTCCGGTGGCAGCGGCGACTCGGCTGCGGCGGGCGGCGACTCCAGCCATGCCGGCGCCTGATCGAGCCAGTCGGGCTTGGCGGGAGAGGCGGGGGCGGGTGCTGCGGGCGCTGTCGGCGCCGGCGCCGGCGTGCGCTGGACCGGTTGCCAGGCCTGGCCGTCCCACCAGTAGTTGCCGTCCGGAGAAAGCTGCGGTCCCGGAGCCGGGGGTGAGGCCATCGCGCGTGGATTGTAGGAATCGCGGCGGTTGGTTGGTACTTACTTAACGAGAAAGTTAGTCGGACTGGGAAAAGGGGTGGTTAGGTGGGGCCTGCGAGGCTGAAAAGTATGTGTAGGTTGCATTGTTTTGGATGGAAATTAACTTGACATTCGTACGTTTGTTCGATATGATTATCACGTGCTCGACTTCCAGCCTGAAGCCATCGATCCCGGCGCCTTGCTGCGCTGCCTGCGCCACTCCATCGACCGGCTCGAGCTCGAGTTCGCCCAGCTGGCGGCCTCCTTCGAGCAATCGCAGCAGTGGGATCGGGAAGGCTTCAACAGCTCGGGCGACTGGATTCGCATCAACTGCCACCTGAACTCGGGCACGGCCTGGAACGCACTCACGGTGGGCGAGCTGATGAGCCGGCTGCCCAAGAGCGTCGAGGCCATGGAGGCGGGCGAGATCGGCTATGCCCACCTGGCCACCATGGCCAGGACCGCAGAGGCGGTGGGCAAAGGGTTTGACGAGGAAAAGCTGCTGCCCGTAGCCAAAGAGTGCTCGCCGGGCAAGTTCCACCACAAGTGTCTGCACTACCGGCACTCGGTCGACGCCAGAGGCTTCAACGAGGAGCAGGAGGGGTTGGCCGAGCAGCGCTGCCTGCGCCTCAGCACCGCCCAGGACGGCTGCGTGCTCCTGAGCGGGATCTTCGACCCCATCGGGGGCGCGGTGGTGCGCAATACGCTCGAGGCTCTGGCGCAACCCTCGGGCGCCCATGACGACCGAACGCGGGAGCAGCGGCTGGCCGACGCCGCGGTCGAGCTGGCGGGAGGTGGCAAGCCGGCCAACCTGCAGATCACGGCCACGATCGAGACCTTGCTCGGCCTGGCCGGCGCCGCGGCCGGAGAGATGGAGTTCTCGCTCCCGATCGCCTCCACCAGCGTCCAGCGCTTCGCCTGTGACTGCAGCGTGACCCGGGTTCTGCTCAGCCAGGACTCGCTGCCGATCGACCTCGGTCGCTCGCGGCGAGTCATCGACGGCGCCCTGAGCAAGGCCTTGAAGATCCGCGACCAGCACTGCCGGTGGCCGGGCTGCGAACGATCAGCCTCCTACTGTGACGGCCACCACCTCGTCCACTGGATCCACGGCGGGCCGACCGACCTCGACAACCTGGTCCTGCTCTGCCGGCGCCACCACCGGATGGTGCATGAGGGTGACTGGCAGCTGGTCAAGACCGACGACGACAAGATCATCACCATCGCGCCCACGGTCACCTTCGGAATGCCACGAGGGCCGGACTAACGACCTAACACCGGCCGCGACCTCTGAGTAACTTCCATGGAATCGCGCCTAGAGATAGTGGCGGCGGATGGCGCCCAGGTTGTTGAAGATCCGGACCCCGAACGCGACGATGGCCGCGATCGACAGGTCGACCCCGAGCTTGTCGCCGAAGTAGGTCAGGCCGCCCGCAAGGGTCATGTTCGTGATCAACCCGCTGAAGAACACGCGCGGCTCGAACGTGCCTGCGATGTATGCCTTAAACGCGCCGAAGATGGAATCGAGCGCGGCGAGCAGGGCGACCGCCGTGTAGCGCGCATAGGTGATGGGAATCGTGACCGGCGAGAGCAGGCCGAGGATCACTCCAAGGATCGCGAACACGACGGCGATGACGATTACTTGCACTGACTTGCAGACGGCGTCGCGGCCGGTGACGGTGAGGGTGCCGCGGTCGCCCGCGACTTGAGACCCACAGCGGGCTCCGAGGGGTTCATCACGTTCACGTAGTCGAGGTCCGGCGAGCTGTAGTCGACGTTGCCGTTGCCCGAGATGGCCTTCAAGGCGGTGAGCTTGTCGCGCAGCGTCGCGAACTCCTCGGGCGTCAGCACGCGGCCAAAGTAAACCTTCCATCCGCGCCTGGCGATGAGAGTCAGGTTTCCGCACGAATCGAAGATGAAGCCGGCGACGTCCTGGCCCACCAGCGTCGGAAGGCCGCGCTGGATGTTCACCAGAGCGGTGAGCAGCTCGGGGTTGAGCACTCGGTCGCCCACGCGCGGGTCCTTGCCGGCCGGTCCCTGGACGTCAAACAGGCCCGCAGCGTTTGGGCTCGGGCCGAGCGCCACAGCCTGGCTCGACATCAGGAAGAGCTTCTTTGACGGCCCGGCGTGATAGACGGCGACGGGCTGCCACTCGCTGACCTGGACCACGACGGTGCCTGGCAGCTGCGGCTGCACCGTCGCCGCCCGGACCCACACCTGGGCCTGCAAGCGCTGCACTGCCGAGACTCCGTCGACCGAGATGACCGACCCGTCCCCCGTCAGGCCCGCCGCCTGGGCGATCTGGTTCGTCGAGAGGTGGTGCGCCCCGATCACCTGGACCGTGTGCACGCTCAGCGCCGGACCGAACCACAGCCACACCAGCAGAACCATCTCGGCACCGGCGGCGGCCGCCGCCAGAGCTCGCCACGCCCAATGCACGTCTGGCTCTTTGAGAGCCCGTTCTGAGCGCGTCCAGAGCTGCCCGCGCAGGGGCTCGGTCCTCTCGAGGCCGTTCGGCCACGGCGCCCGAGGAAGGATCGATCGGCGGCGCTTTGACCTCATCTGGCGATCGGGCCCACGTGGCGCTGGTGCCGCCCGACCGCGTGGTCGACCAGGCGCTCGCACAGCTCGTCGAACTCGATACCCGCCGCTCGCGCGGCGTCAGGGAGAAGCGAGAGCTCGGTCAGGCCCGGCACGGTGTTCACCTCGAGCACCCAGGGCGTGCCTTGAGCGTCGACGATGATGTCGACGCGCGCCATACCCGCGCAGCCGAGCTCGACGAAAGCTCGGAAGGCGGCCTCCGACGCCGCGGTCTGCGCGGGCTCGGGAATGCGGGCGGGGATGATGTGGTGCGACTTGCCGGCGGTGTATTTCGCGTCGTAGTCGTACACGGGATTCTCGGAAACGATCTCGAGAGTCGGCAGGACCTGCAGCTCGGGCGTTGCCAGCACGCCCACAGTTATCTCGGTGCCGGCGGCGAATCGCTGTACGAGGACGCGGCGGTCGTAGCGCCCCGCGAGGACGAGGCCGCTCGCCACCGAGTCGGTGTCGCGCGCGATCGTGAGTCCGATCGTCGATCCCTCGCGAACCGGCTTGACCACCAGGGGCAGCCCGAACCTCGACACGAGGCGCTCGACCGCATCCGCCGACACGCCCTCCTTGATCTCGATCTCCTCGAACTCCGGCACGTGCAGGCCGATCGCGGCCATGATCCGGCCCGCGCGCGCCTTGTCCATACAAAGCGCCGACGCGAGGACACCCGATCCGGTGTAGGCCAGGCCGAGCAGCTCGAACATCCCCTGCACGGTGCCGTCCTCGCCGAGACGGCCGTGGAGCGCGTTGAAGACGCACTCGAAGCCGCCGTCGCGCAGCACGTCCCACGTGTTGGCGTCGAGATCGACCTCCGTGACGTCGTGCCCTCGCCCGAGCAGTGCCTTCGCCACCTGTGCCCCCGAACGCAGCGAGACGTCACGCTCGGCCGACCTCCCTCCTCTCAGCACGGCGAGCCTCAAGTCCAGCGGCCCACCATCTCGACCTCGGGCTCGAGCGTCGCACCAAAGCGACGCTTGACCTCCGCCATCACGCGGTCGATCAGCCTCCTCACGTCAGCAGCGGTCGCGCCTCCCTCGTTGACGATGAAGTTGCCGTGCAGGGTGGACACGACGGCCGCACCCTCGCGCGCTCCTTTCAGCCCGGCTGCCTGCACGAGCCGGCCCGCCGAATCACCAGGTGGGTTCTTGAAGACGCTGCCGCAGTTCTTGGTCTTGATCGGCTGCGTCTCGTTGCGCTCATGGGTCAGCTTTGCCATCAGCTTCTTCGCCTCTTCCCCGTCACCGCGCTTCAGCTGGATCGTGGCGTTGAGCACGAGCGCGCCCTTCAGCACGCCATCGCGGAGCGCTGAGGTGCGGTAGCCGAGTTCCAGTGCCGCCGGGCGCCACGTCTGCTTGCCCGCGCCCGGCAGATAACCCTCCGCCTCCACCAGGACTTCGCGGATCTCCTTCCCCCAACAGCCGGCGTCCTGGTAGACGGCGCCGCCGACCGTCCCCGGCACGCCGATCGCGAACTCGAATCCGCGGAGGTTGGCGTCCGCGACGATGCGCGCCAGACGCATCATCTTCAAGCCCGCCGCAGCGTGCACCCGCGTGCCCTCGATCTCGTGGTCGCGATTGACCACGCGCACGACGAGCCCGTCAACGCCGCGGTCGGCGATGAGGAGGTTGGTTCCCGCCCCGAGCAGCAGGTAGGGAATGGAGCGCTCCCTGCAGCCGTCGATCGCCTTTGCGATCGCATCCGGCCGCGCCAGCTCGAGGAAGAACTCGGCCGGACCGCCGATGCCGAACGAGGTCCGTGACGCCAGCACCTCGTCTTCCTTGACGCCCGCCAGGCCGCGCAGCCAGGCGAGGCTAGACCTTGTGCGCCAGGTCATCGCCCAACTGCTTGATGTCACCCGCGCCCATCAGGAGCACAAGGTCATCCGGCCCGACGATCTCTTCGAGCGCCTCTCGCGCTCGGATGAAGTCGCCGACGTAGATGCCGCGGGGAATCTGGTGCGCGAGGTCGGACGCGCGGACTCCGGAGACGTTTTCCTCGCCCGCGCTGTAAACGTCGAGCACATAAACACGGTCCGCGCCCTCGAAAGCGCGAGCGAAGTCGTGCATGAGCGCATTCAGGCGCGAGTAGCGATGCGGCTGGAAGACCACGAGGAGGCGGCGGTGGCGCAGCTCCCGAGCGGCTGCGATCGTCGCGCGGACCTTGGTCGGATGGTGCGCGTAGTCGTCGTAGACCGCGGCGCCCTGGAAGACACCGAGGAACTCCATCCTCCTGTGAGCGCCTGGGAACGTGTGCAGCGCCGCGGCAACGTCCGCGAAATCGACGCCGAGCTCGAGCGCCATCGCGGCGGCGGCTGTCGCGTTCTGGATGTTGTGCCGGCCTGGCTGGCGAAGGTCGATGTGACCGAGCAGGTCGGCGCCCTTGTAGATCGGAAACGGACGGACCGGCTCAGATCGATAAGTGGCGCCATGCCGAAAGCCGTACGTGATCTTTCGCGCTTTCGGCTGCAGCTCGCGAGCCAGGTCGTCGTCGGCGCAGACCAGCGCGAGACCTGTTTTCGGCAGGCCTTCGATGAACCACTGGAAAAGATCGCGAACCGCGCTGACATCTCGAAAGTGGTCGGGGTGATCGAGCTCGATGTTGGTGACGATGGCCCGCTGCGGGTGGTGAAGCGTAAGGGTGCCGTCCGACTCGTCGGTCTCGGCGACGAGCCATTCCGACTTACCCGCCCGGGCACTCGACCCGTCGCCCACGAGCACGGTGGGGTCGTAGCCCGCGGTGACGAGGATGTGGCCGACCATGTGGGTCACAGTGGTCTTTCCTG
The DNA here is from genome assembly GCA_046727235.1 of Candidatus Dormiibacterota bacterium. GTDB lineage: Bacteria > Chloroflexota > Dormibacteria > Dormibacterales > Dormibacteraceae > 40CM-4-65-16. The sequence goes on from JBKPCF010000044.1 coordinate 16,244, forward strand.
CTGTCCCTGCGACCGCGATCGAGTTCGTCTCGTTGATCAGCTGCGCGAGCATCTCGGCCCGGCTGACGACCTTCACTCCCATCGCGCGCGCCGCCTCCAGCTCGGGCGACCGCTTGATCGCGCCGCTGTAGACGAGCAGGTCTTTACCGAGCACGTGCTCGGGGTCGTGTCCGATGGCAATGTCGACGCCGGCCTCCTCCAGCTCGGCGACCGTGTCCGACTCCTTGAGGTCGCATCCGCTCACGTCGTCACCGCGCGCCAGAAAGACGCGGGCAAGCGCAGACACTCCCGCGCCTCCAGCGCCCATGAGATGGACCCTCACCTCTTCACGACCTCGCGCAGCACTGCTAGAACGCGCTGGGCGGCATCGCGGCGGCCCGCCGCGGCCGACGCCTTTGCCATCGCGCGGAGACGGTCGGGGTCGAGGCTGTCGATGGCCCGGAGCAGGGTCTCGCCGGACAGCACGTCGTCCGCGATCCGGATCGCAGCTCCGGCGTTCACCATCGCGGTGGCGTTCTCCTCCTGGTGGCCGCCGCCGAACGTCCCAGGGACAAGCAGCATGGGCAGGCCGACGGCCGCCGCCTCGGCGATCGTGCTCACGCCGGCGCGGCTCACGACCAGGTCGGCACGCGCCATGAGCGCGGCCATGTCGTCGGTGAACGCGAACGCCGTGTAGCGCTCGCGCGCGTGCCGAGCCACGCCCTCCCTCCCCTGCTCCCCGCCGACATGGATCACCTCCTCGAACCGCGCGCACAGCCCGTCGAGCGCGGCCCAAACCGCTTCGTTCAACCGGCGCGCACCCTGGCTGCCGCCCGTGACCAGCAGGCGGCGGGGAGGCACGGCCGCGGTCCGCGGCGCGAATCCGTCCCTCAAGGGCACGCCCGTGAGCACGACGTGCCCGTCGTGGAGGCGACTTTCAGTCCCCGGAAGCGTCGTGCACACCGCCGCCGCGTCGTTGGCGAAGTACCTGGTCGCAAGACCGGGGCGCACGTCTTTCTCGTGGAGCACATATGGAATTCGGCGGATGCGGGCGGCGGCGAGGGGGGGCGCCATGACGTACCCGCCCATGCCGAGCACGACGTCGGGCCGGAAGCCGTCGACGATGCGGAGCGCGCTCCGCAGCGCGAGCGGGATGAGCACTGGGAGGGCAACGTTCTTCCACAGCGCGTCACGGTCGAGGCCGCGCACCCGGACCGTCTCGAGCTCGAACCCGGCGGCGGGCACGAGCCGCTCCTCCGGACCGCCCTTCCGTCCAACCATGAGGACGGCGCCATTCGGCTGCTCAGCGCGGAACGCTCGCGCGACCGCGAGTGCCGGATACAGGTGCCCGCCGGTCCCGCCGCCAGCGATCAAAAGCCTCATCACTACCCCGATTGTTCCGCAACGCCGAACCGGACCCGTGCCGCGCGATGCTCAGCAGCACCCCGACCCCGGCGAGCGTCGTTGCGAGAGCAGTGCCTCCATAGCTGAAGAAAGGAAGGGGCACGCCGGTGATCGGCAGCGTGTTGGTCACGGTCGCCATGTTGAGCAGGGCTTCGAACGTGATCCAGGTCGAGATGGATGCCGCCAGCGCCATGCCAAACCTGTCCGGCGCGCGCAGCGATGCGCGGTAGCCGCGGATGCCGAAAACCAGGAACCCGAGCATCACCAGCGTGGTGCCGACCAGGCCTGTCTCCTCGCCCACGATCGCGAAGATGAAGTCGGTGTGCGCCTCGGGCAGCCAGCCGTACTTCTCGATCGAGTGCCCAATGCCCACGCCGAGGAATCCGCCGGAGGCGAGGCCGTAGAGCGACTGCGTCGCCTGGAAGCCGGCGCCGAGCGGATCTGCCCATGGATTCCTGAACGCGCTGAGCCTTGCGAATCGATACGGCTCGAGCAGGGTGACCGCGATGAACGCGAGGCCGAGGCCGGCCGCCAGCAGGATGATGTGCCGGAGCCTGCCTCCGCCCGCCCAGTACGCGCTGAGAAAGATCGCCACCGTGACGATGGCGGTGCCCAGGTCGCGCTCCAGCATCAGAAGGACGAGGACGCCGGCGAGCATTGCCGCGAACGGCACGAAGACCTGCTGGAACTGGCCCATCCGCTGCGAGTTGCGATCGATCCAGTGGGCGACGAACACGGCGAAGGCGAGCTTGCCCAGCTCGGACGGCTGAAAGGTGCCCAGAGGACCGGCGTCGAACCATCGCCGCGCGCCGTTGACGCTGACCCCCAGGTGCGGGACCAGCACGAGCAGCATAAGGAGCGCGGCGGCGACGGCACCGGCGGGCGCCAGGGGGCGGATGCGGCGGTAGTCGATCCGCCCCAGCACGAAGAGCGCGACGAAGCCGATCCCCATCCAGGCGGCCTGACGCTCGGCGTAGTAGAAGGCCGATTCGTGCTGTGTGTAGGCGAAAGCGACGCTCGCGCTGGTGACCATCACGAGGCCGCCCGCGCACAGGAGGACCGTGGTGAAAAGAAGCAGCCGGTCCGGCTGAGGGCGCTCGGCCGCCACCCTGCTCACGCTGCAAACCGTTCGCGGACCAGCCGCTTGAACTGGTTGCCGCGGTCCTCGAAGTCCTTGAACATGTCGAAGCTCTTGTAGGCAGGGCTGAGGAGCACGACGCTGCCCTTGCGAGCGATCCGGGCCGCGATCGTCACCGCTTCGTCGAGGCTCTGCGCGTGATGGACCTGCGAATGCGCGCGCAGCTCACCTGCCAGCTCGCCCGCCGAGGCGCCGATCAGGATCACCGCCTCGGTGTTGGCGAGCACGTCCGCCACCCAGTCCCGCAGCTCGAAGCCACCGCCGTAACCGCCGGCGATCAGGATCACCGGCGCTCCCGGGAACGCGTTGAGCGCGACCCGACCTGCGTCGGGGTTGGTGGCCTTCGAGTCGTTGTACCAGCGGACCCCGGCCCAATCGCCGACCAGCTCGAGCCGGTGCTCGACGCCTTTGAAGGCGCGGATCGCCTCGTTGATCGCCGCGTCGCTCAGACCCGCGATTCGTCCCACCGCCGCGGCGGCAAGGGCGTTCTCCATGTTGTGCCGCCCGGGAAGGGGCATCGGTGGGCGCGGCTGGTGCATGTCGAACCACACCACTTTTGCTTTCGTCCGCGAAGCGAGGCCGCGCACGATCTCGTCGCGGCCGTTGAGCACCGCGAAGTCGTCCGGTCCGGCAAACTCGATCGAGCGCGCCTTCAGGTCGACGTACCGCTGCATCGTGCCGTGACGGTCCAGGTGGTCCGGCGTGATGTTCAGGATCACACCGACATGAAGATGCGGCCGCTCGACCGATTCGAGCTGAAAGCTCGAGAGCTCCAGCACCACCCAGTGCTCGGGCGTGATCTCGTCAACGCGGTCGAGGACGGTATCGCCGATGTTGCCGCCCACGATCACCGGACGATCGCCCGTTGACAGCACCTCGCCGACGAGTGCGGTGGTGGTGGTCTTCCCGTTCGTCCCGGTGATCCCCACCACCGTGCCCTTGCACAACTCGAGGAACAGGTCGATCTCGCTCGACACGCTGATGCCTTTGTCGCGAGCCTGGCTCAAGAGTTCGGAGTCCCATGGCACGCCAGGGCTCGCATAGACGACGTCGACACCATCGAGCGCGCTCGCGTCGTAGCCGCCGAGGCGCAGCTCGACTCCTGGCGGCATGCGTTCGATGGTCGACTCCAGGTCCGCCTCCGCCTTGCGGTCGACGACGCGGACCTTCTTGCCTTGGGCGACGAGATGAAGCGCGAGCGCGACGCCGCTGCGGGCCGCGCCCACGACCAATGCGGTCACATCACCAGCTTTACGAGAGCGAGCGCACCAAGCGCCGAGACGAGCCCCGCGCCCCAGAACGACAGCGCGATGCGGTTCTCAGACCAACCCTCGTGGTGGAACGTGTAGTGGATCGGGGTCATTGTGAAAACGCGGCGTCCGCCGCTGGCTTTGAAGTAAGCCACCTGAATGATGACAGACAGGGTCTCGAGCACAAACACGAGAGCGACGATCGGCAGCACGAGCAGGAGACCTTGCTGAATCGCCATCGCCGCGATCGCAAAGCCGAGCGCTAGCGCCCCGGTGTCGCCCATGAAAACGCGCGCGGGGTAGCGATTGAAGATGAGGAACGCGGCAAGCGCGCCGCACAGGGACATGGCGACGGCCTTCTCTCCGGCTGACGCGCCGGGCAGGACGAGCGCAAGCGCCGCGATGGCGATCAGCGACAACCCGCCCGCCAGTCCGTCCATCCCGTCGGTGATGTTCACTGCGTTTGCGGTGGCGACGATGGCCAGGACCGCGACAGGGAAGATCAGCCACGGCGTCGCCGGGACAAAAAGCTGTGGCACGCCCTGGACAGTGGCGAGCCAAGCGACCGGAATCGCCAGCAAGAGCTGGAGGGGAAATTTCAGCCGCGCCGGTATTCCCCGAGTGCCGACCCGAAGCTTGCTGCGGTCGTCGGCCACACCGATCAATCCGCCTGCCACCAGGCCGGCCACCGAGGGCAGGGCGCCAGGATGTCCGGCAATCGTGGCCAGCAGTCCGCCCACAACTCCGAGCGCGGCGAAAAGGATTCCGCCGCCGGTCGGCGTGCCGGCTTTTTTCTGGTGCGAGTCCGGCAGCTCCTCCTGGATTACCTGACCCGAGCGCATTTGGCGGAGCGTCTGGATCGCCGTCGGATACAGGACGAGGGCGATGACGAACGCGGCGACGAACGTGATCACGTCGAAGATCAACCGGCGGTCAGCTCCTTCACGAGCTCGTTGAGCCGGACCCCGTGCGACGCTTTGATCAGGACTCGGTCCCCAGGCTGTGCGTGCCGGCGCACCCATTCGGCTGCGGCCGCGCGGTCCGCGACGACCTCGGCGCGTGCCGCCTCGGCCATGTTCCGAACGTGATCGCCCTGCACCACACAGACGGCATCGAAGACCTCGGCGGCGCGCTGCCCGATGCGCCGGTGCGACTCATCCGCCAACGCGCCCAGCTCTCGCATCTCGCCCAGCACCGCAAGCAGCCGGCCGGTCCTCGGCGCGGCCGCAACTGCGTCGAACGCGGCGAGCATCGACTCCGGGCTGGCGTTGTAGGCGTCGTCGATGATCGAGTAGCCGGCAGGCGCGGCCAGCTCCTCGAGCCGGTGCTCGACGGTCAGATCGGCAAGGGCTGCCGCGCCTCCGTCGAGGGGCACTCCCGCAAATTCACATGCGGCCAGCGCGGCCGCCGCGTTCATCGCCTGGTGCAACCCATCGAGCGCGAGCCGAACCTCAACCCCGCGGACCGTGAAGATTGAGCCCCCGCCGCTCATCGGTTCGTACCCGTGGACGCGGTAGTCGCCGTGCTCATGCCCGAAGGTCGCGACCCGGGCCGAAGTCATCTGCGTCAGCAGCGGAAAGAACTCGTTGTCGGCGTTCAGGACCGCCAGCCCCTCCTCGGGGAGTGCGGCCACGAGCTCCCCCTTCGCTCGGGCAAGCTCCTCGCGCGAGCTGAAGAACTCGATGTGCACGACTCCGACGTTGGTGACGATCCCGATCACCGGCCGGGCCAGCGCCGCGAGCCGCGCGATGTCGCCGGCACGCTGCAACCCCATCTCGAGGACCAGCGCCGAGTGGTGCGGTTCGAGGCTCAGGATGGTCAGGGGCACACCGGTCTCGGTGTTCAGGTTGCCCTCTGTGCGGTGCACGTTGAAGTGGCGCGAGAGGATCGCCGCCACCATCTCCTTGGTTGACGTTTTGCCGTTGCTGCCGGTGACCGCGACCACGAGCGGCTGGACTCGCCTCAGCGCGTGCGACGCGACGGCGTAGAGCGCGTTCCACGTGTCGGGGACGAGGATCTCGACGATGCCGGTCGGGATGTCGGTTTTGCGGTCGACCACCACCGCCGTCGCCCCGCGCGAGATGGCATCGCCGACAAACTGGTGGCCATCCATGTCGCCGCCCCGCAGCGCGAAGAACACCCCGCCCTGCCTCACCTCGCGGGAATCGGTGTGGAAGGAAGAGAACGTCTCTCCGACCTGCGTGCCGCCAACCTCGCCACCGCCGGTCGCCTCGAGGATCTCCAGGAGGCTCAGCCTCATATCTATATGAGAACTGTTACTGCGGGTCGGGTGTTATGTGCCAGTCGACGATTATCGTCTGCGCGATCGTCTTCCAGATCGGCTCGGCGGTCATGTAGCCGTCGTTCAGGGTCCAGTCGCGGTCACTGCCCGGGTAGTGCGGCTTGCGAATGACGACCAGCATCGTGAACTTGGGGTGCTGCGCCGGCAGAAACCCGACGAACGAGGTCCAGACGTCCTGCGTGTACTCGCCGTTGACCGGGATCTGTGACGTGCCCGTCTTGCCCGCCTGGTCGAGCTCGAATCCACGGATGCGCGAGGTCCAGCCCGACCCGTGCTGGACCACCTGCTTCATCATCTCGGTCATCTTCGCCGCGGTCGCGGCCGTGATGGCCTGACGCTGCGGCTGCAGCACGACCGGATTGACCTGCGTGCCAACACGTTCCACGACGTGGGGCGGGGCGTACTTGCCGCCGTTGGCGACGACATTGATCGCGGCGAGCATCTGGACCATGTTCACGTCGATGCCCTGGCCGAACGACGTGGTGGCGTATTGCGAGTCGCTCATCTGGTCAGCCTTTGGGGGTAGGAGGCAGTTCTCACCAGCGACGTCGATGCCGCTCGGCTGCGTCAGCCCGAAAGCCTGCAGGTTGTTGTAGAAGGCGGCGTGGCCTTCGCTGAGCATCGCCTTCATCGCGCCAACGTTGAGCGAGTGCGCCAGTACGTAGGTGTAGTCGACGTTGCCGTGGTTTCGGCGGTCCCAGTCGTAGATCCGGTAGCCGCCCACGCTCAGGACGCCTGGGTCGTTGATCACGGTGTCGGGCGCAATTGCCCCGGCGTTAATCGCGCCAGACAGCGTTACCACCTTCATCACCGATCCCGGCTCGTAGACGTAGCTCACGACGTTGTCCTTGAACAGCGCCGGGTCGGTGTGGTTGAAATCGTTTGCGTTGTAACTCGGGTAGTCGGCCCACGCGACGATGCCACCGGTCGTGGGGTCCATGATCAGCACGCTGCCGCTTTCAGCGTTGTCCCTCTTCACTCCGTCAGCGAGCGCTTGCTCAGCGGCGTACTGGATGTTGGCGTCGAGCGTCGTCACGAGGTCCAACCCGTTGACGGGATTCTGGTGGGTGTGTGTTCCGAGCACGATCTCCCGGTTCGCGAGGTCGCGGTAGCTCGAGATGTATCCCGGTGTGCCGGCAAGCATCTTCTGGTACTTGCCCTCTAGGCCGTAGTTTCCGTTTCCATTCCAGTCGACGAAACCAAGCAGGTTGGCGGCCAGCGTGGTCCCGGGCGCAATCCCGGGCAGATACGAGCGCTGCGTCTCGTCTTGGAGGCCGACGCCAGGAAGCTTGAGCGCGCGCAGCTGGTCCGCCTTTGCCTTCGCCACGCGGCGCGAGACATACGCGAACTTCGCGCTCGAAGCCAACGTCGTCATCACCTTTGGCTTGTCGACGCCGAGCACCGTGGCCAGTGCGGTAGCGACGCGGTCGCGGTCATCGGCTCTGATCTGGTCCGGCGAAACGAAGGCCGAATAAACGGTCGTGTTGACGACGAGCTGGGTCAGGTTGCGGTCGAAGATCGCGCCGCGTAAGGCCGGCAGCTCGACGAACTCTCGGTACTGAGCCTGAGCGGCCGATGCCAGGCGTCCATGCTGGGCAACCTGCCAGTAGGCGAGGCGTGACCAGACCGCTCCGGCCAGGATCACCGCGACAACGAACATGGAAAGGACGCGGAGGCGCGCCGAACCAACACGCTCGACGCGTCCCGGGCGCCTAGACGCGAGCGCCCTTGTGCTCAATTAGTGCTTTGAGGCCGCCATCACGTCGCGCGTTCCACCGACGGTGTTGACGACCATCGCGACCGCGCGCAGCCACAACGGGGTCGCATCGGTGGGCGAGGCGCCGACCGGCGCCGTCAGGTCGATCGCGACCGGCTGCCCTGCTACGTACGTGTTGGGCACGACCCGCTGCATTCCACTTTGCGCGGCCTGCTGCTGAACCTGGGCAGGCGCGTGGAGGGTGACCTCCTGGTAGCGGAGCTGGTCCTGCTCGGCGATCAGCTGCCGCTGCTGGTCCTGGAGCCGCGTGATGTCGTACGAGGCCTGGGTGATCTGGGCCGCGAGGGCCAGGTAGAAGAGCAGCGCGATCACAACCGCGCCGACGCCCACGTAGGCATGACCGAACCTGTTCAGGCGCAGCCGCTCGGCTGCGACCGATCCGGCCACCTGCACGAAGCCGCGCGTGCGCCGTCGCCGCCGGGGTGGGGCGGTGATGTGCGGTGCGCTGGCCGTGCCCAGGCGCCGTCGGGCCAATATCCGGGTTGATGTCAAGACGTAAACCTCAGCGCGTGCAAAGCTGGCGGGAATGGCGCCTGGCGATCGGAGGGGTTAAGCCGATCGCCAGGACTTGTGGCTTCAGGTCGAAAGCTTTTCCGCGACCCGGAGGCGGGCGGACCGGGCGCGGGGGTTGGCGGCCACCTCCTGCTCGGAGGGCCGCACGGGATGCCGGGTGACGATGCGGAGGGAGGCCCGGTGGCCGCAGGTGCAGACTGGCTGCTGGGGTGGGCAGATACAGTCTTTGGACTCGACGTTGAAGAATGACTTGACCAAGCGGTCTTCCAGGGAGTGGAAGCTGATCGTCGCCATACGACCACCGGGCTTGAGTGTCGAAAGAGCTGCTCGAATTCCCTGCTCGACCTCGCCGAGCTCGTCGTTGACCGCGATCCGGACGCCCTGAAAGGTCCGTGTCGCAACGTTGATGTCGCGGGGCCACGCCCTGCGTGGTATCGCGGCCTCGACGGCCTGGGCCAGGTCGCGGGTGGTGCGGAGCGGGCGCCGCGCCACTATGAACTGAGCGATCCGGCGGGCCCAGCGCTCCTCGCCGTACTCGCGGAGGATCCGCTCGATCTCGGCGGCGTCGTACTCGTTGACGATCTTCGCCGCCGTGAGGTTCGAGTTGGGGTCCATCCGCATGTCGAGCGGTCCTTCGGCGCGGAAGCTGAATCCGCGCGCCGGCGCGTCGACCTGTGTGCTGGAGAGCCCGAAGTCGAAGAGGATCAGGTCGGCCGGCGCGAATCCGTGGTCGGAAGCGATCGCGCCAAGCTCGGAAAACCGTCCGTGCACGACGACCGCCGCCGGTCCAAAAGGCGCCAACGGCGCCCGCGCGGCTTCGACCGCCGCGGGATCGCGGTCGATCCCAAGCAGCCGGCCGCCGGGTGTGATCCTGTCCAGGATCTGGCGGGCGTGGCCCGCCTGCCCGAGCGTGCAGTCGATCGCGACCGCCCCCGCTCGGGGCTGGAGCAGCTCTATTACCTCTTGTGAAAGTGCGGGAACGTGTGGACTAATGCCCTGAGATCACCCTGTCAGCGAATTCCGTGAAGCGTCCTTGCGCGTCGGCGCTGTAGCTGTCCCATCGGGCCTCGGGCCAGATTTCCACCCTCGGGCCCGCCCCGATCACGACCACCGTGGAGGGAGTTTCGATCCCCGCCAGGCGGCGTTGTTCCGGGAGCAGGCTGATCCGTCCCTGGCCGTCCGGCTCGAACGGATCCGACAGTGGATACAGCGTTCGCGCCAGCGCGCGTTGGTCGGGTCCGGGGAGCGGGCTGCGCAGCTCGTTGCCCAGCGCGGCCCACAGGTCCGGCGGATAGATCGCCAGCACGTTGTCCTGGCTCACCGAGACGAAGCTGCCCTCGCGAAGCTGCTTCCGAAACGACGCTGGGATCGCCACCCGGCCCTTGTCGTCCACCCTCACCCGATGCGCCCCAGTGAACACTCATCGGGCCTCCCAGTAATGGAAGAGGCGCCTCTCCCGGCGCGCGCACAGGCTGCAGCCGCAGCCGTGGAGCTCGAGGGGCAGGCGGTTGCCGTGCTTGTCGAACCGGAGATTCAGGCCGGTTTCCAGGTCACCGCGGCTGCGGGGAGAAGTGGCGTAGAGGAGGTGTATGGCGTGCCTTACCTGGACGTAGGGTGCGACGTATGGTTCGATGTTTGCCGGATTCACCACTTCTCCCCACTGATCACCGCGATTCGCCGCAGACAGTAGCAACGCCGTTTGAGCCTGTCAATACCTTTACCACAAGATCTAGAAGGCCCTCGCCCGCCCCGCACAGGCCTGTCCACAATGGTTTGTGGATAGGCCGAAAGCAGACCCTAGATACGGTGGCGAAATGTGATAGTGACGAACATTAGTTTGGTCAAGAACAGTCAAGAACCGCCGGCGGCGAGGAAAGATCGCTTACTTTGCTTTACCCGCTTCGCTTCAGCAGGCCCAGCCGCTTCGCCCTCTTCTCCGCCCAGCCGAACACCCAGACCCCGGCCGGGATCATCAGCACGCCCATGCCCAGGAGGATCCCGATCGACGGCAGCTCGTCGACGAGCGTCGCGCCGTTGAGCAGGCTCTGCCGCATACCGTCCAGGGCGTAGGTGAGCGGGCTGGCGTAGCCGGCGACCTGCAGAGGCGCGGGCAGCACCGACAGCGGGTAGTACACACCCGACACCAGGAGCAGGAATCCCTGGACCGCAAAGGACATCTGCTCACCCTTCTGAGGCGACACCATGGGCAGCACCGAGGTGAAGATCGCGAGCCCGACCAGCGGCACCGTCGAAGCAGCGAGCACCGCCACCGCCGCACCGATGTCGGCACGCGAGAAATCGAGCTTGAACATCGCGATCGCTACGAGCAGCACAACGAACGTCCTCACGAGCCCGTAGCCGATCGCGAACAGGCATATGCCCATCAGGTGCGTGACGCGGCGGATCGGCGCCATGAACGTGTACTCGATGGTTCCCTCCCACCGCTCCCAGGCGATCGCGAAAGCAGCCTCCATGAAGACGAGCGAGAGAAAGCCCCACAACAAGGAGCCGATGAGCAAGTACAGCTGCGCGCGATGCAGGTCGAACGATTCGTTCGCCGCGCCCAGGGTTCCAAGTCCCGAGGCGAGAAAGCCGATCGACAGCACGCTGACCATGCTGTAGAAGAGCCACACGACCTCCCACACCCAGTAGCGCCTGACTGAGTGCATCGACCGCTCGGCGAAGCCGAAGAGCGCGTTCAGCTCTGAATGCCGGCTGAGCGCGCTCATGTGGCGACCTCCGCCATCTCCTCTTCCTCGGCAAACGCCTTGCCGGTCAGCCGCATGAAGACGTCTTCCAACGTCGCGCCACCATGCGCCTCACAGAGCTCCGCCGCGGTCCCGTCCGCCAGCACGCGGCCGTTGTCCATCATCAGGACGCGATCGCACAGCGCGGCCGCCTCGTCCAGGTCGTGCGTGCAGAGCAGCACCGTCACGTCGCGCTCCGAGCGCAGCATCTCGAGCATGGACTGGACCTCCTTTTTCGAGCGTGGGTCGAGCCCCGTGGTCGGCTCGTCCATCAACAGCAGTGACGGAGCCGTCAGGAAGCTCCGCGCAATCGCCACCTTCTGTTGCTGCCCCCGCGACAGCTGCTTCATCGGCTGGTCGAGCGTGTCCAGCGGCAGGCCCAGCCGTTCGAGAATTTCCGAGACCTGCTCGCGCGTACCGGACGATCCGCCGCCGTACAGACGCGACGCGTACAGCATGTTCTCCCAGGGGCTCAGCTCTTTGAAGAAGGACGCTTCGACCGACACGCGATTTACATGCCGCCGCACCTGCGCGGCATCCACCACCACGTCCAGGCCGAACACCTTCGCCGCCCCAGCGTCGGGCGTGAGCAGGGTCGCGAGGATGCGGATGAGCGTTGACTTTCCGCTTCCGTTGGGTCCGAGGATGCCGGTCACACCGCCGGCCTCCACCGTCAGGAAGAGCTCGTGCAAGGCGACCTTCTCCTTCGGCGCCGTTTTCCACCACGGCGCGCCGGATTCGCGCTCTCGGCGCCGGAACGCCTTTCTGACGCCCTGGATCTCAATCGCTGGAATGCTCATCACTGACTCCTGAAAACCCGGAAGCTCGGCTGGAAAAAGCAAAAGGACCGTGGCGGTGCCCAACAACCGCACGGTCCTTCCTTGAGTTTCCGGCTTCTAGGTCTTGGTTACCGGACCAGGCTCAATGATGTGCGGATGGGCGCACGTCAGCCTCGAAAGCGAGGCCTCCCTTCCTGATGCCGCCCATTAGCGCACTCCTATAGACACACCCGGATAGGTGTGCAGACCAGGAAGGCTACCCCGCCTGGGCTCGGCCGTCAAGCCCCAGCTGCGAGAGGACGAATGCCATCACGAAGGCCTCCTCGCGCCACGACTCGTAGCGACCTGAGGGGCCCATGTGCCCGGCGCCCATCTGCGTTTTGAGCAGGATCGGTCGATCGCCCAGGTTGACCGCCCGGAGCCTGGCCACCCATTTGGCCGGCTCCCAGTACGAAACGCGCGGATCGTTCAACCCACCGCTGACCAGCACGGCGGGATACCTGGCGCTGCGCACGTTGTCATACGGCGAATAGCTCTTGATGTAGCGGTAGTACTCGAGCTCTGCCGGGTTCCCCCACTCGTCGTACTCGTTAACCGTCAGCGGCAGCTTGTCGTCGAGCATGGTCGTGAGCGCATCGACGAACGGCACCTGCGCCACCGCGCACGTGAAGAGATCGGGTCGCTCGTTGAGCACCGCGCCGACGAGCAGACCCCCAGCGCTCCGTCCACGGATGGCGAGCCGGCTTGACGAGGTGTATCCCTCGGCAACGAGGTGCTCCGCACACGCGATGAAATCACCGAAGGTGTTGCGTTTGCAGAGAAGCTTGCCCTTCTCGTACCACTCCCTCCCCATCTCGCCACCCCCACGCACGTGAGCGATGGCGAAGATAAAGCCGCGGTCGAGCAAGCTCAGCCGTGCGGGGTCGAACATCGGGTCGTTTGAGTGTTCGTACGCGCCGTAGCCGTAGAGCAGCAACGGCGAGCTGCCGGCGTGCAGGTCGCGCCGATACACCAGCGAGATCGGAACCCGCACTCCGTCCGGGGCGGTTGGCCACAGGCGCTCTGTCGCGTAGTCGTCTCTTCTGTACCCGCCGCGCACCGGCTGCTCTTTGACGACCGTGCGCTGCCGCGTCGTCATGTCGTAGTCGACAGCCGACCAGGGCGCGGTGAGCGAGGTGTAGAAGAACCTCATGACTTCGCTGTCGTAGCTCGGGCTCGAGCCCGGGAAGGCGGTGTAAGCGGCGTCGGGCTGCTGGACGATATGGAGCTCGCCGGTCCGCGTGTCCAGGACTTCCAGCCTCTCCAGTCCGTCCGAGCGCTGACCGAGCACCACATGGCTTTTGTGCACGTCGGTGAAGTTGATCCTCACGCCCGGGCGCTCCGGGACCACCTCGGACCACGAGGAGCGGCGCGGACTCGAGACCGGCGCGCTCATCAGGCGGAAGTTGGTGGCGCCGTCGTTGGTGAGGATCAGGAAGCGATCCTCCTGGTGCTCGACCGAGTATTCGACGTTGGCGCGGCGCGGTTCGATGAGGGTCGGCGAGCGCTCGGGCTCGTCGCAGCGCAGAAAGCGACACTCGCTGCTCACCTGGCTGGCGCTGGTGATAAAGATGAACCGCTCGGTCTTCGAGGGTTCGACATTCACCTCGTACCGTTCGTCATCCTCCTGGAACACGAGAACGTCATCGTCTGCTGCCGAACCCAGCCGGTGGCGCCACACCTGGTACGGGCGCATCGCCGCGTCGGGCCGGACGTAGAAGAAGGTCAGGCTGTCGGCAGACCAGGCGGCGCCGTAGTAGACCCCGTGGATTTCGTCCTCCAGGTCGGCGCCGGTCGTGAGGTTGCGGAAACGCAGCTCGTGCCGCTCTGAGCCGTCGACGTCCACCGCATACGCGACCAGGTCCTCGTCCGGACTGCGCTCCACGTAGCCGAGCTCGAAGTAGTCATGACCCCTTGCGAGCTCATTGCCGTCCAGGACGATCTCCTCGGTAGCGTCCATGGAGCCGCGCCGCCGGCAGTAGATCTCGTAATCCAGGCCTTCCACGGTGCGCGTGTAGTTCCACCAACCCCTGTAGAAGATCGGCGCCGAAGTGTCGGTCTCCTCGATCCTGCCGAGGACCTCCCGGTAGAGCTTTTCCCGCAGATCGGCGGCCCCGGCCATCACCCCGTCCGCGTACGCGTTCTCGGCCTCCAGGTAGGCGATGACCTCAGGGTCTTGCCTCTCCCGGAGCCAGTAGTAGGGGTCGGAGCGCCGGTCCCCGTGAGCGTCGAGCACATGCGGCCGTTCGCGGGCCACGGGCGGTCGAACGGGTGCGACCTTCACCCGCTCCACTCTAGAGAGCGGTTAAGGATGCCGGCTCAGTGCAGTGGAAAGCAGACGATCTGCTGCTCGCCGATCGGAAAAGCCTGGTTTGCCAGCTCGCTCAGAGCCTTCCAGACCGCCGCCCTGGGCAGGCTGGGCGAGCCATGCTCGCCGACGAAGACCCTCCCGACGACGGCCGCGTCGTCGGTCTTCAGCCCCTCGACGCGTTCCAGGCCGTATCGCCGGGGTTCATCGGCAACCCGGGCGAACGCCGCGGCAGCCGTCTCCCGCTGGCGCGGACCCCGGCTCAGGATCCAGACCTCCACCTCGACCACGGACCGAGCCTAGGACAATTAACAATTGATTTAACAGAATTAAGCAGAAAAACTAACGGCCGGCTCGAAGGGTCAGCTTCTGGCGAGGCGGAAGGCCTTGCGGACCATCTGTTTGACCTCCGCCCGGCCGGCGTCGGCCGGCGAGCGCAGGGTGATGAACCGCATCTCCTTGCCGCCGCCCTGGAGCAGCCCGTTCCCGTCGTCGAGCTCGCGACCGCGGTAGAAGTAGAGGGTCGAGTGGTCGGCGAAGGTGCCGATCCCGACTACCTCCTCGCCGTCGACTGCGTAGCGGACGAGCTTCCACATCATCCGGCTCGAGCGGGGCGCAGCCATCCGGTATGGGATCTCCTCCGCCCCGGGCGCCACCTCCCTGACCGTCCGGATGGCGGCCTGGACGTTGGGCCGAACGGCGGGGGGAACCTTCTCGAGCTGGTCAGTGAGCGGGCTCATCGGTCGCCTCCTGGGTCTCGAATCTGGGAGTGGTCCCCTGGCCCGTCTCCACGCCAACGAGCAAAAGCCAGGCCCCGGTGACCATGAACACGAACGATGCCATCATCCCTAGTCCGACCACGTAAAGCCCCCAGGCTCCCGCGATGAAAAGGATGACTGCTCCGATCTGTTCGGCGACAAGGCATGCGAAGCTGCCCGCCGCGCGCAAGAGCACGGCGCGGTCGGCTGAGTTGAAGGCGTCGCGCGTGCTGCGGTAGAGGATGACCTCGACGACAACGAGCACGGCGATGATCTCGAGCGCGACTGCTTGCCGGCTCTGGCCTCCCATGAGCACCAGTCCGCACCGGATGAACACCGCGGTCAGGCCGGCCAGGATCGTGCGAGCACGATGACGGTGCACGGGGTGGTTGACGATGTCTTCCAGGTGAAGCGTCATGGCGACGAAGACGAGGCCGGTCAGGGCGGCGGCCCCTGTCCCCACCATCACGAAGTAGTCGCGCCAGACCGAGAAGTCGTACAAGATGTCTCCGGTCAGGCAGGCGGCCCTGGATCGGTGCTGACAATCGGTTGAGGTTCGGCGGCAATGTCGACGGTCAGGGCGATGAAGCCGGTCACATCTCGCCGTGGTCGGGCACTTTGCGGCCGACCATCCACAGAAAGTACCAGGTGCCGGTGTCGCCCATGTACGCGAAGTCTTTGTGGATTGCCTTCTTGGTCGAATCGAAGTCGCCGAGTGAGTCCAAGTACTTCTTGAAGCTGCCGAACTCTTTGTCGAGCTCGACCATGCGCCCGGCATTCCCAGCGATCGCTTCGAGCTTCTTTCGATTGCGGATGACCCGCGTATCCGTCATCAGCTTGTCGATGTCTTTGGTCCTGAGCCTGGCCACGCGGTTGGGGTCGAACCCGTGGAAAGCCTCCTGGATGCCAGGCCATTTGGCGTCGACCACCCTCCAGCTGATCCCGGTCTGAAACATCACGCGGGCCATCGCGTCGAGGTAACCCGACAGGTCCCTGGGCGGACGTGGCTGCTTGTGCTCGTGCATCGTGCGCCGATCTTAGGTCGGAACCGCCCATGCGGCACGGCCTGGTTCGGGCTACAGAGGCTTGCGGCGGTTGAAGAGGCTGCGCCGGTACTGATGGCGCTGAAGGCACCGCCTGCGGTCGGGTGCAAAGCTCGCCGCTCCACTCCCGATGTCGCGAGAGCGGCGAATGCCGCCCGACCTACGGTCGGCGGTTCGCCGATCCATTCCAGACCGCCGGTCACTCGTCCTGCGCTCAGCGTCCTCGATACTCTGAAAACGCTTCGACACCGCGTGACAACCGGAGGCATCATTCGGGCATCCCCGGCCGCTCGTCCTCGAGAAGGAAATCGGCAATGAGAAGACAGCGTCTGGCATGGCCGCTAGGCATTGCAGGCGCCGTTGCTTGCGCGGTGGGTGCCGGCGTGGTGGCGGCTCTCGGGGCACCGGCCTCGTTCTTGCTCGTCTACCTGGTCGGAATCCTGATGGGGCTTCTCGGCGGCCTCGTTGCGTATCGAGAGCCTCGCAACAGCATCGGCTGGCTGATGTGCGCTACCTCGCTCGCAGCAAGCCTCGTCCACGTGCCGGTCGGTTACGGCTACCTGGCGCTGGTGGTCGATCACGGCGCGTTGCCCTTCGGCTCGGCAGCGGTGTGGCTTGGAGCGTGGGGTTGGGTGCCGGTCATCGGTCTTTTTCTTCTCATCGCCGTGCGCTTCCCGGACGGGATCGTGCCACCCCGGTGGCGAGTGGTCGATTGGTTGGCTGTGAGCGGTACGGCTTTTTTTGCGCTCGGCATCGCATTGCAACCAACAAAAGAGCTCCTCGAGTTTCTGCCAATTCCGGGCACGAAAGTGGCGCTCCTCATTCCCCTTGTCAGGGACCAATCGGCGGAGGTCCTCCCCGAGCGATTACTGGCCCAAGTCCAGGGTGCCGGTTTGACACTCATCGTCCTGGCTTGCGTCGCGCTTGCAGGTTCCCTGATCGCCCGCTTCCGGCGGGCCGAGGGCGACGAGAGGCTTCAGCTCAAGTGGTTCGCCTACGCCAGCATCCTGTTTGCCGCCACGCTGGCCTACGGAGCGGTGGCGTGGAACTTTTTCGGTCAGCCGCTGTACCTGGCGCTGACCCCGCTCGAGTTCGCCGCTCTGGCCCTGCCACTCGCGATCGCGATCGCGATCTTGCGGTACCGGCTGTATGACATCGAGCTGATCATCAACCGGACGCTTGTCTATGGCGGTCTCACCGCCATCCTCGGGGCGGTTTATGCGGCGGTCGTGACCCTC
>JBKPCF010000045.1:0-21266 GCA_046727235.1 Candidatus Dormiibacterota bacterium
GTGTTCGCGACGTCATTGCTCGCGGTGGCGGTCGGCGTGGCGTGGCTGACCTACGCGCGACGCGTGAGCCTGATCGTGCTGCTCGCGTTCCTCGCCGGCGCGCTGAGCGCGATCTACACGTTTCACTGGGAGCCCTTGTTCCAGCTCGACAGCGGACCGACCTGGTTCGTTGCCGGGCTTCTGCTGGCGGACCGGCGGTTGCTGCCGGAATCGTGGGCGCTGCGGCCGCTGCTCGGCTTTGCTGGTGGACTCTTCGCGATCGGACTTCGCCACAACGGATCCGGGATCGAGGCCGCATTCATGACGGTGGCAGCAATCCAGGGCGCGATGGCGGTCGTGGTCATCGTCTTCTGGGCGGCGTCCCTGATGACAGAGCGGTGGAAGAGGACCCGCCGGCTGCGGCAGCGAGAGGCCAATCTCCGGGTCGTCAAGCCGATCAGCCGCGCGTCCTAGACGACTTTCACCTCGACCCTGTTCGCTCCAAGAGCCGCCGCCAGCTCGTGGGCGCGAATTTTGACCTCGGCTGTCATGGCCGGGCGCAACCTGCTGAAGGGGTCCACCGTCACGCGAAGCGTCTTGCCGGCGAGCGTGTGAGTCCACGTGCCGGCCACTCGCCCGTCGACGAGCACGACGGCCGAGATCCATCCGGCGGTTCGGCTGACCCGTGGGGCAAAGGCGCTGGGGACGAGGTGGCTGCGAGACGCGTGGCCGAGGATGTAGGGGTCAAAGGCAGGCAGCAGCTGGACGCGCCGTTCGATCCGCGCCCTGCGCAGCGCATCCAGGTCGGCTTCGAGAATGTCAACCCGGGCGCCTTCCAAGGACACCGGAGCGAGCTCCTTCGCCAGGCCTGACCACGCGGCGTTGGCGACGCCCGGCCACGCGCCCCACCAGCGCGCGAAATCGGTCTTCGTCGCCGGGCCGAACGCGCGCAGGTAACGCCGGGCGGCCTCGACGATCGCCTCGTCCGGATCGAGGGCGCGCCAGCCCCTCAGCCACGCGCGCGGGCTGACGAACGTGACGCTCTGGCCGCGGCTGGGCCCGAAGCACAGCAGACCGCTGCGGGCGGCGGGCTTGAGGATGCCGCCCCAGCCGGACCTCAAGAGCTCGTGGATACGAGGCGACTTGCCCTTGCCAACCCTGGCGATGAGCTCTTCGCGGGTCAGCGGACGGCCGTCGAGGGCGGCGCCGATCTCGTCTTCGAGCTTCCAGAACTCGGACTCGGTGATCTGCATGAACTTCAGATAGGAGGGCCGCATCCGCATCCAGCGACCTCGCATCGCCGCGCTGTAGAGCGGCAGGTCTTCGGCGCGCGCCAGGTGCAGCGTGCCGCGCATGAGCCAGGTCTTCACCAGCGCGCGGTCTTTCCACAGTGCGTCGCGAACGTCGCCTACCTGGCAATCGACCCTGACCGCCACCTGGAGCTCGGCCGCCGACATCACCTGGGCTTGCGCGCCACCGATCTCGCCCACCACGCGCGCGAGGTCGCGCGCAGACGCGCGGTCCTGCAGGTGATGACGCTCCAGGCGAAACGCGTGGACCTGTGGCCAGGTCAGGTCAGCGCGGGGGGGCGGCTTTGGTTGCGGAGCCACCCGCAAATGATCGGATTAAGTCAGTCGAGCCTGTCTGGGAGCGGGCCGACCGAGGTCCAGCGGGCACCGCCATCCGCGGTCACCCACAGGGTGCGACTCGGGTCCAGCCCCCATCCCCAGCCGAGGTCCCGGAAGTGCAGTGACTCGAGCTGCACGGGCTGCACCGCGGTCCATGTGACGCCGCCGTCGTGGGTGACGATCATCGTGCTCTCGCTCCACGCGTACGCGACGCCAGGAAACGGCGTCGCCAGCCATCCGAAAAGATGCCGCTGGATGTTCCGCTCCACCCACGACGCGCCGCCGTTGGACGAAACGAACAACGACCCCGTACCCAGGACGCCCGACGGCGCCGGGTAGTCCGTGCACACCTGCCAGAGGTCTGTCCCGTCGGACGTCGACATGAAGCTGCCGAAATGGGCCTCAGTGCAGGGTGAGCTCAAGTCCCGCCACGTGCGCCCGCTGTTGGAGGTGATTTCAATCTTCCCTGGCGGCAAGCTGGCGAGCACCAGGCCCGACGGGAACGCCACTGCGTCGACGGGGGCGAAATTCAAGGGCAGCTTGTGCACCGGCGACCAGGTCCGGCCGGCGTCACGGCTCGACCTGACTTCGTACTCGCAGAGCGTGCCCTTCAGGCATGGATAGGTGACCGCCCAAACGACGCCTGCGGACATTGAGATGCTGCCGATGAAAACTGCCGGCAGGCTCGTCGGGAGCCATGTTGCTCCCGCGTCATGGCTCACGAAGGCGCCCGAGCCGCCGTAGACAAAGCCGTCGAGGCGATTGAGAAAGCGAATCGTGCGCGGGGCGCCTCCGTCTCCCGATGCGAACGGCGGCCCCACCTGGACGGGCTTGCTCCACGCATGGCCGCCGTCGGCGGTCGCGACCACGGCGTGCCGGCAGGTCGGGGCGTTGTGCAGCGGGCAGTTCGAGACGAGCATCCACCCGGTGGAGGCATCGATCATGTCCACGTCGTAGGTGTAGAAACCGGCGGCGACAGGCGGCACCGGCGATGGCGCCGACGAGGGGATCGGCTTGAGCGGGAACGACGGGCTGGGCGTCGGGCCGCTAGATTGCATCGCCACGGGGGGATGCTGCTGGGCGCGCACGGCGCCGTAGGTGGCGGCCGCAATCAGCACGGTCAGCAAGACGGTGATGGCGATGCTCGCCGCCGAGCGCAGGCCGTTCACGTCTCATAAGACGCACGGCGCTCGACTTGGTTACGCGCTATGCGAAGAGGTCAGGTCCGCGGGTGACGAACTGGTCGCGGCGCGGCCCGGTGCCGATTAGCTGGACGGGTGCGCCGATCAACTCCCCGACCCGCTCGACGTAGTCGCGACAACGCTGAGGCAGGTCCTCCCAGCAGCGCGCGGCCCCAATCTCGGCCTGCCAGCCAGGCATCTCGTCGTAGATCGGGGTGCAGTGCTTGTAGTGGGAGATGTTGGCGATCGGATGGTCGTAACGGGTACCACGGAACTCGTAGCCGGTGCAGATCTTGAGGAGCGGATGGTCGTCCAGGATGTCGAGGCGCATCAGCGCGGCGACACCGACTCCGTTGAGACGCGTCGAGTAGCGCGCCACTGCAGCGTCGAACCAGCCTATCCGCCTCGGACGGCCGGTGACGGTGCCGAACTCGTGACCGCGTTCACGGATCTGGTCGCCCACCTCGTCCACCAGCTCGGATGGGAAGGGGCCATATCCGACGCGCGACGTGTAGGCCTTGAAGACGCCGACGGTGAGGTCGACTCGGGTCGGCGGGATGCCGCTGCCCGTGAGCGCGCCGCCCGCGGTCGGGTTCGAGCTGGTGACGTAGGGATAGGTGCCGAAGTCGAGGTCGAGCATGGTCGCCTGTGCGCCCTCGAGAAGGATCTTCTTGTTGTGGTCCAGGGCCTCCTGGATGATCGGAAACGTGTCCTTGATGTAAGGGTCGAGCTTCCTGGCGTAGCGCGTGTACTCCTCGAGCATCGATTCCCAGTCATAAGCGGGTTTCTCGTAGAGCTTTTCGAGGATCGGGTTCTTCACCTGTTCGACTACGAAGGCGAGCTTCTTGCGCATGAACGCCTCCTTCTGGAGGTCGCCGATGCGGAAGCCGATCCGCCGGATCTTGTCGGCGTAGGCGGGTCCGATGCCGCGCCAGGTGGTGCCGAGGCGGTCGTCGCCCCGAGCCTCCTCCTCGAGCTGGTCGAACAGAGGGTGGTATCGCATGACCATGTGTGCGCGCTCGCTGACGATCAGGTTCTTCGGCTCGATGCCGCGCTCTTTGAGCTGCGAGATCTCCTTGAGGAGAACGATCGGGTCGACGACCACTCCGTTCCCGATCACGCAGAGACAGTCCGGGTGCAGGATGCCGCTCGGGATCAGCTGGAACTTGAACTCGCCGTGCTCCGTGATGACGGTGTGGCCGGCGTTGTTGCCGCCCTGGGAGCGGATCACCATGTCCGCCCTGGCCGCGAGGTAGTCGATGACCTTGCCTTTGCCCTCGTCGCCCCATTGGCCGCCGACCAGGATGATCACCATTGTTGTGCTGGGCCCATCTTGCGGCCTATTGGGTTCCGGGTTCGGGCCGCCTCGTCTCCAGGTTGTAGAAGCGGGTGTGGTCGCGACGGAACTTGAGCTCGACGGTGCCGGTGGGGCCGTTGCGGTGCTTGGCGACGTGGACCTCGGCGATGCCGGGCTTCTCGTCGGATTTGTAGTACTCGGGCCGGAACAGGAACATGACGACGTCAGCGTCCTGCTCGAGAGCGCCGCTTTCGCGAAGGTCGCTCAGTATCGGGCGTTTGTCGGGCCGCTGCTCAGGCGCACGACTGAGCTGTGAGATCGCAATCACTGGCACGCGTAATTCTCGCGCCAGGCCCTTCAGCGAACGGGAGATGGCAGAGACCTCCTGGACCCGGTTGTCATCGCCGCGGGCGCGTCCGTGCATCAGCTGCAGATAGTCCACAACGATCATGTCGACGTTATGCCGCATTTTGGCCTGGCGGGCCTTCAGCTGCATGCTGAGCTCGTCCATCACAGGCGTGTCATCGATGTAGATGGACGCTTCACCAAGCGGTCCCAGTGCATTGGAAACGCGATCAAACTCAGCCTCTGACAGCATGCCGCGATGCATGCGTTGAGCATCGATCTGCGCTTGCTCGGTGAGGAGGCGTTCGGTCAGCTGCTCCTTCGACATTTCGAGGCTGAAGATCGCGATCGACTTCCTGCCTTCGAGCGCGGCGTGCAGGCTCACGTTCAGGACGAATGACGTGTTGTGGACGAGGATGTCCTGTGCGATGAAGTTGCCCGTCTCCGGGACCGTCAGATCGTAGACCTGATGCTCACCCGTAGGTGTGATGGAGACGACTTCGTCCCAGTAGATCTGGTCGCTTGCCAGTTGCGACAACCGCCGATCGCGCAGCACATCTGCATAGTTCGCGAGTCGACCGGGCGGCAGGCCACGCGACACATGCGGATTGAAACCACGTTCGCCGGCGCCCTTTTCGCCGGCGCGAACTGCCAACTCGGTCATTGTCATGCCGCGTGACTTCGCGGATGATCGGATGTCTTGCCAGATTTGTGCTGGCAGCATTCCGAGATTGCTTCGGCGGGGGCCTGCAAATCGCTTGAACCGACGCGCTTTCTCACCGATCCAACCAATCTCTTCCTGGTACCGCTCAACTGAAGCCGGCTCAGTAATCTCGACTCTCCAGCATCGATGTTTTTTCTTCCAGAGCTTGGACACGATTCCAAAGCGGACAAAGGCGTGATGAACGTCCTCCGCAAGGCCTTGCGACGCGACAGCAAATTCGATCCGTGGATAGCCACTCATCGAATAAACAGTCCCATCACAGCTCATCAGTACCTTGACGAACTCACGGAGACGGTCTCGATCCCATCGCCAAACGCAGGTGGGGAACCGTTTGGCATCCGCAAGTTTGCCGAGAAGACCAAGGTCCCTCAGCCAACCCGTCAGTGGGTTGGCCCGGCCGCGGTCCGCGGCTGGGTAGTAGGTGATGTCGTCCCGTCGCACGTGAAGTGAAGGGAAATGGCTCGCAATCTCGGCGTGGAAGTCGGCAAGAACATCGGGGTCTGTGTTGGTGAAGCCCGGCGTCCCGCGTGAGAGTGAGCCTTCCGCGATGAAATACGCCAGGAGTCGAACCTGGCCCATCTCCCACGAACGGTCCGTGCCGAAACATTCGACCTTTCGCGGTACGGCGATTTTTTCGCCCACCACGATTTCGTGCAAGGGCTGCCAGCCGCGCACAGTCAGAAACGGATGGTGGCCGGTGACTTCGACCGATCGGCCGCTGCGCGTCGTGACTTTGAAGCAAGGTTTGACGCCACTGTCGACCCACGCCGCAACATCGTTCGGCTTGATGCGACCATCTGATGTGAATCCGTGAATGGTTGGGAGTTGCCGCTTTACGGCCTCCTCGATCATTAGACGCTCACCAGTTGCCGGATCAACGATCAGGGTGTTGCTTCGGGTGCACTTTCCCATCGAAGGTCGCCCCGCGACGATGATCAGGTCGCTGTCCTTGAATCCGCCCGTCATCCGGTCCAGGTCGTGGAACCCCGACGGGATCCCCACCACCCCCTGCCCGCTCTCCATGAGGATCGAGATCCGCTCCATCGCCGGCCCGAGCAGGTCGTAGAGGCGAGCGAGCTCGCGCTGGTCGCGGTCGTCCGCGACCCCGAAAACAAGCGACTGCGCCTGGTTGATCGCGTCCTCGGCCTCGATCGAGTCGTCGTACCCGTAGCCCGCGATGTTCCCGCCCGCGGAGATCAACCGCCGCTTGTACGCCTTCTCCTTGACGATCCGGCCGTAGTACTCGATGTTGGCGGCGGTCGGGACGGCGCTCTGCATCGACGCCAGCTGGGCACGCCCTCCCACCCGCTCGAGCAATCCCATCGTCTGTAGCTGCGACGCGAGCGTGACGTTGTCGATCGGCTCGCCCGCCGCAAACAGGTCGAGCGCAGCTCGGAAAATCTGTCCGTTGTTCTCGCGATAGAAGTCCTCGGGGTGCAGGAACTGGAGTACCTTGGCGATCGAAAGCGGGTCGAGAAGGATCGACCCGAGGATCGACATCTCAGCATCGAGATCGTGCGGTGGTACCCGCCCAGCGGCGAGTGGGAGCGTGGTCGCCATGTCGAGCCTGCTAGCGGTCCTGCGTGACGATCACGTTGACATGAGCGCTCACGTCGCGGTGGAGCTTGAGCGATACCTGGTGCTCGCCCAGCGCCCTGATCGGCTCCTTCATGTCGATCTTGTGCCGGTCGATCTCCACTCGATGCTGCGCCTTGAGCGCGGCCGCGACGTCCTGGTTCGTGATCGAGCCGAACGCCTTCTCTTCGGCTCCCACCTTCAGGCGCACGACCACGGTTTTGTTGTCGATCTCGTCGGCGACCGCCTGCGCCTCATTGCGATCCTTCGTCTCGCGCTTGACCGTCGCATCGCGCAGCCTCTTCGCCTCGGCCTCCGCCCCCTTGCCGGCCGCCACAGCGAGCTTGCGGCGGAGCAGGAAGTTGCGGCCGTACCCGTCGGCCACCTCCTTCACGTCCCCGGCGCGGCCGAGATTGTCGACATCCTTCATCAGCAAGACCCGCACTTCACACGACCTCCGACATGGATTGATATTCGTCGCGTTGGCGGATTCGCGAACGGACTCGACCGGCCAAACGCCCCACCCCGTGGCGCGCAGCACCCAGAGTATCGCGGACATCGCGATCCCAGATGCTCTGCTTCGCATTCAGCGCGTCCTGATGCTCACGCCGAATGTCCTCCGGGCATGCCGCGATGAACGTCTCGACCGCCAGGATGCCCAAGGCCAGCACGTCCAGCTCGCCAAGCACGGGGATCCAGGCGGGAAAATCGAGCGGGCTCACGATCACTCCAAGGGCGGCGAGCAGCGCTGCCTTGGGCGCCTTCGGTACGCGCTCGTCGCGCATCAGGCAGTAGGCGAGCTTGCCGTGTCTCGGCACATCGAGCAGAACTGTTTTTGCGCGCGACAGTAGGGATGGCATGGGGGGCCGGGAAAGACTACCGCAGTCGGGCTCCACGGAAAAGCCGATTAACAAGCGGCCGGCGACGAGAGGGCGGCGACGGATTAGCGGCAGGCGGCCGAAGGCCGCCGGTCCGGGCGCCGAGGCGAAGGCAGGGTGGCAGCTCGACGAGCGCATTTCAATGCGTGAGGAGAGCGGCCGGGCCCCCTAACACCGGCATTCGGCGCCCGGAGCCGCTTAGCCGCGCCGTCCCTTCTCGGTCGCCAGCCGCTAGCCTTGCCGGGGTGGCAACGGCGGCAGCCGCGGCGGAACAGAAGCAGGCCGGTTTCGGGAATCTCCGCCACGTCGCGCTCAGCGCATTCTGGTTCGGCAGCAACTTTCTCTGGATCCCGCTGACGACCGTTCTTCTCCAGTCTCAGGTCGACGAGGTAGTTCCGCAAAGGGACCTGCAGAACACCGGCATCGGCGTCGCCCTCGGCGTCGGAGGCGTCCTGGCCATGACCGTCCCGCCACTCGTCGGGGCGTGGTCGGACCGCCTCCACAGCCGCTTCGGAAGAAGGCGGCCGATCATGGTCGCGGGCACGCTGCTCACGTTCCCGGGCCTTGTGCTCCTGATGGTTGCGGGGTCGTTTCCGCTGGTGCTGATCGGCTACGCGATCATCCAGTTCTTCTTCAACGCGGCCGGCGCGGCTTACGCGGGCATCATTCCCGACGTCGTTCCGGCCCAGGAGACCGGCAAGGCAAGTGGCTTCCTCGCCACGATGACCCAGCTGGGAATCGGGAGCGGCCTGGGTGTCACGTCCCTGGTCGGCCACAACCGCGTGGTGTACCTCGTGTTGGGCTTTGTCGCCCTCCTCAGCCTGGCGCCGACCGTCTGGGCGGCCAGGGGCGAGGGCCAGACGCCGGTGGCTCCGCACCCGCGCCGGCCTCTTGGCGAGGCCGTTCGTGAATTCCTGCGTCCGCTTCACGAAGGCGACTTCGCGTGGGTCATCTTCACGCGCCTGATGATCTCGTCGGGCATCACCGCGGTCCTCTACTTCCTGCTCAACTTCTTCCGGGACGTCGTGCTGCCGACGAAGACCGGCGCAGCGGCATTCACCTCCAACTGGCTGCTCGTCGTGGTCGTGACAGCGATCCCATTCGGATTCTTCGGCGGCCTGGTCTCCGACCGCATTCACCGGCGAAAGATCTTCGTCTACCTCGCGGGAGGCGCTCAGGCTTTCGTGGCCATCGTTTTC
This sequence comes from Candidatus Dormiibacterota bacterium, assembly GCA_046727235.1. Taxonomy (GTDB): domain Bacteria; phylum Chloroflexota; class Dormibacteria; order Dormibacterales; family Dormibacteraceae; genus 40CM-4-65-16. The sequence goes on from JBKPCF010000045.1 coordinate 8,807, forward strand.
ATCGCGCTCTATCCGACCGCGATTCCTCTTGTCTTCGCGCTCGGCGTCGCCTACGGCGTGGGCTACGGCCTTTACTTCGCGGTGGACTGGGCGCTCGCCTGCGACACCTTGCCCGACCCGAAAGCCTCAGCCAAGGACATGGGGCTTTTTCACATCGCGCTGACTCTGCCCCAGGCGGTGATCCCGCTCTTCGGCGGGCCCCTGATCGACGCCCTGAACGGACCGCACGGCAACGGGGGCTACCGGGTCGTGTTCTCGAGCGCGGTCGTCTTCCTCTTCCTCGGCACCGTGCTGGTCAGTCGAATCAAGTCGGTCCGCTGAGCGCCGCAGCGCGAGGAGGCAAGCGGCCCACAACGCGAGAAGGCCGACCACTCCAAATTCGGCCATCACCCGAAGCACGCCGACGTTCGAATAGCCCGTGACAAGCAGCGCCTGCAGCAGCTTGTGACCCGGACCGATGAGCAGCCACATGCCCGCGACCAGGCCCAGCACCTGCCAGTCGTGCCTCGGCATGGCCCAGACGATGAGCACATACATCGGCAGCAGCAGCAGCACGAGGTGCGTGCCCCACGAATACGACGCGATCAGGGGCGTCGCTGCCACGACCGTCGCCGCCTCTAGCGCGAGACCTGTTCGCGTCGTGGCCGGCCTCCCGAGCCACATCAGGGTGACGACAAGGATTGCCACCGAGATCGCGGCGGTGAAGATGCGAGCCGACACGGGGCTGCCCGGCACCGCGAAGAAGGTTTGCGGATCGACCAGGCGCGTGATTGTTCCCCCGGGAGAGTGGTTCTCGAAGAACCCGGTGCCTCCGCTGACGGACGGCAGAACCTTGAACAGGTACTCAAAGAGATACTGAGGCGCGCCGATCAGCCACAACGCGAGACCCGCCGCAGCTGCGGCGCCGAACATCGCCCAGCGCCTCGCCCACAGCACGAGCACCGCGAGCGGGCCCTGGATCAGCTTGAGCGCGATCGCCGCCCCCAGGGCGAGTCCACCCCACCAACGACCCTCGATCCACGCCGAGAACCAGATTCCTGAGAGCGCGAGTAGGACCAGGTTGACCTGCCCCTCCGCGACGTTGCCGATGACGGGCTCGAAAGCCAGCGTTACGAGCACCAAGAATGCAACGAGCTGCCAGTCGCGCACTCGCAGCGCTCGGAGCGTCAACCACACGAACAGGGCCAGAGATGCGTTGAGAAGCAGGACCGCACCCACCGTGATGAGGTGGCTGTCGACACCGACGAGCGGCTGCAGCAGCCACGCCAGCACCGGGGGCATCACGTACTGCGGCCCGGTCGGCTCCTGGCATCCCATCGACGCGCACAGGTCGTACGGGTCAATCCCGCCTGCGACGCGCCCTGCCGCGCGGAGGTAGCTCTCCTGGAAATCGCCGAGGTATCCGCCTAAGAAGATCGGCTGCACGAGCGCCTGCCACAGATACGTTGCGGCGATCGGCACGCCCGACACGACCAGCAGGATTGAGCGAAAGCGGCGGTTCTCGAGCGCGGCCACGAGCGCGAATTATCGGTTGGCGGTCACTGCCCCCGACAACAAAAACGAGGCGGCGCCTGCAGCGGACACCGCCTCGACCGGGAGGCCACCGGGTGACACGCTTCTGGTTTTCTGCGCCGCTTTACGGCCGTTGCCTACTTTTGGAGGCCAACCTTTGCGTGGACTGTCGGTGGAACCCGGACGGAGAACGAATTGACTAGAGCCTGCGACGATCGGAGCGCAATGTCAAGAGGTTTTCGCACGCCGATCGGGTTGGTGACCGTGAAGCACTCGTCGTCCCGCATCGGGGCAACATCTACCCGCGCGAAGATGAGGAGCTCGAGCTCGAGAAGGCCGCCGAGGTCAGGACCGCCTAACCGAGGGTCTCGTATGGAAACGCGGACGCGAAAGGCTCGTAGAGAAGCAGGACCTTCTCGATCGGCAGCACGTCGCGCATGAAGACCGCGCCGGCCGCCACGCCCGCGAAGCCGACGATTCCGAGTCCGTCGTGCGGCGCAGCCTGCTCCGCCGCGTCCTGCATCGCACGGAACGCCTGCGTGCGCTGCGTCTGGTTCGCGGTCGTGATCACCTGCTTCCACGCCGCGGTGTAGTTGGCTCCGGGATCGATCGCCGTCGAAACTCCGATCACCCCGACCGCCTGCGGGCCGGCCGCCGCCGCCGGCTTGGGCTTCTCGCTCAACGCCTTCGCCACCGCGGCCACCTCGGCCTCTGGGTCGCCCTTCAGGTTCGGGAGCTGGCGCAGGAACGCGGCGATCTGCTGGTCGATCGGCGCGGCCGGCCGGAAGTCCGGGCCCGGGAGGATCGTGGCGAACGGACGGTACGCCGCCGCGAATTGCGGGGCCGTCATCTGTTCGCGGACCAGGATCCCCAGGGCGGTCACCTGGGCGGACTCGAGGGCCGCCGCGACCGCTGTCGAGTCGGAGATCGCGCGCTCGATCGCGGTTTTGACCTGTGCGACGCGAAACCCAGTCGTGAAGGCGTTGACCATCGCCTGGTCCGCCCCGGACAGCAGTCCGTCGATGACCTCTTCGACCGCACCGGTCGAAGGGCGCTGCCGCGAGACCATGCGCGAGATCGCGATCCATTCCCACTGCGCGGGCCCCAACGTCTTGCTGGCGGCGGTCAGGAACTGACCAGCCTCGGTTGCGCTCAGCGGACTCGGACCTGCCCGGGCAGAAGCCCCTTAGCGCGGAGCAATTCGATTGGGTGGTACGCATCGACGTAGCGCATGGTGCCCGTAGCCGAGCGCAGCACCATCGACTGCGTGTAGGCGTAGACGTCTTCATAGCGCACGCCTCGCAGCAGCTCGCCGGAGGTGATGCCCGTGGCGGCGAAAAAGATGTCCTTGCCGGAGCACAGGTCGTCGAGGCACAGCACCTTGTCCGGCTTGTTTCCTTCCTTGATCGCCGCCGCGCGCTCCTTGTCGTCGCGGAAGTAGAGCTTGGCCTGCATGTCGCCGCCGATCGTCTTGATCGCACATGCGGCGAGCACGCCCTCGGTCGCGCCACCGGAGCCCATCATGCAGTGGATGCCAAAGCGCGTTTCCAGCGCCGCCTCCAGCGCGCCTGCGACATCTCCTGCGGAGATGAGCTTGATCCGCGCGCCGACCTCTCGGATCTGGGCGATGGTCTGCTTGTTCCGGTCTCGGTCGAGCACGACCACCGAAAGCTCTTCCACCGGGAGCCCTTCCGCCTTGGCGATCCGCCTCAGATTCCACTCCACCGGCATCTCGAGGTCGATCGCACCCCGCGCCCTCCGTCCGACCACGAGCTTGAGCATGTAATGGACATGGGTGGTGAACATCGTTCCGCGCTCGGCCAGCGCGACGACTGAGATCGCTCCCGGGAGTCCGGAAGCGGTGAGGCTTGTGCCTTCGATCGGGTCGACGGCGACGTCGACCTCGGGTTCCAGGCCGTTGCCGATCTGCTCGCCGAAGTAGAGCATCGGCGCCTCGTCCTTCTCCCCCTCTCCGATCACGACCGTGCCTCTCATGTCAACGTCGGACAGCGCCTCTCGCATGGCCTCGACCGCGCGCCCGTCGGCCGCATCCTTGTTGCCGCGGCCCTGCAGCGGCGCCGCGGCAAGAGCGCCCGCCTCGGTCACACGCAGCAGCTCGAGGGCGAGGTTGCGGGTATGCCTCGGCTCTTCGATCATCGACACGTCAGCGTACCGAACGGGTAGGTCTGGAGCGACGGATTACGTCAGGCCGCGGCGGCGGATCGGGAGCTTGTCCGCCTCTACCCAGAGCTCCTCTTTGCGGGCAAGCCGCCGGTCGCCACCCCGGTCGACGTAGACGCAGGTTCTCTCGAGGACGGCCGTGATCCGCACCTTCTCGCCCTCCAGGGTCGCGTCGAAACCGTCGATCAAGACCTCGTCCTCATCCAGCTCCACCTCGCTCAGCGGGCGCGAGCCGCCGGGTCGAACCTTGGTGGAGAGCTGGAGCTGAGGCCGCGGGCCCTGGGTTGGGCTGGGCTTGATGGTCAGCCGGGACGAGGCCGAGCCGGCCAGCCGGATGCCCGGACGCGGGGGTGGCGGCACCGGCGGCCTGGTCGGCAACGCCCTCGGCGGCGGCAGGGGTGGTGATTTGGGAGCCGGCCTGGCTGCGGGCTTGCGCGCAGCCGGCGGTGTTCGCTTCGCCGCTTTGGCGGGCCGCTCGGCCGCCCGGGCGCGAGGCGCCTGGCCTCGGGCCCGTGACGGCTTTTTCGACGGTCTCCTAGAAGAACTCACCCCAGAGCTTTCTGACCTTCCCGACAGGGTTCGCGTCGGGTTTCAAAGTTACGACGGTCGACTGTGCGGGCACATGCGACATCCGTTCGAGCGAAGTGTCGGGAATGCCTTCGGGATGCACGCGGATCACTCCGTAGTGGACGCCGCCTTCCTGGACCACGAGAGCGCCCACGGTAGCGTCGCCCTCGAGCCGGCCCGTGCTTGTGATCTTCAGGCGGTTGGCCGCGATGATGTTCCCCCGGACCTGGCCGGAGACGGTGATCCGCACACCCTTGATGTCGGCCTCGACGTCAGCCTCGGGCCCGATCAACAGGTCGCCGTCGGCCTCGATCTGCCCGGTGAACTTCCCGAGCACCTGGCCCGAGCCCTTCAGCTCGAGCTTGCCCGAGAGGGCGTCCTCGCGCGCGAGGACCGTCGACTTGGGATCCAGCCCCAGCGGATCTGGGCCCCCGTTCGTGTTGGTCGCCACAGGCGCTTGAGCAACGTCTGTCATATGAGCTACCTCCCTGGCCGCCCGTTCTCCCCAGTGTGGGCGACCCCCTTCCTACGGCAGCATAGCGGCTACCGGCGCTTTCGCTACACGTCTTCGTTGGTCGTCAAGTAATCGATAATCGCCGCCTTCTCGGGCGGAAGCTCGCCGTCGATCACCAGCTCTTCGAGCCGCCGCTTGATGCGGCCGACCTCGGGACCTGGTCCGATGCGGCGGGTCGCCATGATCTCCTGGCCCGTGATGAGCGGCTGTAGTCGCGAAGGACGTTCTGCACGCACCCGGTCGAGCCGCGCCTGCAGCTCATCGAGCTTCTGGGGCTCGGGGTAGGCCGAAGCGGCGATGTCCGCCCTAGCAAGCGCCATCAGACGGTCGAGCAGCGGGCCGGCATCGCGCGCCAGGCGGCGAACCGCCCCGTCAGTCCACTCCGACCTGTAGAACACCGGCCGCAGGTGGAGGCGGATCAGCCCGACCACCACGTCAACGTCCTTCTGCGCGAAGCGCAGCCGCTCCAGAGCCGCGCGGGCGATCCGGGCTCCCACCTCCTCGTGCCCGACGAACGTTCCGTCGCCCCTCGCGGTGGCCGGCTTCCCGCAGTCGTGGAACAGGGCCGCGACCCGCAACAGGAGGTCAGGCGGCGTTGCCTCGACGGTCAGCAGCGAGTGTCCAAAGACGTCGTGGGTGTGGTAGCCGCTCTGCTCCACCCCTTTGCAGGCTGCGATCTCGGGCAGGATGACGTTGAGTAGCCCCGACTCGTCCAGCAGTTCGAGCGCGAGCTTGGGCCGCGGTGACTCGAGCATCTTTCGGAGCTCGTCTGCGATCCGCTCCGCCGAGATCACCGGGGGGGCGAGCCGTTCCTTCATCGCGCGCATCGCAGGCATGAGGTCCGGCGCAAGGCGAAAGCCGAGCTCTGCGGCGAAGCGCACGCCGCGCAACATACGAAGCGGATCGTCGGCAAACGTCCGGGTTGGATCGGTGGGCGTCCGGAGCACGCCCGCCTCGAGGTCGGACATGGCGCCGAGCGGGTCGTGGACCTTCCCGTCCAGGTCCATGAGCAGCGTGTTGATCGTGAAGTCGCGCCGGCGAAGATCCTCCTCGAGACTCGCCGGCCGGACCTCAGGCTTTCGCGAGTCGGGTGCATAGGACTCGGCCCGAGCGGTGACGAACTCGACCAGGCGACCGGGCAGGGTGACCTGCGCTGTGCCGTAGCGCTCGAACGTCACCGGCGACGGAGCCCCGGCCAGCTCGGCAAACCGCGTCGCCACCGCCAGCGCGTCTCCGTCCTCTACGACCACGTCCGGGTTGGTGTGCGGTCGCTCCAGGATCTTGTCCCGCACGTAGCCGCCGACGATCCAGGCCTTCACGTTCAGTTCGGAGGCCGCGCGGTGGAGGAGGCTGAGCAGCTCCTTTTCGGCTACTGGTTGATCCGTGCCCATTCCACGGCTCCCACCTGCCCGGCGCGGTCGCCCAGTCGGGCACGGCGCACCAGGGGCCGGCGGGCCGGTTTGATGAATGGCGACGAGTGGAGGGTCTCGACAATCGTGGGCTGAACGAGCGCCCACGAGCGGGAGACGCCGCCGCCGATCACGAACATCTCCGGATCGATCACGTTGGTGAGGCTGATGAGCGCGATGCCCATGTACCGCGCGGCTCGCTCGACGATCATCCTGGCCTCACGGTCACCGCGAGCGGCAGCCGCGAAAAGCTCGGCCGCGGAGTGCCCTGTCTCGCGCGCGATGTTCTTGCCGCCGATGAACGCCTCCAGGCATCCGCGCTGACCGCAGCTGTCCAGCGGCCCGTTGGGGTCGATGATCATGTGCCCGACCTCGCCGGCGGTGCCGTGGCCGCCGCGATGCAGCTTGCCGTCGATGATCAACCCGCCACCGACACCCGTCGACCACGTTATGTAGACCATGTTCCGCGTGCCGCGGCCCGCGCCATGGTGAAACTCGCCGAGCCCGGCCATGTCCGCGTCGTTGGCGAGCTGAACCTTGGCGCCCGTCACCCGGCCGAGCATCGCGGCGAGCGGGACGTTCTGCCAGGGCAGGTTCGGAGGATTGACGAGCACGCCCCGCTTGACGTCGATCGGACCGGGCGCCGCGATCGTGATGCTCCGCACCTTCTCGCGGCCGCGGTGCCTGTCGATCTCCGACGCCGCCCAGTCCACCATCGCCTCAGGCGTCGCCACCGAAGCGGTCTTGGTCTTGACGCTGGCCACGAGCTGCCCGTCCGAGCGCGCCAACGCCACCCGGACCTGGGTCCCGCCTAGATCGATTCCGGCCAGCATGGCGGGACTAGGGTAACGGTGTGGCTGAGATTGGAATCGAGCTTCGCCCGGCAACGACGGAGGACATCGAATGGATCGCGGACCTCGAGACAGCCTGCGCGCCCGACGAGCCAGTCGATGGCGCGACCGTGGCGTTCTGGTGGGCCCATGACCCGGACAGCGCGCGGGCGCAGCGCCTCATCGGTCCAAACGTGTACTTCTCCGCGCGGCACGCCGAATGGAAAGCCGTCGGGCGCCGCTTCGGATGGGTCGGCGCGTTCGTTCATCCCAGCGTCTGGAGCGGGCACGTCTACGGCCACGGAATCACCCTGGGCGAAACGTGGCTCGACGCCGAGGGGGCGGAGACCGCGGCGTCGCGGATTCGCGAAGACTTCTCCCAGGAGATCACGGTGCTGGTGGATCTCGGTTACCGAGAGGTGCGCCGGCACAAGCATTGGGAGCTCGACCTGGTGGCTCGTCGCGATCAGCTCCTGAAGGCCGCGGAACGATCGCGCGCCGAGATGCGGCGGCATGGAGTCGTGCTCACCACGCTCGACCGCGACGGCGACCCGGAGGTGTTGCGAAAGGTCTACGCGCTCGACCTCGAGTCGACCCGGGACATCCCGACGACCTTGCCCATTCACGATCCGACTTTTGACGAATGGCAGCGGCTGTATTTCGCGAATCCTGGAACGCGGAAGGACAGGTTCTGGATCGCAAAGATCGGCGATGAGGTCGTCGGGATGTCCCTCATCGAGTTTCCCATCGGTCGCGGAGTACCATCCACGGCCTACACGGGCACATCACCGCGCTTCCGCGGTCGAGGCATCGCGCGGGCTCTCAAGTACGAGACGGTCGCTCAGGCAATCGCGATCGGCGCCACCAGGGTGCGCACGAGCAACGACTCCGAGAACGCGCCCATCCTCCACCTCAACGAAGAGATGGGGTACCGGCCGACGACGCCTTACCTCGAGCTCCACAAGGAGCTCGCGCAGGGCTAGGAAGCCAGCAGCTGCTGGCCGCGCAAGGCGTCGAGGATCTCGATCGGGGCTCGGGCGCGATTGAACGTGTAGAAGTGGAGTCCAGGCACGCCGGCCTCGAGCAGCTCCGCGCATTGGTCGATGCAGTGCTTGACGCCGATGGCCCTGATCGCGTCATCGTCTGGCGCCTCGTCGATCGCGGCCTGCAGCGGCGCAGGCACCGATGAGCCGGACATCGTCGTGACGAACGACAGCGAGCGGCGACTGGGCACCGGCATCAGCCCAGGCACGATCGGCACCTTGATCCCGGCGGCGCGCGAGCGCGCGACCAGGTCGAAATAGAACTTGTTGTCGAAAAAGAGCTGCGTGATCAGGAAGTCCGCGCCCGACTCGACCTTTAGCTGCATGTAGCGGAACTCGTGCTCGACGTCGGGGCTCTCGGGATGCTTCTCGCCGCTGCACGCCGCGCCGATGCCGAAGCGGTAGCCGCTTCCCCGCACGAGCGAGATGAGATCGCTTGCGTGCGTGAGCTGGGGATCGACGGCGACGAATGGCTCGCCTGCCGCCGGAGGATCTCCGCGCAGCGCGAGCACGTTGGCGACACCCTCCCTCTCCATCCAGTTCAGGATCTGGCGCGTCCGATCGGCGGTGTTGGCGCACGTGAGATGAGCCATCGCCTCGATGTGGTACTGGCGCTTGATTCGCGTCACCAGCTCGAGCGTCTTCTCGCCCGAGTGAACGCGATATGTGACCGAGACCCAGTCGGGCGCGTGGCCCGCCAGCGCGGCGATCGTGCGTTCGAGGACCTCGACCTCTTTCTCGTCGCGCGGCGCCATGAACTCGAACGAGATCGACGGCCGGCTCCGATTGAGCATGTCGGCGATGCGCATTTGGTCTGGGAACTTTACCTCAGGAGTCTCGAGTCGCCGACGCGGCGCGTCACCCGCTGCGCGTCGAGGTGCTCGAGCAGGGCCAGCACTGGACGCCGGCTTGCGCCCATCCGGTCGCGGAGCTGCGCGACCGTGACCGAGCCATTCGCGTGAATGAGCTCTCTCACCAGCTCGAGTGCCGACTCATAAGCGTTCTTCGTGAACGCAACGTCGCTGCTCAGGCGCACGATCTCGCCGCGCTGAACCAGGGCCCGGACCATCTCCTCAGTCGCCCCGGTCTGCTGCATCGCTTCGCCGAGGGAGGGCGGTGTGAACGGTTCTCGCGCCAGCCACGTGACGAGCTCTGCTGCCGGGCCCGCGGTGGGGTCGAGCGTGACCGAGTGCGCGGGAGCCGCGAGCGAACCGTTTCGCTCGACCACTCGCCCATCCTCGATCAGACCCCGGACCACCGCCGGAAAAGACGCGGCGGCGACTCCCAGCCGGCTGCGGAGCTCCTCGCGCGCCATCCCCGGCCGAAGCGGATAGGCGCCGTGAAATGCCTCCAGCTCGTGGGTCGCGCGCGTCGCCATCGACTGCCATGCCTCATCGCTGAAGATCCACTCGCCGATGCGGCGGGCGTGCAGCTTCGAGACATCCGCTTCCGGCGCCACGGTCGCCTTCAGCAGCGCGCCGACAGTGACGCCGCGAGGATATTTCCGCAGCTCCTCCTGGAGGACGTCGCCCGCTGCACGCCGCACGAGTGACTCGCGGACGGCGGAGTCATGCCGCGGGTGCTTGCGAGGCGCCACGTCGACGAAGCTGCCGCCGGCGACGGTCATGGCCGGACTCGGAGCCCGGAGCACGAACCGGTCCCGGGCGGCCGCCGCGATTGGCCGCTCCAGATAGAGCTGGACCCAGCCCTCAGAGCCGGCCGCGATCTCGTCGCCCTCGAGCATGATCAGCCGGCATCCAACCTCTGCGGTCCCCGTGTGCAGCAGCACCTGGGCGCCGTGGCGCAGGGGCTGCGGCGCTGACCCGAGGACGCGCACCGCGGCGTCGATACGGCGTGTGGGCTCGATCGCACTCGGCAGCGCGAGCACGTCGCCCCGCGCCAGCTGGTTCTTCTCGACACCGCTCAGGTTCGCCGCCACCCGGCTGCCTGGGCCCACGGTTTCGACCTTCTCGTTGTGGCGCTGCAGGCCGCGGACCCGAACGAGGCGTCCCGAAGGAAAGACCCGAAGCTCGTCCCCGACGCTCACCGATCCGTCGACCAGCGTGCCAGTCACCACGGTGCCGAAGCCGCTCATGGTGAAGACGCGATCGACCGGCAGGCGGGGCCGGCCCGTATCCGGGCGCGGCTCCGAACGCTCGAGCAGCGCATCGAGGGCTGTGACGAGCTCGCCCAGGCCATTTCCGGTCGACGCCGAGACCTCCATCACCACTGCGCCCTCCAGGGATGTGCCTTCGAGCGCCTTCGCGGCCTCGGTGCGGATCATTTCGAGCCATTCCGCATCGACCAGGTCGACCTTGGTCAGGACCGCGATTCCGCGGCGCACCTCGAGGAGGTCGAGGATCTCCAGATGCTCGCGAGTCTGTGGCATCACGCCCTCGTCCGAGGCGATCACGAGCAGCACCGCATCGAGGCCGTGCGCCCCGGCAAGCATGTTGCGCATGAATCGTGCGTGTCCGGGCACGTCCACGATTCCGATCTCGCGGCCGCTCGGCAGCCGCATGTGGGCGAATCCCAGGTCGATGGTCATCCCGCGTCGCTTTTCTTCAGCGAGGCGATCCGGGTCGATCCCGGTGAGCGCGGTGACCAACGTCGACTTGCCATGGTCGATGTGGCCCGCGGTGCCGACAACGAAGCTCATCGCCTGACTGTGTGCGCCGCCGCCTCGACCGCGTCGATCAGCGTCTCGTCCTCACCTTTGAGCACGGTACGAGGGTCGAGGCAGCAGTGGTCTTGCTCGATTCGCGCGATCACCGGAGGGTCCCCCTTGCGGAGGGCAGTGGCGAGACGCGAGGCGGGGCCGGCGATTGCGAGCAACACCGTCGCCAGGTCGTGCTCGGGCAGCGATCCGCCTCCCACCGCCGAAGAACCTTCGACGAGCTTGGTTTCGACGCCGCGGTCGGCAAGCTTCACCGACCACATCGCCGCCCGGCGACGTACCTCCTCCGGCGGCGCGTGCAGCATGCGCTCAACCGGAATCTGCTCGGCCTGGCCGGTGAGCCTCAGTCGCAGCGTGCCCTCGAGTGCGGCCAGGGTGAGCTTGTCGATACGCAGCGCACGCGCGAACGGGTCGCGCGACATCTTCTTGATCGCCTCGACACCCCTTTCGCCGCGGGCGAGCGCGATCCCAGCCTGCGGCCCCCCAAGCAGCTTGTCGCCGGAGAACGTGACGACGTCGGAGTGCTGCAAGGATTCGGCGACGGTTGGCTCATCGCCGATGGGTCCCGCTGCTCCGCTGCCGAGGTCGTCGAGGAGGAGCAGCCCGTGGCGATGCGCGACGCCGGCCAGCTCCACAAGCGGCGCTGATTCGGTGAAGCCGGAGATCCTGAAGTTCGACGTGTGGACGCGAAGCAGGGCCCCGGTGCGCGGCGTGATAGCCGCCTCGTAGTCGGACGCCCGGGTACGGTTGGTGGTGCCGACCTCGACCATCCGCGCACCCGAGAGGCGCATCACGTCGGGCATCCGAAACGAGCCGCCGATCTCGACCAGCTGCCCGCGGGAGACGACGACTTCCTTGCCCCGGCACAGAGCCGCCAGCGCCAGGAGCACGGCCGCCGCGTTGTTGTTGACGACAAACGCCGCATCGCAGGCGAACAGCGCCGTCAGGAGACCCGCCAGCAGCGCCGCGCGCTCACCGCGCTTGCCGGTCTCGAGGTCCAGCTCCAGGTTGCTGTAGCCGGCGGCGATCGCCAGCGCGTCGACCGCCACCTGGGAGAGCGGGGCGCGGCCGAGGTTGGTGTGCAGGATGACGCCGGTCGCGTTGATCACGCGCCTCAGCCTGGGGGCCACGGACTCGTGCAACCGAGCCTCGATCGCGGTCAGGCGATCCTGGCCGCCCGTGGCGCCGGTGCGCTCGGATTCGATCTGCTCGCGGATTGCCTCCACGACGGGTCCGCGCCCGTATTCCTGGACGAGCTCGGCGTAAGCCGGCTCGTTGAGCAGCGTCCCTACAGCAGGCAGGGAAACAGGAAGTTCAGGCGCGGGACGCCGTATCCGACGCATACGCCAGTTGAGATTAGGCTTGCGGGCTGGAAGAAAGGCGACATGACGAAGTTCAGAAGGTTCACGCCATTGAAAAACTGGAACAGGATGAGAACCAGGACAAGGCCGGCCCAGACCTCGCGCCGCCGTATCGAGACGTCGTAGAAGAAGCGCGGGTTGCGGTCTCGTAGCAGGGCTTCGATGACGTTCCACCCATCAAGTCCGGGGATCGGGAGCAGGTTGAACGCGAAGAGCGAGAGGTTGAGGAACACGATCACGTACAGGGCGGCGAGCAGCAACCCCGGGCCCAGGTCGTATGAATACGGCAGTCCGGCTCCGACCAGACCCCTGAGCACCAACCCGAGGACGACCGCGACGATGAGGTTCGCCGCCGGTCCGCCCAGC
>JBKPCF010000046.1:0-29660 GCA_046727235.1 Candidatus Dormiibacterota bacterium
GGCTCGTAACGGTCGATCCGGACCACCGCTGGCAGCTCGACTGAGCCTGGTCGATTGCTGGGGGGGGTTCTAGCTCTTTCTTCGATCCGTTGACGAATCCGCTGCCGACACTCGCGGGTCGCGACCGACAAACATGAACACGACTCCGAGGAAGATCGCGAGTAGAGACGGACCGTAGTCGAGGACCGGCCCTGTCGGGAAGGCAAGGCGGACCACGAGGGAACCTGCCATCCAGATGCCGCCGAGTACCAGAACAATTCGAAAGCGACGGGCGGCGAGACGAAGCTGACTTCGGAGCCCTCCTGGCCGGATCGAAAGGACCGTCAGGCTCATCACGACTGCGACGACGAGACCAAACGCCAGCCCTCGCACGTCTGCAAGTGTCTCAGGAAGATGGCCACCGCCCGTGAGTCTCTCCCGGCCAGTGGTCGCACAGCAGTGTGACGAGCGTCGCGAGCTAACCTGACCGCGATGAGGGCACGGCTTCTGACCGAGTTCGTCGGCACGTTCATCTTCCTGAGCACGATTGCCCTCTCTGGTCCAACCGGCCCACTGGCTCCACTCGTCATCGGTGTTGCGTTGACAGCAATGGTGTACATGGGCGGTCATGTATCCGGCGCGCACTACAATCCGGCCGTCTCGTTCGGTCTGTTTCTCCGCAAGGTCATCTCGCCCCGGACCATGCTGTTGTACTGGCTCACCCAGCTCGTTGCCGGAAGCCTGGCCTTCGTGTTCGCCTTTCTGATCGGAGCGCACGTTTCAGGGATTCACCCCGGCGCCGGCGTCTATTGGCAAGCGGCTGTCGCTGCCGAGATCATCTTTACGGCCGGACTCGTACTCGTGGTACTGAACGTTGCAGCAACGAAAGAAACCGCCGGCAACTCCTACTACGGTCTGGCGATCGGCTTTACGGTGGCCGCCGGCGCGTTTGTTGTCGGGCCCGTTTCAGGTGCGGCGTTCAACCCGGCGGTCGGCTTCAGCGCCACGCTGGGAGCTGTCTTGTTCTCTCACGGGACCTGGTCAGACCTGTGGATCTACATCATCGGTCCATTCGCCGGCGCCGGCATTGCGGCCCTTGTCCACCGCCTCCAGGCAAGGCGTGAACCTGTGCCGCCGGAGGTCTCCGAGCGCAGGCAGGCCGGGCCGTAGGCATCCAGCAACGCCGCTGACGTAGCGCCGAGGGCCGATACTAGGGCCGTGTCCGTCCTCGGCTTTCTGATCCCGGTCGCGGTCCTCGGCCTGATCGCGTGGGCGATCGTCGGTTTCACGCGCTCGCGCGGCGCTGATCCCTTCACGCTCGCGACTGCAACTGCACTGTATGCCAGGGTGCTGCTGATCGCCGGCATCCTCATGAGCCTGACCGGCGCGGGCGTGATCTTGAAGGCGGCATTCGGATTCATCAACCTGTCCTACTCGTACTACAACTACCAGTACCCGGTTGGTAAACCCCTCCCGGATGGTTCGGTTGTCCCCGGGCCACCGGCCAATTACTTCGAGCAGCAGCGAGCCCAGGACCTCGTTCTCGGCGTCACCCTGGTCGTCATCGGCCTTCTGGTGGCAATCGCTCATTTCTATCTCGCCCGGGCCGTGGCACGGATGCCGGGCGGTGCGCCAGGATGGGTTACGCGGGGGACCCTGCTTGCGCTCACGGTGATGACCGCGATCGGCGGGGTGCCTTCGGCCGCGATCGGCCTCTATCAGATGCTCAGCTACTTCATCATCGGCAATTCGCCGCAAAACCAACAGCCGTGGGGCGAGCCGCTGGGACTGGCGATAGCATTCATTCCAGCCTGGATCTATGCCATGACCAGGCTCGTGAGCGACCTTCGCAGCCCGCCGGCGGTAGCACCGGCCCCTGTCGCCTGAGTCCGGCAACCGCTGCGGACGACGCTTCGGGTGGAATAACTGCCAAACGACCGTCTATGACGCCGGGTACAACCATCGCTGCAAGAATCGGGCGAGCCGCGGCATCACAACATAGGTCATCAGGCCGACGATGATGAGCGTCAGCAGCATTACACGCGCGACAAGTGGCCAACTGACAATCTGAGGGCCGATCAACCACTGGAGGATCGCAAGCAGGGGGAAGACACCAACCCAGGTGGTGATGGCCATCTTCCAACGCGGAGGTGCCGGCCTACCAGGTTGTTCGGGCAGTTGAAACCAGGTCTCCAATCCGGTCAAGTGCTCATCTGTGACGAGATTCGCTACCGTGCCGAGTTGCTTCAGGAAACTGGCCCGTTCTTCCGACTCGTGCCACGCATGAAAGAGCATATGGTCCGCAAACCGATACACGACCTGGAATGTCGATCCGGACCGTATCCAGCTGGCGCCCAGGAAGCCCGGAAAGTCGGCGGCTGCAGTCGTGATGTCATGAGCCCAACTCTCGAAGTCTGCCTCGCGACCAGCCTTGACCTTGAAGGAGACCGCGACTGTCACCGGGTCATCTCCGACGACAGCCTCGCCGGCGCTGGTCACAAGCGAGATCCTAGTTCGAAACTCGAGCGCGGAAGAAGCCACCGGCGAGCCCGGCGGCTCCGGTGGCTTTTCCAATCGATGCGAAACGTCTAGCTGATCTGCATTCCTGATGGCGACACCACATACCACGGGCCACCGAAGCCGTTGATGCCCTGTCCGGTGACATCACCGGCCTTCTTGTCCGTGATGAAGTAGTAGAGCGGGTGGCCGGAGTAGGTGACCTCGGTCGTCCCATCCTGGCGAGTCGTTGTACCTAGAAGCGAAGCGTCCACGCCTGCGCCGGCCTGTGGGGCGCCAGATGTGAGGACCGGCGGCCAGTACTGCACGCATGCGCTGCTGTTGCAGGTGGACTGGGTGCCCGAGTCCGCCGCGAAGAGGTAAAGTGTCCGCCCGCTTCCGTCGACCAGGACCTGGCCGAGCCGGGTGGTGCCGACGCCGATCGTCGTGCCGGTCGCGACCGCCGGAGTCGGGTTGGCGCTCGGTGACGCGACCACCGGAGCCGAGCTGGGCGATGAAGCCGGCGCGCCGTACGGGTTGGATGCACTGCTCGAGCTGCCGCATGCCGCGATGAACAGCGCTGCGGTCGTGAACACGCCCGCGAGAATGGTTTTCGAACGCATATGTCTCCCTCCTGAATTTTGCTTAATCTCGCTAGCGAGATACATGCAAGCGAGAATCTTTGGTGCGAGAGGGCTATTCCGTATACTTGCGAAATGGCGCAGGACTGGACCGACACGGTGGTCGACCAGTGGGCCTCCGTGCGTACCCGCCGCGAGATGGAGCCTTACGAGGTGACCGCCCGCATCTCGCGCATCGACCAGCACATATCTCGGCGTCAGCAGGAAACCTTCAGTCGCTTTGGCCTGAACCGTGGCGAGGTCGGCGTTCTCGGCGCGCTGCGGTTTGCCGGGCCCAAGCAACAGCTCTCACCAACCCGACTGTTCAAAGGGCTGATGCTGTCGTCAGCCGGGATCACCAGCCGGCTGGACCGCCTCGAGCGCCGCGGCTACGTAAGGCGTAAGCCTGACCCGGCCGATCGCCGAGGTGTCCTGGTCGAGCTCACTGAAGAAGGACGGGCGGTTCTCGAGCAGGCGGTGGGCGCCAACGCCGGAGGCGAGAAGGCTCTTCTCACGAGCCTGACCCGGCAGGAGCAGAAAGCTCTGGCGGGCCTGCTGAAGAAGCTTCTTGCCGGGCTCGAGCCGAGTGCAGGCAGCTAGCGTCTAGGGCCGCACGGACGCCGTGTAGATGTCTAGCTGGTGCAGAGCGCCGTCGGGATTGTTCCCCGTGCTGTTGGAATTGTCCGACCAGGCCGGATGCGCCATGCCTCCGAAGAAAGCGAGACCCGAGTAGTCCCCGTAGTCGATTCCGTTGCCCGAGTCGTGCGAGTTCGATGTCCAGGCGCTGACCTGGATGTTCGGACGGAACGAAAGTCCTCCATCCATGCTGAACGCCCCCCACAGCTGCGCGTCGTCATTCGGAATCCCATCCGTGTCGCCGGCGCCGCCGGCGCCGAGGTCATTTCGGGCGTCATACCACACGGTCGCGATGTTGCCTGTCGTCTGGTCCAGCGCGATCTTGGGCAGGAACTGGCTGTTGGCGGTGTGGTCGTCGTTGACGCGCACTCCCTGGCTCCAGGTCGCGCCGTTGTCGTCGGAGAACCGAACGAATATGTCCGTGTTGTCGCTCTCGTTCTGAATCTCCTTTGTGTTGACGAGGTACACACGGGCATTGTGGGAGCCTCCGGATCGGTCCCACGCGAGGCCGGGCTCGGCGTCGATGGAACGATCTTGCTGCGCTGGAATGAAATCGAACCCACCGACATGAGTTTCGGTGACAAACACCCGATCCCCGAAATTAGCCGGCCCTATCCCGTCGGGGTCGACACTGACGAACAGCTTTCCGCCGCCCTGCCCACTTTCAGTGAGTGTGCAGACTTGCATCACCTGGCCTGCCGGCCCGATCGCGATGTCGCCGTACGTGCAGTTGTTGGTTCCCGGGACCACCTCTCCCTGGAAGAACGAACCGACCTGACCCAGGCCAGTCACCGGTGCGCCGGTCGCGAACAGTGGCCCGCCGGCGTTGAAGATGACCCAGACCTCGCCGCTGGCCGCGGTGATGGTCGGCTGGTCGACGAACCGAAACAGCCCCCGGTTGTCGCCGCCGCTCTTCGTCGGGGTGCCCTGCGGCGGGGCGACAACCCTGGCGACCACGTTGAAGTTCAGGCCTCCATCCGTGCTCAGTGCGATCGGGACCTGGTTCTCCGCCTCGAACAGGTAGCTCATGAACAGATTTCCGAACCCGTCGAACGACAGCGTCGGGTCGCAGCAGGCGTCGCCCAGGTTGTCGTTGTTGCCGATCAGTCTCCCGGTCCAGGTCGCGCCGCCATCGAAGCTGACTCCCTCGAACATGCCGGCCGTGAGCCCGGCCTCCCGGTGCCCGACGTTGGTCACGATCACGATATTCCTGGGGTTCGTCGGGTTGACCGCGATTGCCTCCTCGGACTCGTTGAGATGGCGCTGGCTGACGTCGATATTGAGCGGAGTACTTTTCGCGATCGCCGCGGCCGGGGCGAGGGCGATCAGACCGATGAGGATCAAGAGGCCAGGTGCGTGCAGCCTGCGCATGGCGTCCTCCTTGCTTCGTGAACGGACTTATTCAGTCTATAAGTTGTTTCGGACCGGGCGGGCGTCGCGAACGGTGAACGCCAGGAATCCCAGCACGGCGGCCACGCCGCTGACAGCGACCAGCGAGCCAAGCAGCGTGGAGTAACCGCCGGGCAGCGCGGCAATCACTGCACTCGCAAACGGCGCCACCGCCCGCGCGCCGTTCGAAAAGCCGTAGATAACTCCTGATACGGCGCCGTAGCCCTGCCTGCCGAAGAGCTCGGCCGGAACGCTGGCGCTCATCAACGTCATCATCCCCGCGCTCGTTCCGAAGATCACCGCGAACACGAACACGCTCGCCTCCGAGCGGTTGAGACCAAGAATCGTGAGCGCGATCGCCGCAAGGGCGAACGTCGCTGCTGGCAGCCTTCGGCCCCGCAGCGCGTGCCCAAAGAATATGAAAACCAGCCTGCCCGGGAGCTGGCCGAGCCCGACCACACCGGCCGCCAGGGCGCTGAACCGAAGGCTGTGCCCCGACTCGGAGAGAAACGGAACCAGCTGCACGATCATGACCGTCCAGGTGTAGCTACCGAGCGCGAGCGACGCCGTCAGCAACCAGAAGCGTGCGCTTGCGATTGCAGCGCGCGCGTCGCCGCCGCGGTCGGGATCGCTCTCGCGATGCGCCGAGATCGGTGGCCGCCTGAGGATCGCCGCATGGAGCGGGATCGTGACGATGGCCAGCAAGACAGCCAGAATCGATAGTGTCGCTCGCCAGCCGAAGGCCACCGTCAGGCTGCCGGCGAGCGGCGAGAAGATGAAGCTTGAGAACGCTCCGACCAGCGTGATCACCGTCAGCGCCTCACGACGGCGGATGCGAAACCATTTCGTTACCACGGCGAACACCGAGTTGTAGAGCACCGCCGCCATGGCAACGCCCAGCCCCGCGAAAACCAAATAGAGCTGAACGTGCCCGTGCACCTGCGACCATGCGACCACCATGCCTGCGGCAAGCGCCGACCCGCCGGCGAGAAGGACGCGGTGGCTGTAGCGGTCGATGGCGATCCCGACTCCAACACCTGCGACAGCCCAGACCGCGAGGGCGAGCGAGAACGCGCCCGTCAGCTCGAGCCGTGACCAGCCGAGCTCGCGCTGCATCGGGACGAGAACGATCCCGAAGGTGTAGGTCAGCACCCCATAAGACACGGTCACCGTGACCGCCAGCGCGCTCACGACCACCCACGCGTAGGCCGAGTCCTCGCCGGACCGCGACCATCTCGGCATCGCGGGAAGTCTATAAATGGATCGTCGATGGGCTGCGCAACCGGGACTATGCCGGGCAGGATGGGGTGGAGGTGAGCTGAGCACAGTGGACTTCGAGCTCTCAGCCCAGCAGGCGGAGTTCCGCGACCTGATCCGCGAGTTCGCCCTCCGGAGCATCGCCCCGGTGGCGCGCGAATGGGAGCTCGCCGGACGCTACCCGGCCGAGATCATCGACGAGATGAAGAAGATGGGCCTCTTCGGCATCCTGGTGCCTGAGGAGTACGGAGGGAGCGCGGTCGACGCCGTCTCCTACGCGATCGTCTTCGAAGAGATCTCGAAGGCCTGGATGGGGATCGCGGGCATACTCGGGTCGCACTCGCTCGCCACATGGATGCTCACCAGGTTCGGCACGCCGGAGCAGCGCCGCAGGTGGTTGCCCGGGATGGCCACGGGGGAGCGCCGCTCTGGCATCGCCCTGACCGAGCCGGGCGCGGGCAGCGACCTGCAGGGGATTTCCACCGTGGCGCGGCGCGACGGCGCCGGCTACGTGGTCAATGGCACCAAGACGTGGATCACCAACGCGCGCCACGCGGATCCGCTGCCGGTGCTGGTGAAGACCGACCCCGCCGCGAAGCCGCCACACCGAGGGATGTCGATCCTGATGATCGAGTCCGGGACGCAGGGCTTTACCGTCGGCAAGGACCTGGAAAAGCTCGGTTATAAGGGCACGGAGTCGGCGGAGGTGTTTCTCAGCGACTGCCGCGTGCCCGCCGAAAACCTGCTTGGCGGCGAGGAGGGACGGGGCCTTCAGCAGGCGCTTTCAGCGCTCGAGTTCGGGCGCGTCAACATCGCCGGCCGCGCCGTCGGCGTCGCCCAGGCGAGCCTGGACCGCGCGCTCGCCTACGCGCGCCAACGCCACGCATTCGGCCGGGCGATCGCGGAGTTCCAGGCGATCCAGCTGAAACTCGCGGACATGGCGACCGAAGTCCAGGCCGCGCGACTGCTCACCTGGTGGGCCGCGGCAGCGCTCGACGCCGGCCGGAGGGCCGACCTCGAGACGGGCATGGCGAAGCTCTATGCCTCCGAGATATGCATCAAGGCCTCACTGGAGGCGATGCGCATCCACGGCGGGTACGGCTACTCGACCGATTACGAGATCGAGAGGTTCTACCGCGACGCGCCGCTGATGGCCATTGGCGAGGGGACCAACGACATCCTCCGCACCGTGATCGCGCGCCGGCTCTACCGGGCGGTCGACGAATGATCGCCACCCGATCCGCGCGATAACATGGCGGGGAGTTAGGGCTGAATGGGAGGAGCCAAATGAAGATCCGCATCCTGGCACTGTTTGCCGTGGCGGGCCTGGCCGCGCTGGCGTGCGGCAGCACGTCCAACCAGGCGACCACGGGCTCGACCATCGTTCTCGGGGCTCCTCTCGGCCTGACCGGGTCCCTGACCAAGGAGTCGGCCCTGACCAAGCAGGGCTACGACCTCTGGCTCGACTGGATCAACAAGCAGGGCGGGATCAATATCAACGGGACCAAGCATCCGGTCACGATCAAGTACTACGACGACACCAGCAACGCCAACCAGTCGGCGGTCCTGATGCAGAAGCTCATCACCGAGGACAAGGCGAATTTCCTCCTGGGCCCATACGGGAGCGCGGCCACAGCGACCGACGCCGCGATCGCCGAGCAGAACCAGATCCCGATGGTCGAGGCGAACGGCGCCGCCCAGTCGATCTTCAATCAGAACTACAAGTACACCTTCGGTGTGCTGAGCCCGGCGAACAAGTACCTGCAGGGAGTCCTTGACATGGCGGCGACCCTCAACCCGAAGCCGACCAGGATCGCCATGCTCAGCGCGGACGACAATTTCAGCCTCGAGGTCGCCCAGGGGGTGGTCGACTACGCGCCGACGAAGGGCATGGAGGTCGTGCTCTACAAGAAGTACAAGAACGGCGCCACCGCGCTGACTGCCGAGGTCCAGGCCGCCAAGGCCGCAAGCCCCGACATCGTCCTCAACTCGGGACACCTCGCGGAAGCGATCGCGATCAACAAGGCCGCGAAAGAGCAAAAGCTGAACGCCAAGGTCTTTGCCTACTCGGTCGGACCGTCCACGCCTGACTTCATCAAGTCGCTGGGCAAAGACGCCGACTACGTCTACGACGGATCGCAGTGGACGCCGCAGGTCAAATACAAGGCGCAGTTCTACCTCTCGGTTGCCGACTACGTCACCGCCTACAAGCAGAAGTACCCGGACCAGGGCGACCCCGACTACCACGTGGCCGAATCCACCGCGGCCTGCCTTGCGCTGCAGCGGGCGATCGAGAACGCCAAGTCGCTCGACCCGAAGAAGGTGCGTGACGCACTCGCGGCACTGAACGTGACGACGTTCTACGGCCAGATCAAGTTCGACAGCCGCGGCATCAACACCTACAAGCCGATGGTGGTCGAGCAGATCCAGGGTGGCGAGCACCACACCGTCTTCCCAGCGGACGTCGCCGACAAGCAGCCGATGTACCCGACGCCCAGCTGGGACCAGCGCTGATTTTCCGCTAGAGGTTGGCCGACCTCGCCCAGCTGGTGATCATCGGCCTTCTGGCCGGTGGGATCTACGCGGCGGTCGGGATCGGCTTCGGCCTGGTCTGGGGCGTTCTCAACATCGTCAACCTGGCGCACGGCGCGCTCGTGATTATCGGCGCCTACCTGACCTGGCAGATCTTCAGCGCTTTCGGACTGGACCCCTTCCTGACGCTGCCGATCGACGCGGTCGTCCTGTTCGTCCTCGGCTACGCGGTGCAGCGAGGGGTGATCAACCGGATCATCCGCGCGCCGCTGCTGTTCACGTTCCTGCTGACCTTCGGCCTGAACCTGATCGCGGTCAACGTCCTCCTGCTGATCTTCAAGTCCGATTTTCGCTCCGTCACCACGGCCTACTCGGGGGCGGGGCTCGAGCTGGGCGGCATCGTCGTCCCCTACATACGGCTGGCCGCGCTCGGCGTGGCGCTGGTGATGGCGGTGGCGCTGGCGCTGCTCCTCGGTCGGACGCGGGTCGGGCTCGCGATCCAGGCGGTCGGCTCCGACCGTGACGCGGCGCAGCTCGTCGGCATCGACCTGCGACATGCGTACGCGGTGACGTACGGTCTCGGCGCGGCGTGCGCCGGGGTGGCGGGTGGGCTCATCGCGATGATCCAGGCGATCACCCCGACCGCTGGCGAGCCGTACACGCTGCAGGCCTTCGTGGTCGTCATCCTCGGCGGCCTCGGCCGCGTCAGCGCCACGGTCGTGGGCGGCCTCGCTTTCGGCCTTGTCGAGGCATTCGGCCAGTCGATCCCGGGTTCCGGGTCTGTCTTCGCCAACGCGATCGCCTTCGGCGTGATGGTGCTGGTCCTGGTCACTCGGCCGCAGGGGTTGATGGGTCGGCTCCGGTGATCGGCATGCCCGGCGCGCAGATATGGAACCGGATATTCATCGGCCTCGCGCTGCTGGTGCTCGCCTACGCGGTGCTGGCTCCGCTCACGTCCCTCGACGCCGCCCAGGCGGTCAACATTCCCCTGCTGACGGACAAGCTGTGGTTTCGGCTGGCCACCATCACGGCGATGTTCGTCGTCATGGCGACGGCGTGGAACATCATCGGCGGCCTCACGGGCTACGCGGCGTTCGGCAATGTCGCGTTCTTCGGCATCGGCGCCTACACCGTCGGGATGCTCGTCGCCAGGGCGAAGTGGCCTTTCTTGCTCGCGCTCCCTCTTTCGCCCGTCGCCGCCACGCTCTTCGCGTTCCTGATCGGCGTTCCGCTGCTTCGGCTGCGGGGCCATTACTTCGCGGTGGCGAGCCTCGGCGTCGGTGTCGCAGTCGGTGAGCTCGTCCAGAACCTCGATTTCCGGGGCGAGCCGATCTTCGGCGGCGCCAGCGGCCTGTTCATGCCGATCTTGCCGGCCGCCAACCGCGATCTCTTCTTCTTCTATCTGATGCTCGGCGCGGCTGGCCTGTCCATCGGAGTCACGTGGCGGGTGCTGCGCAGCCGGTTCGGCTACGGGCTGATCGCGATCCGCGAGAACGAAGAGGCGGCTGCCGTCATCGGCATCAACACGACCGCGTACAAGGTCGCCGCGTTCTCGCTTGCGGCGGCGCTGACTGGACTGGCGGGCGGGATATTCGCCCAGTGGAACGTCTTCATCGACCAGGAAAACTCCTTCCCGATCGCGTACAACGTCGAGATGATCCTCATGGCGCTGCTCGGTGGGAGCGGGACCATTCTTGGGCCGGCGGCTGGAGCTGTCGTCCTCCAGCTGCTCATCCAGTTCCTGAGCGGCAGCCTACCGATCACGCTCGACCTGCCCTTCGTGCCCGAGGACGCGATGCCCGTGTTGGCCCAGATGGTGCTGGGCCTGCTGCTCACCCTCGTAGTCGTCTTCGCGCCGCGCGGCGTGATCGACTTCTTCGGGGGCCGCAGCCGCTTGAGCATCGCATATCTACGTCGATCCCTTCGCGAGACCTCGATCTGAGCCCGGTGGAGGCTCAGCTCGAGCTGCAGGGCGTCACCAAGCGCTTCGGCGGCGTCGCGGCCGTTGACGGCGTCTCGTTCTCGGTCGCGAGGGGGGAGATCCTCGGGGTCATCGGCCCCAACGGCGCGGGCAAGACGACGCTGCTCAACTGCATTAGTGGGGTGTACGGGCTCGACGGCGGGGACATCCGCTGGCAGGGCGCGTCCATCGCCGGGCTCGCTCCCTACAAGGTGGCGCGGCTGGGAATCGGCAGGACGTTCCAGATCGTCAAGCCCTTCGGCTCGATGACGGTGCGTGAGAACGTCGCCGCAGGCGCGCTCTTTGGCAGCGATGAAGGACGGCCGACGCTCCGAGAGGCCTTCGAGCGCGCCGACGGCGTCCTCGAGCTTGTCGGCCTCGGAGCGAAATCGGCGCAGCCGGTGACCGCGCTGACCATCCCCGACCGCAAGCGCCTCGAGGTTGCCAGGGCCGTGGCGACGCGGCCGAAGCTCTTGCTCCTGGACGAGGTGATGGCGGGCCTCAACTCCGTGGAGATCGACGACGCGCTCGAGATGGTGCGCACCGTCCACGCGACCGGCGTAACCGTTGTCCTGATCGAGCATGTGATGCGCGTGATCGTCGGAGTGTGTGAGAGGGTCGTCGTCCTCGACCTTGGTCGCGCGCTGGTCGATGGGCCGCCGGAGGTCGTCCTGCGCGACGAGCGCGTGATCACGGCCTACCTCGGCGAGCGCTACGCGAAGCGGCAGCGTGGCGGCTGAGCCACTGCTCCGCGTGCGCGGCCTGACCGCCGGCTTCGCCGCCGGGCCGGTGCTGTTCGGGATCGACCTGGAGATTGCGCCGGGCGAGCTCATCGCCCTTGTCGGTGCCAACGGCGCCGGCAAGTCGACGCTCCTGGGCACCTTGAGCGGGCTGGTGCGCGCGAGCGCGGGGACGGTTACGTTCGAGGGCCGCGAGATCACGAACCTGCGCCCCGAGGTCGTCGTCAGAGCGGGCGTTGCGCACGTGCCACAAGGCCGGCGTCTCTTCGACACGATGTCGGTCGAGAAGAACCTCCGGCTCGGCGCTTATGTGCGCCGTGACGGGAACATCGACGTCGAGCTGCAAAACGTCCTCGAATACTTCCCCGCCCTCAAGGACAAGCTGAACCGGGAGGCCGGAACACTGTCCGGGGGAGAGCAGCAGATGGTCGCGATCGGGCGCGGCCTGATGGCGCGACCGAAGCTCCTGATGGTCGACGAGCTGTCGCTCGGGCTCGCGCCCAAGATCGTCGACCGCCTGATCGATGTAATCAAGGAGATCAACGCCGCCGGCACGGCCCTGCTCCTGGTCGAGCAGGATGTGCTCGTTGCGCTTGACGTCGCTCAGCGCGCCTACGTTCTCGAGAACGGACGCATCGTGCTTTCTGGCGCCGCGACCGAGGTCAGGGATGATCCCAATGTCCGGAAGGCCTACCTCGGCTTGTGATCGCCGCACGAACGTACGACGCACGCCGTGAGCGCGGCGGTGCTTTAGCGACACGAGGCGCCTGGACGGTAGTAGGCTCAAGGGGCGCTTTCTTCGGGACCGGAAGAGTGAGGTGAGGTCCAATGTCATCAGATCCACAGGATCCACGCGGTCCAATTCCCGAGCTCAGTCGTCGCGACGTGCTCAAGCTGGGTGTTCTGGCCGGCGTAGGAGCTTCCATGGCCGGGCTCGTCGGCGTCGACAGCGTCGCCGTCGCGGCAGCAAGGTCCGATCTCAGTGAGAAGACGATTGTCGAGCTCCAGAGCATGATGGCCAAGGGCGACCTCAGCGCAGTGGAGTTGCTCGACTTCTACCTGCAGCGAATCCACCTACTCGATCAGTCAGGCCCGAAGGTGAATTCGATCATCGAGATCAACCCCGATGCCAGGAGCATCGCGCAGGCGCTGGACAGCGAGCGGCGTACATCCGGCGCCCGAGGACCCCTGCACGGAATCCCGGTCCTGCTCAAGGACAACTTGGACACACACGACAAGATGCAGACGGCAGCCGGGTCGCTGGCGCTCATCGGGATTCCCGCGCCGTCGCAAGACGCGACGGTTGCCGCCAGGCTCCGCCAGGCCGGCGCCATGATCCTTGGCAAAGCTGGCCTCAGTGAATGGGCCAACTTCCGCGGCGTCGCCTCGACGAGCGGCTGGTCTGGTCGAGGCGGTCTTTGCAACAACCCATACATCATCGATACGAATCCGTCCGGCTCCAGCTCTGGGTCGGCTGCCGCCGTGTCCGCCAACTTCACTACTGTTGCCATCGGCACCGAGACGGATGGGAGCATCGTCGGCCCGGCGAACAATTGCGGTGTGGTCGGGATCAAGCCCACCGTCGGCCTCGTCAGCCGTGCGGGAGTGATCCCTATCTCGCACACTCAGGACACCGTTGGGCCGCATGGGCGAACCGTGGCCGACGCGGCCGCGGTTCTGACGGCGATCGCTTCACGCACGGCCGACGTTCGCGATCCCGCCACCGCCGGCGTTCCCCTCGGCTGGCGAGGCACCGGCCGAGTCAGGCCGTCCATCCCAGGCGACTACACAGCCTTTCTCAACGCGAATGGGCTGCGCGGTTCAAGGATCGGAGTCGCGCGCCAGTACACCGGACCCAACCTGAAGATGGGCGCACTGTTCGACAAGGCCCTGGACGTGATGACCGCTGCCGGCGCCAAGCTCATCGATGTCGATTTCGCGCATTTTGACGAGATCTTCTCGTTCGCCGCCGAGATCAACGTCCTTTTCTTCGACTTCCACCAGGACCTGAACGCTTACCTGGCGAGCAGGACCGGCACCTCGATCCACACGATCGACGACGTCGTCGCGTTCAACACGGCTCATGCGGACACCGAGCTCAAGTACTTCGGACAGGAGCTGATGGAAGCCGCGCGGGATACCGACATCCACGACGCGGCGACGATCGCCGCCTACAACGCCGCCCTCGACACCGATCAGCTCATCGGGGCGACCGAGGGCATCGACGCACTGATAGCCGCCAACTCGCTGGACGCCATCGTCGCCCCGACGGACAGCCCCGCCTGGACGACCGATCTCGTCAACGGGGATCACTTCACTTCGTCAGGATCGCCTTCGCCGGCGGCGGTGGTCGGTTACCCGATCATCAATGTCCCGTCAGGCATGAGCTACGACTTGCTGCCGGTCGGGGTTTCGTTCTTCAGCACCGCGTTCAGCGAACCGACGCTGATCAAGCTGGCATCAGGTTTTGAGCACGCTGCGCAGGCCAGGCGGCAGCCAACCTTCATCTCGACATTCCCCGCCAACCCAGCCTCTCGCGGCGGTCAAGGAAGCAGGCACGGCCGCGTGCGGATTCCAAAGGACGCACGACCGAGCATGTTCTGACCTGGAACCTAGATCGCGTCTCGGCGTTGAAAGGTCAGCAGTGAAGCGAGTATGCACACCGCCGTGATCGCGACCAGGATGCCGACCGGCGTCGCGTCGATCGAACCATGCTCGAGCGCCTTTTCCGGCGTGTAGGCCGTGAAGATCGACAGGTTCTTCAGCTGCCTCCACTGATCGGAAAGGCCGCTGACCAGCCACAGCATGTACGAAGCGAGCGTGATTCCGAAGGCGATGCCGGCGGCCACGCCACGAGAGCTAAAGATCGTGGAGAGAAGGCCCGAATAAGCGGCGATCACAAACAGAAAAGCGGTCATCACCCCACCCAGGGCGAGCAGGCCGCTAGCCGAGACGGTCGCTCCAACCAGCACCGCGCTGAGCTGGACGACGAGCACGCCTGCGATGACGACGCCGAGCAGGGCGAGCGCAAGGGCCGCCATCTTCGCGAGCAGCAACCGCCATCGCGGCGCGGGAATGGAGAGCCAGATCTCGGACGTCCCGTCCTCGACCTCTTTGGCCACCAACGAGGCTCCGGCCAGAGTCGCGAAGACCGCGACGATAATCGGCCAGAAGAGGTTCAACGACTCGGTCCCGATGTAGCCGGTGAATGTGGTTATGTCTGTGTAGCCGACCGCGGCGAGAAATCCCTTGGGATACGAGGACAGGAGCGTGGCGAATTGCGCCGACTGATCACGCACCACCGGGTAGAAGAGCGAAACCATCAACGTGTAGCCTGCCCCGCCCAAGGCGAACCAGAACGTGGTCCAGCGAAGATCCCAGAGCGCCTTGCGGAGCATGACGGTCATTGGCTTGCAGCCTGGGCGAGATCGGGGGCAACGTCTGAGTCGTCGTCGCGGTAGTAGTGGATGAAGACGCTCTCCAGGTCTGCCGCGGGAAAGACAACGTCACGCACAGGCGCGGTCCCGAGGCGAGCCAGCAGCTCGCGTGGATTGCCCTGCACAACGAGTTCTACATAGCGGCCGGCATCCTTGGTTCCGACGAGGCGGACACCCTGCAGGCCATCGAAGAAGTCGCCGCTCAGCGGGCGCTCGAGTGACACCTCCATCTTCCGCGCCCGAAGGGCCCGCAGCTTCTCGATGTCTTCGATGGCGACCATGCGTCCTTCGCGGATGATGCCCACGCGATCCGCGACTCGCTCGACCTCGGCCAGGTTGTGCGATGACAGGAAGACCGTCTTGCCGCGAGAGCGCTCCTTTTCGAGGTAGGTCAGAAACGCCTCCTGCCCCAGCGGGTCGAGGCCGCCGCTCGCCTCGTCCAGGATGAGCAGCGGAGCGTCATGCATCAGGCCCTGGATGAGAACGAGCTTCTGCCGGTTGCCGCGCGACAGGTGCCGGATCTTCGGCCTGAGATCGAGGTCGAGATCGGTGGCGAGCTTGCGGGCACGATCGTTGGTCCCTCGGGCCCGAAAACCTGCCATGAACTCGAGAAAGGCCGCTGCTGTCATCTTCTCGTAGAGCCGGGGATCGGCCGAGACAAATCCGACGCGCGCTTTGACGGCAGGTGATTGCCGCCAGCAGTCGAGACCGAAAATCGTGACCTCGCCGGAGGTCGGGCGCAGCAACCCGATCAGCGTGCGGATTGTTGTTGTCTTGCCGGCCCCGTTGGGGCCAAGAAAGCCGAAGATCTCGCCCTCGTGGACCGCGAAGTCGAGCTCGAAGACGCCCCGTCCGCCGCGGTAGACCTTGCTCAGGCGACTCGCAACGATGGCGTCGTTTGCAGTCATTTGCCCTGGCCAATCATAACCGGTTTATAGGCCCGCCTACCACAAAAGATAGGCTAGCCTAACTTGCGGTCAAAGATCGAAACCGTGCCCTCTCGTGCTAGCTCTGCGCGCCGCCGAGCAGCTCTCGGATTGCGTCGTGGTAGTCGCCGAGGCCTGGACGAGCCAGCCGCACGACAAGGTGATGGGCACCAGCGGCCCGATAAGCCGAGAACCACTCCGAAGCTGATTCGAGCGTTCCTGCGTGGCACGCCATCGCTCTGGCCATGACCTCGGCCGGCACGCCGTAATACGCACGGACGTAGGCATCCAGGTCTCTCGCAGCCTGACCTGGACTGTCCGCGATCGCCACCGTGAGGTACACCGCCGTCGCGATGCTGTCCCTATCTCGCCCTGCTCGCTCCGCTGCCTCGTGCACCATGCGAAGGCCTGAGGCATAGTCGTCAGGTGTCGGGCTCAAGGGCAGCCAGCCATCAAAGGTCTCGCCTGCCAGGCGCAGCATTCGGGGCCCACCTCCGCCTAGCCAGATCGGAGGACCGCCCGCGCGAAACGGTTGGGGCTTGAGCTCGAGGCCGGCCTCCTGGTTGGCCCACAAGCCTCGGACGCGTTCGACGGAGCTCAGCGTCGCGCTTACCCGGCGGTCGCTCGGAACGCCAAGCGCCGCCAACTCTGCGTGTGTGCCTGGAAGTTCAGCGCCGGGCCCGATTCCCACGACCAGGCGCCCTTCGGCGATTCGGTCGAGGGTGGCCAAGGCGTGTGCGAGCGAGAGTGCGTTACGCAGCAGGGGGAGTAGGACTGCCGTACCCAGCGTGACTCGAGTCGTCGCCCCGGCGACACCGGCCAGGAGTGTGATCGGTTCGCCACGTGGACGCGCCAGCAGCGAGTCGCCAACCCACACCGAGTCGTACCCTGCCTGTTCTGCCTGTCTTGCCGCCTCGATGACGAAAGCCAGGTCGCTGTCAGCCCATAACAGAACCTCTCGAGACGGGAGCAGCAGGCCAGTTGCGGGTGATTGATTCAACGCTCTGTCATTTTGACGAACGACCTTTGCTGGTCGCTAAGCCAGAGCACGTCGCGCTGCCACGCCTGCAGACAGGCCGCGATGCGACACTCGCGGCCAGGCCAGAATCAAACATCCAATGTTGATCTCTGCCGCTGCCGTTCATCCCGCGTTGCGTCGCGGTTGGGCGCGCCGGCTCAAGCGCGAGGCGAGGTCACCCTGCTCTGTCGCAGCGGCGGCTTCGATTCTAGGTTTGAACCTGGACAGTTTTGTCTCGCTAATCGAGCCCGCCCTCGGCTATAGACCTCGAGCGCGCACAGTTTTGCCGAAAGACCGCCTTGTGGCAGCGGTCTCGTCACCACGACGCTTACCCTCCATTGGCCGTCACCGACGCAGGGATCCCGACTAGGCCCGCGACAACCATCTTTTTTCGGCACCCTGGCGTGAGGGTACTGGCGCACGCCGTCGGCGGCACTCAGCCCATGCCGCAGCCCGCATCGGACCTGGAGTCCCAGACGCAGACCATTCTCGCGTGGCGCGGTGGTTCGAGAGCCCGTCGGACGTCGCCTCCCACCTGATAGGCTCGCCGGCGACGAAGAGCACGAATGAAGATCACCCGCCTCAGTTCCAGGCTGATTCAGCTGACCAGGTATCCGACAGTGTTCCCCATGAACTGTTACCTGGTCGTCGAGGATGACGGCCTCACATTGGTCGACAGCACAACGTCCTCGCCTGCGGACGATGTCGCGGCGATGGTCAAACAACTCGGGAAGCAGCTCAGCCGTATCGCTCTCACGCACGCTCACGGTGACCACGTCGGTGGCATTGCCGGCGTCCGTCAGCGCTTCCCAGGAGTCGAGGTGTCCATTGGACAGCGCGACGCCCCCATCCTGGCTGGAGACAAAACCCTCCTTTCCGCTGAGCCGCAGACGGAGGTCAAGGGCTACTTCGTCAAGGTGGACTGGAAGCCGGATCGGCTGCTCCAGGCGGGCGATCGCGTCGGGTCGCTCGAGGTGGTTGCGTCACCGGGACATACGCCAGGACACGTCGCCTTGCTCGATGTGCGCGACCGGAGCCTGATCGCCGGTGACGCTCTGCAGACCCGCGGCGGCATCGCCGTGTCGGGTGACCTGCGGCTGCTGTTCCCGTTTCCCGCGATGGCCACCTGGAGCAAACAGACCGCACTGAAATCCGCGGTGGCGTTGCGCGAGCTCAGGCCGTCGCTCCTGGCAGTTGGTCACGGTGCAGCGGTGAGCGAACCCATGGCCGCCATGGATCGCGCTATCGAGTCAGCGCGCCACGCCTTCGGCTGACGCTCGCGATTGCAATGGTTGGCGCGAGCAACAGCTCATGTCGA
This sequence comes from Candidatus Dormiibacterota bacterium, assembly GCA_046727235.1. Classification (GTDB taxonomy): domain Bacteria; phylum Chloroflexota; class Dormibacteria; order Dormibacterales; family Dormibacteraceae; genus 40CM-4-65-16. The sequence continues at coordinate 18,309 of JBKPCF010000046.1, forward strand.
CCGGAGCAACGCACCGTCGATCATTGTTCCGCGACAAATCTTCGATCCACAATTGCATGCGTACGCGTCGGGGCTGTCTGCCGGGTCGCCCGGGCGCAGATTGTAGTCGTAGGTCAACTCCTCACCCGGTCGAATGAGACGCAGCGCAGACACGAACACCCTGTCCCCCTCAACATGCGTCTCGCAGTTGGGGTCGCAGGAGTGATTCATGAACCGGATGCTGTTCCCATTTACTCCAGCATCGATCGTCAGCTCATCATCGATGGCGAACAGCAGCGTGTAGGCGGGATCAGAATTCAACGCGCTTGACGTTTCACTCTCGGATGCTGTGTCAATTATCCGGCCGCGATATTCACCGACCAGGTCTCCCGGCATGTACGGCGTTCGTGCGAACAGTCCGCGGCCATGGACACGGGACCGCCGAACGCTGTAGGAGCTCAAACCCTCAGTCCCGCTTTATCTTTGTGGCGAACAGTTCGTGCCGAAGCTCGACGCCGGCACAGGAACAGGTCCCTGATGCTCTCGTCGCTGACCACCGACACAGTGAATCCGACACTCCGTAGGAGACGCAGCCATACCGAGCGAGCGAAAAGACCATGGATTTGGCGTTCGTGCACGACCCGCACCGCCCCCTGTTCGTCGCGGAGCAGGATTCCGAAGTCAACCAGGATCGACGTGTCTGCCGGGTCGGGATCTGTGGTCCACTGCACGAAACGCACGCTGCGGTCCTGTGTATCGCTGCCGCCGTGCTCTGTACTTGGAACAAAGGTTTCCCGCATCTCATCTGGTACGAACAGAGCGACGCCCCCAGGTCGACAGTGAACAAACGCTGTCTCCATGGCCGCCCGCAAATCCGATTCGGTGGTCATGTGGCAGACCGCATCGTGAACAAGGACCGCATCAAAGGTCCTGCCCAACCGGAGGGTTCGTATGTCGCCTTCAAGGTGTTCGCACTCGGGATTCACTGCTCGATTGACCGCCAGCATCTGCGGCGACATGTCCACGAGAGTCATCGCGAAGTGAGCTTTGAGGTGGAAGGCGTTGATTCCGCTGCCCGACCCAAGGTCGAGCACAGTGCGCGGCGGAGGATTGGATGACTCCCTCAACAGGCGATCGAAGAACAAAGCTTCTTCCCGATACTCGGCCGGACTCGCCATGCTGGGCCACCATTCGGCCAGTTCGTCGTACAGCTTCATGCGTGCTGATCGATACGTTACAGAGGGCTCGACCAACTGTGCGGCCTGCGAGCAGGACCGCAACACCGGCGGCAAACGGTGATGCCGGGGCTGCACATTCACGGTTCAAGGCGCGGTTCGGAGACAGATTCGAAGGCTAAAGGGACCCGACCGTCCGCTGCCATAAGTAGAGTGCGGGCCGTGGATTCGACCGAGCTCATCGGGCGGTGCGATCGGCTCGCGGCGCTCGCCGACCGGCGCCTTGCGTTTCCAGCGGCGAGCCCCGCGGCCGCGGCACGCGCGAGACAGCTGCACGACCACCTCGACGGCTTCGTCCGTCCGCGCGCCGCCGACATCGATGCGCCGCTGCTGGTGCTGTTGCTTGGGCCCACAGGCGCTGGGAAGTCCTCGCTGCTGAACACGATCGCCGGCGCGGAGGTGAGCAAAGTCGGCGTGCTTCGGCCCACGACCAGAGACGCCGTTCTGTACGCGAGCGAGCGGGACTCGAATCGCATTCTGGCGAGCGGTCGTCTGGTCGCCGTCGCGAAGGAGCGGCTCCGGCTGGCGGCCGCGCCCGCCAGTGCCGACGGCATTGCCGTGATCGACGCGCCGGACATCGACTCCGTCGAGCGTGACAACCGCGAGCTCGCCGACGTGCTGGTGGAAACCAGCGATCTCTGCGTATTCGTCACGACCGCGACGCGCTACGCAGACCTCGTGCCGTGGGAGGTGCTACGGCGTGTGCACGAACGTGGTCTTCCGCTCGTGGTGGTGTTGAACCGAGTGCCGGCTGATGAACAGGATGGGGCGGCGGTGGTTGCGGACGCCGAGCGGCTCCTCGCTCAGGCTGACAACCCAAACGCGCAGGAGCCGGTGGACCTGATCGTGATCCATGAGGGCGATATCGATCCGCGTGTGAACGGACTTACGCGCGAAAAGGCACGCCCCCTTCTCGACCGAATAGCACTTCTCGCCGCGGAGGCCGACGAGCGCCGCGCCGTCGCGACACTGGCGCTGTCGGGTGCGCTCAGGGGCCTCGCACCGCTCACGCACGCCATCGCCGACGATCTCGAGCACGAGGCGATCGACGCTGATGCGCTGCGGCGGATCGCGGCCTCCACGTACGCCGGGGAACTCGCTTCGCTGTCCAGGGCTCTGCAGAGCGGTCTCATCCTGCGCGAGGAAGTGTTGCGTCGGTGGAATGACTTCGTCGGTGCGGACCAGGTGGCGAGGTTCATCTCGTCAGGGATCGGCAGGCTGCGCGCGATGATTGTGACCGCTTTCCGAGGAACGACGGCCGCGCCGGTAACAATCGTCGAGGCGGAGATGACGAGCACGCTCGAGGCGATCGCGCTGCGTCATGCGACCGATGCCGCGCGGCGGACGGCGGTGGCCTGGTCCGAGCGATCCCACGCTGCCGAGCTCGTCGCTCGCAATCCCGCACTGTGGTCTGCCTCGGAAGGATTCGGCCCTGCCATCCGAGAGGGCCTGGGTGTGTGGATGGGCGGGATCGTCGACGACGTCCGATCGCATGCCGGCCGGAAGCGCGCGGTCGCTCAGATCGCGGCGGTCGGGGTCAATGCCGTGAGCGTCGCCGTCATGCTCGGGGTATTCGTGCACACGGCAGGTCTCACCGGAACTGAGCTTGGGATTGCGGCTGGGACGGCAGTCGTCAACCAGAAGCTCCTCGAAGCGATCTTCGGCGAACGGGCGATGGCGGAGCTCATCGGCAAAGCACGCGCCCGGCTCGTGGCCCTCCTGACCTCGCTTTTCGAAAACGAGCGCGAGCGCTTCGAGGCGCTCGTGCCTGCGCCGGGGAGCCTGCGCGATCTGGCCGCAGCGCTGCGCGCGGCGGTCGAAGACATGGCACCGTGAGCGTCGATCGCTGCCTTGGAAACCTTGACGAGGCGATCGCGGCCGCGAAGCCACTCGGCCTCGACACAAGCGCCGCCGTAGGGACGCGCGACACCGCGCGGGCGCGGCTCGGCTTCCCGAGCAGCGCCTACGTCCTCGCGCTCGCCGGCGGCACCGGCGTCGGAAAGTCGACGCTGTTGAACGCAATCGCCGGAGAGAACGTGAGCCTGGCCAGCCCGCGCCGCCCGACGACGTCGGCCGCGGTCGCGTGGGTCTCGGCCAGCCGCGGGCGCGAGCTCCAGGGCTTGCTGGAGTGGGTCGGCATCACCGAGGTGCGAGAGCACGCCGGTGGCGCGCTCACAGACGTCGCCGTCCTCGACCTTCCCGATTTCGACTCGATCGCTCTTGAGCACCGAAAGCGCGTGGATGCTCTGCTTCCCCGCGTCGACGCGGTCGCATGGATCGTGGATCCAGAGAAATACATGGATCACGTCATGCACGGCGGCTATTTGAGGGAGTTCGCCCCGCGCATCCGCCGCCAGATCGTCGTCCTCAACCGCAGCGATCTTCTCGGTCCGGGGGACGCGAACCGCGTGGCCGAGGACATGCGCAGCCAGCTGCGCCGGGACGGCGCGGGCGACGTCGACGTCATTGTGACGCGCGCGCGAGAGGGGTCAGGCGGCATCGGCGAGCTGCGGGCATGGCTTGAGTCCGCAGTCGAAGCGAAGCGCGTGGTCGCGTCGCGCGTCGCCGCGGAGGCGCGGCAGGCCGTGCGCGATCTCGCCGCCGACGCGGGGGTTGTGGGCGCGACCCCGGGCCCGCTCATCGAGCCGGCGCGCAGGGAGCGGGCGCTCTCCTCCGTCGCGCGAGCCACGCTCGCCGTCATCGACATCCCGGGCCTCGAGCGGCAGGCTGTCGCGGCGACGCGGTTGACGGCGCGACGGCGCGGCGCCGGACCCTTGGGGTACCTCACCAGCGCGATCTACCGGATCACCGGGCGCGCCCGGGCCTCAGCCGACCCCGCCGGCTTCATGAGACGCTGGCGGCTGCGCGGTTCGCTCGCGCCGGCCGTCGAGCCGCTGCGCGAGCTTGTGACGTCGACGCTGCCCACGCTGCCGGCGGCCCTGCGCGGCGCGCTCGCCGCGCTGAGCGCGCCCGCGTCACTGGAGAATCGACTCGCTGAGACGATTGATCGTTCCCTCGCGGCGGAAGCGGCGGGCTTTCGGGTGCCCACGAGCGCGCTGTGGTCCGTCATCGGCGCCGTCCAATATGTCGTGACCGCTGTCCTGATCTTCTGCATCCTCTGGTTCGCATCGCTCTTTGTGATCCACGACGCGCCGGTGAGTGCGATCTCGGTTCCGTATCTCGGACTCGTGCCAACGCCCGTGATGCTCCTCGCGGCAACCCTCCTCGCCGGGTACGTTCTCGCGACGCTGCTGCGCATGCACGCCGGGTGGCTCGGGGGACGGTGGGCGAAACGCGTCGGCACGCGCATCACGCGTGATATCGGCCAGCAGATCGCCGACGAGCTTCTGCTTCCCCTGGAACAATTCGATTCCTCGCGCACGGCGCTGGGGAGGGCGGTCCGCACTGCGGACGAGTGCGGGTGAGTCCAGCGTGGTGCCTCACGCGCGCGTCCTCCAAACGGCTGGTCGGAAGCGGTGCCGCGGCGTCCGAATCCCCTCGTCGCTGGAAACTGCCCCAGACGCCCTCCTTGCGACAGCCCGCGACAAACATCAGTCCGATTACGAACTGGGCCAGACCCACGACGGCTTGAAATATCAGACTTGCACGAGGTGCCTTCGCGAGAACGGCTACGTCTCCAGGAGGCCGTGCAGGGTGTCGCCCCCTGGCGGAGGTGGGGGCCGTATCTGAGCGAACGCGCTTGGGGCACGGTTCGCGAGGACTACAGCTCCTCAGGCCAGGCGTGGGAATTCTTTCCACATGAGCACGCCCGTTCGCGAGTCTATCGCTGGAACGAGGACGGGCTCGCCGGTCTTTGCGACCAGGAGCAGCTTCTTTGCTTCGCCGTCGCCCTGTGGAACGGACGGGACCCGATTTTGAAAGAGCGAATCTTCGGGCTCACAGGAAACGAAGGCAACCATGGCGAGGATGCGAAGGAGTACTGGTTCTATCTCGACTCCACGCCGACGCATTCGTGGATGCGGTGGCGCTACCTCTACCCGCAGCAGGCATTTCCCTATGCAGAGCTGGTCGAGAAGAATCGTCGCCGGAGCCGGCTCGAGCCCGAGTTCGAGCTGCTCGACACCGGCATCTTTGAGGGCGATCGATACTGGGTGGTCACCGTCGACTATGCAAAGGCGGCTGGGGACGACATCTTGATCCGCGTCACAGCCCGGAACGGCGCGCCCGAGGACGCAGAGATCGACATCCTGCCCTCACTCTGGTTCCGGAACACATGGGCGTGGGGCGATGACGGCCGCGTGCCGTCAATCCGGCCTGGAGGGACCCACCTGATCGCAGAGCACTGGAAACTGGGCCGGATGACTCTGGCGTCCGACGGCTCGCCCGAGGCCCTGTTCTGCGACAACGAGACAAACACCGAGCGTCTGTGGGGAATCCGCGGCCGCAGCCGCTTCCCGAAGGACGGCATCAACGACCACGTCGTGTCCGGAGCGGCAACCGTGAACCCGGAGCGTCTGGGTACCAAGGCGGCGCTTCGCCACCACCTGAGGGTCGGCGCCGGCGCAGAGGCGACGATCAGGCTCCGGTTGAGCGCACCCGGAGCGCCGATTGGTCCCGACTTTGACGCGATCATGAACGAGCGCCGCGACGAAGCCGACGCGTTTTTTGAGGAGGTGACCCCGCCCGGAACTCCGACGGCGCAGGCGGATGTACTCAGGCAGGCGATGGCCGGAATGCTCTGGTCGAAGCAGTTCTACAACTACAACGTTGAGCGTTGGCTTCAGGGCGATCCAGCCGGCCCAAAGCCACCGCAGGAGCGCTTGTCTGGTCGCAACTCGGCCTGGCTGCACCTCGACAACAGCGATGTGATCTCGATGCCCGACAAGTGGGAGTATCCGTGGTACGCGGCCTGGGACCTGGCGTTCCACTGCGTCGCGCTGGCGAGAGTCGATCCAGACTTCGCAAAGTCCCAACTCCTTCTTTTGTGCCGCGAGTGGTACATGCACCCGAACGGGCAGCTTCCCGCGTACGAGTGGGCGTTCGGCGACGTCAATCCACCCGTCCACGCCTGGGCCGCGCTCCGTGTCTTCGAGGTTGACGGGTCATGGGACTACGACTTCCTGGGACGCGTTTTTCACAAACTGCTCTTGAACTTCACATGGTGGGTGAATCGCAAGGACAGCGAAGGCAACAATGTCTTCCAGGGTGGATTTCTGGGCCTGGACAACATCGGCCTCTTCGATCGCTCGTCACTGCCTGTGTCAGGCCACCTCGAGCAGTCAGATGGCACCGCCTGGATGGCGATGTACTGCCAGAACATGCTCGAACTATCGCTCCTGCTCGCCCAGCACGACCACACGTATGAGGACATGGCGATCAAATTCTTCGAGCATTTCGCGCTGATCGCTTCCGCGCTGAACAACCAGGGGCTGTGGAACGATGAGGACGGCTTCTACTACGACATCCTGCACCTGCCGGACGGCTCGATGCAGCAATTGCGAGTGCTCTCGATGGTTGGGCTGGTACCGCTCTTTGCGGTGACAACGCTTGGTCCGGAGACGATGGCACGGCTCCCCGAGTTCGCACGGCGAGCGGACTGGTTCACCGCACACCGCCAGGAGGCGATGGGCGTGATCGAGCACATCCGAAGCGAGAGCCACGCCGGATGGCGGATGCTGTCAATCGTCTCCCCCGAGCGACTGCGGCGAATCCTGGCTCGAGTGCTGGATCCGGAGCGGTTCTTTTCCCCTTTCGGAGTGCGCGCGCTCTCGAGATGGCATCGCGACCACCCGCTGGAAGTCGACGTCGGTGGCTTCACCGCCCGCCTGGTGTACGAGCCGGCCGAGTCGAGCACCGGACTCTTCGGCGGGAACTCCAACTGGCGCGGACCGATATGGATGCCCGTCAACTACCTATTGATCGAGGCGCTCAAGGTGTACCACCGCTACGTTGGTGACAGCTTCACCGTTGAGTGCCCGACCGGGTCAGGAAGCCGGCTGAACCTCGACCAGGTCGCCGACGAGATCGCGCGGCGATTGATCGCGATTTTTGTCGACCGCGAGGGGCGGCGGCCGATCTTCGGAACCTATGAGCGTTTCCAGTCGGACCCAGCGTGGCACGAGCTGATCCCCTTTCACGAGTACTTCAACGGGGACACGGGGGCTGGGATCGGCGCCGCCCATCAAACGGGTTGGACGGGTCTTGTCGGCGACCTCGTGATCCGGCTCAACCAACCACGCGTTTAGTGGAGCTCATCCGACAGGTTGTCGAGTGGCCGTGCCGGTATCGAGGCGTTGATCGCAACCCGAACGTCCCGCTAAGGTTCTAACGCGATCCGATGCCACTCTTCGAGATGCCGCTCGAGCAGCTGCGCACCTATCAGGGCCGCAATCCAAAGCCCGCCGACTTCGACGCGTACTGGGACCGAGCGCTAAAAGAGCTCGAATCGACCCCCGCGGAGGTCGAGTTGACTCCGCAATCGAACCCGGCGAGGTTTGCCGACTGCTACGACCTCTGGTTTCGCGGGGTCGGCGGGGCCAGGATCCACTCGCAGTACATGCGGCCTCGCGCCAGCGGACCCCACCCGGCGATCCTGAAGTTCCACGGCTACTCGAACCATTCGTGGGACTGGTTTGACAAGCTCGCCTGGGTCGCCCAGGGATTCGTGGTCGCCGCACTCGACGTCCGGGGCCAGGGCGGACTCTCGGAAGACGTCGGCGGAGTCACCGGGACAACCTTGCGCGGACACATCATCCGCGGGCTGAGCGGCAACCCCGATCAGCTCCTGTTTCGGCAGGTCTTCCTCGACACCGTGAGGCTGGCGCGAATCGTGATGGAAATGCCCGAGGTCGACGCCACTCGTGTGGCGGCAAGCGGCGGCTCGCAGGGAGGCGGCCTGACCCTGGCGTGCGCCGCCCTCGAGCCGCGGATCTGGCGGGCCGCCCCCGTCTTTCCGTTCCTTTGCGATTACCAGCGCGTGTGGGAGATGGACCTGGCCCGCGATGCCTATGACGAGCTGACGTACTACTTCACACGTTTCGACCCGACCCATGAGCACGAGGAAGAGATCTTCACGCGTCTTGGCTACATCGACGTCCAGCACCTGGCAAAGCGGATCAAGGCGCGCGTCCTGATGTGGACGGCGCTGATGGACATGATCTGTCCGCCGTCGACGCAATTCGCCGCATACAACAAGATCAGTTCCGAGAAGGAGATGGTGCTGTACCCCGACTTCGGGCACGACGATCTGCCCGGCCAGCACGACCGGCTGTTCGAATTCCTTTCCGATGGCTGAGCCGGCCGGGTCGACTCGTCACAGCCTGATTCCCCTTATCAACAGCCACAGTCCGGTACCTACCTCCGCGATGAGGATCGGTATGGATCCGATCACCTGGACCAGGCCGGGAAGTCCTGGCGCGACCAGGTTCGCAAACCACATCGCCAGGTAAAGGACCGATGCGAATACACCCAACCCGGACAGCATCCGCGGGATGTACTGGGTTTTGAAGAAGAGGTAGAAGAAGATGGTCGACCCCGTGCAGAAGAAGATGGCCGCGACATCGGTCGATACCGCGAGTGGATGTAGGACCGTCAGCGCATGCAGCTGGTTGGCGTCGAATGCGGCCGCATGATTGGCCGCCAGGTAGATCTGGAGGGTCGCGAACGCGCCGACGATTCCCACCGCGCCGATGACGGCTTCGGCCGACCTGAACAGCAAAGCCGTCAGCGCGAGATTGCCGTCGACGGGTTTCAACGTCACGTAGAGCCCGATCGCGAGCGCGATCGTCGACATGCTGCCGAGCAGCGACAGGCACAGGCCAAGCCGATATACGAGCTCTGACCCTCCCACGCGGCCGGCGGTGGCGGCGAAGCCCCCGCCACCTTCAATGCTCGATGTGATCACAAGCCCTGCAATGTCGAGTGCGAGGACAAGGAGGTAGAACAGCCCTGCCGCCCGCGCGTACACGCGCTGCGTGTCTTGAGCGGTCAGCTCGCTCGTGGCGGACGCCGCTGCCGGGATCGGCGTTCCCGTCATGCGATTTCGATCGCGATCTTGCCCATCGCGTGCCCCTGGTCCAGATAGCCGAGGGCGTCCGCGACCCCGGCGAGGTCGTAGCGCCGGTCGATCACAGCCGTCAATTTTCCCGACGCGAGAAGCGCGCCCAGGAAGACGAGATCGTCCTTGCTGAGTTTCGCGATGAACAGGGTCACCACCCGCCGAGTGCTGCGCAGTGAACCCATTCCCACCTGGAGGAAATGACCGATCGCCCGCCATCCACCGCCCTTCCCATGCTGGATGCCGGCCGCCCCAACCCCGACGTAGGTGGCGTCCGACTCCAACACGCGCACGCACTCCGACCAGGAGCGGTTGCCCGCCACGTCGAGCATCAGGTCGTACCGCTCGCCGCCAAGCGTGAAGTCATCCCTGGTGTAATCGATGACCCGTTGGGCGCCAATCGAGCGGACGAGCTCGACGTGCCTGGTGCTGCAGACGGCGGTCACCTCTGCCCCGAACGACCTGGCGATCTGGACCGCGAACGTGCCGACGCCCCCGGATGCGCCGTTGATCAAAACCCGCTGCCCTCGCTGGACCCGCCCGTGGTCGCGAAGCGCCTGCAGGGCCGTGGATCCGGCGACGGTAACGGCACCGGCCTGGTCGAACGGCGCGCCGGCGGGCTTCCGAACCATCGCCCCCTGCTCCGAGATGGCCAGGTACTCGGCGAACGCGCCGCGCCCGCCGCCGAATACCTCGTCGCCGGGTTCGAAACTACTCACGTTCTTCCCGACCGCTTCGACAGTGCCGGCGAAGTCTGTGCCCATCACGGCGGCCTTGAGCCCGCGCTGCATGTGCGCCACGGGTGTGAGCGCGAACAGGTCGACCGGGTTGGCCGACGAGGCGCGCACCCGCACCAGCACGCCATCGTCGGCAGGGGCCGGCCTGGCGATGTCCTCGGCCCTCAACGCTGACACCGAGCCCGGGCCGTGGGACACGACCGCGCGCATCTTCAAGGCCGTCGCCGCCACGGCCATCGCCATCAGCTCAACCTGAAGGGCGGGTACTGATCGGTCACCAGGCTGAACGCGTACCCGTTGACCCGGTTGCCCCACCTGAGCACGCCGACTACGTAGTCGAACAGGCTGCGCGGATACGTGCCTGTGAAGAGAATCGCGAACCAGGCGGCGATCACCGCGATGATCGCACCCAGGCCGAGAAAGAACAGCACGAAGTAGTGCGGAATCGCGAGGAACCATTTGACCAGGGGAAGCCACCGGTTCAGCTGGTGGGTGTCCGGGTAGGCAAAGTCGAGGTGGACGGCCTGCTCCTCGTCCGTCGACGGATATCGGTCGTCGAGCAGCGCCAGGTACGCGGTGACGCGATTCGAGAAGCGAAGGAGATTGAGGTTCCAGTCGAACCACCAGCGCGGGTACTTCTGCCGGAACACGAGCATGAGGACCAGCGGCACGAACACGGCCGCCCCACCGATGACGACGGTCTGTCGGGCGTGCTCGTCGTCCCCAAAGGTCGCCCCCGACAGCATGCTCAGCACGATCAAGATCGGGACCGCGACCAGCAGCCGGAAGGCGGTGCTGATCCTATCGAGCGGCCGGCTCGGAAAATCGACGTCGAACTGCACGGGGTAGTTGCTGACCATTGCTTCTTCACTCCTAAACTGACTTCAAGCTGATGACCTCGTGGCCTCGAAGCGCTTCGAGGAACGGCTGGAAGCTGCCGAACACGGTGCAGCGCAAGATCCGACCCTCGACCTGCACCTCGCTGACGCCCAGGGCCCGTTCCACCTGTCGCGCCGGCGGTGCGCCGACGAAGATCACCTCGACGCGCTGTGTGGGCAGCTTCGCAGCCATCTGCTCCGAGCCTAGGCGGCGACTGCGAGCGGGGAATCGGTGGAATCACCGATTCCGTGCCGATCCCACCCCTCGCCGCGGCCCCAAGCCGTAGTACTTTCGGCTCCACATGGCTAGGCCTGTTCGCCGTCTGGGCAATCTCCCGGCTGCACCCACGAGCTTTGTCGGCCGCAGGCGCGAGCTGGCGGATCTGCGAAAGAAGCTGGCGACGGCGCGGATCGTCACGCTGGTCGGCCCCGGCGGGGTGGGCAAGACGCGCCTCGCCATCCGGGCGGCAAGCGATCTCGGCAGGGCGTTTCCCGCGGGCGCCTGG
>JBKPCF010000047.1:0-35517 GCA_046727235.1 Candidatus Dormiibacterota bacterium
GCCCATGGGACCTCGACCAAGCTCGGCGACGTCGCCGAGACCAAGGCCATCAAAGCCGTGTTCGGCGATCACGCCTACGAGCTCGCTGTCAGCTCGACCAAGTCGGTGCACGGGCACCTGCTCGGCGCGGCCGGCGCGATCGAAGCGGCCGCCTGCGTGCTGGCGCTCGACCGCGGGCTGCTGCCGCCGACGATCAACCTGGACGATCCCGACCCGGACTGTGACCTCGACTACGTGCCCAACAAGGCGCGCAAGGCGGACGTCAATGTCGCCATCTCGAACTCGTTTGGCTTTGGAGGCCACAACGCGACCCTCGTCATCAAGAAGAGCCCGAACGGCGCGTAACAACGAACTAGGAGGAAGGATTGCCGATGGCAAGCCAACTCAACTTCAAGGAGCTGCAGGACCTCTCGGCTGAGATACTCGGCATCGACCCGGACCAGGTCCAGATGGACAAGAGCTTTCAGCGCGACCTGGCCGCCGACTCGCTCGACCTGGTCGAGCTGATCGCGGCGATCGAAGACAAGTACGACGTCGAGCTGCCCGACGAGGAGCTCGAGAAGATGAAAGTCATCGGGGACCTCTGGAAGTTTCTGGAGGAAAAGACGGCCGAGCGGCTGGAGGCTTAGCGGCGATGGCAATCACGACGAATTACCGAACTCGGTCCGACGCGGTGCCGCTCCGATCCTTCAAGGCGAAGGGCCGTCCGAGCGCCATCGCCGGGATCGGTGTGCACGCGCCGGCCAGGGTCCTGACCAACTCCGACCTCGAGCAGATGATGGACACGTCCGACAAGTGGATCACGGAGAGGACCGGCATCCATCGCAGGCACATCGCCGAGACAGGGACGACGACCTTCGAGCTCGCCACGAAGGCGGCGCGCGCTGCGCTGGATTCCGCCGGCATCACGGCCAGGGACCTGGACATGATCCTGGTCGGCACCTCGTCGCCGGACGGCCCGTTTCCGTCGGTCGCGTGCCGCGTGCAGAATGAGCTCGACGCGCCCGGCTCGGTGGCCTGGGACACGCTGGCCGCGTGCTCGAGCTTCGTGTACGCGCTTTCCATCGCCGACTCGTACATCGCTTCCGAGCGAGCAGACACCGTGCTGGTGATCGGTGCGGAGGTGCTCTCGCGACTCATCGACTACACGAACCGCGGCACCGCCGTCATCTTCGGCGACGGAGCCGGCGCGGCAGTCGTCCGTCCAGCCGACAAGGGGGCAGGTTTCCTGAGCTGGTGTCTCGGCTCGGACGGGCGTGGTTATGCGCAGGTGACGTGCGGCAACATCGAAAAGGGCGCGTACGCGGCCAAGGACGCGAACCCGTACATCGAGATGGTCGGTCCGGACGTCTTCAAGTTCGCCGTCGACATATTCATCCGCCAGGCGACGGACGTATGCCAGACCGCGGGGGTGGCCCTCGACAAGATCGACCTCTGGGTTCCACACCAGGCCAACTTCCGCATCATCGACGCCGCCGCGCGTCGGATCGGGCTTCCGCTCGACCGCGTGGCGGTCAACATCGACGAGTACGGCAACACGTCGAGCGCGTCGATCCCGCTCGCGCTGGAAGAGGCGGTTCGCAACGGACGCGTGAAGAGTGGAGATCACGTTCTGCTGGCCGGCTTTGGGTCGGGACTTACCTGGGGCGCGACGCTCCTGAAGTGGGCCTAGCGCAAATGATTTGGGCATGGATCTGGTTATGAGGCCGGGCAAGCGCGCCTGCGCTCCTTCCCTTCAGGAGGTGGCGTCTTGATCGATCTGGTTATGAGAGGAAACCTCGCGGTTTCCTCTCATCGGCGCGTCGGCAAAGCCGCCCCGGCCTTGCGGCCGGGCAAGCGCGCCTGCTCTCCTTCCCTTCAGAAGGTGGCGTCTTGATCGATCTTTCCGGACCCATCGCGCTGCTGTTTCCGGGACAGGGAGTCCAGAAGCCCGGCATGGGCAAGAACCTCTATGACCGGTACCCGGCCGCCCGCCGCGTGTTCGAGCGCGCCGAAGAGGTGCTCGAGATGCCTGTCCGCAAGCTCTGCTTCGAGGGCCCGGTCGAGGAGTTGAACCGCACCGACGTCATCCAGCCGTGCGTCATGACCGTCTGCTGGGCGGCGTACGAGGTGTGGCGCGAAAGCTACGGCCTGGAAAACGTAAGCGTCACCGCGGGTCACAGCCTGGGCGAGATCGCATCGCTGGCCGCGGCCGGCGCGATTCCGTGGGAGACCGCGCTGCTCCTCGTCAAGGAACGAGGTCGCGTCATGGCCGAGGCGGCCGGGACACACGTCGGGATGATCGCCGTCGTCGGGCTCCCGGAGCCAGAAGTCGAACGCATCCGCGTCGCCTCATCACAGCTCGGCAAGCTCTGGATGGCCAACCGCAACGCGGACGTTCAGTTCGTCCTGTCGGGCGAGATGCCGGCCGTGCAGGAGGCGCAGCGGCTGGCGCTCGCTGCCGGCGCTCGGCGCGCGCTGATCCTCACGATTCCGCTCGCCGCGCACACCCCGCTGATGGGGGCCGCCGCCGCAGCGTTCCGCAAAGCCGTGGACCGGCTCCAGCTGAGCGCGCCGTCAATACCGATCCTGGCCAACGCGTCCGGCGAAGCGCTGCGCACGGTGACTGCGCTGCAGGAGGAGCTCCGGCAGCAGATGCTGCGCCAGGTCGACTGGGCGCGGACGATGGTCGCGATGCGGGCCATGAGGGTGCGCACAGTCGTCGAGCTGGGCCCTGGGCGCGTCCTCGCCAGCCTCGCCGCCAAGCACATTCCCGGCGTCGACACCTGGAATGCGGACGAGCTCTTCGTCGACTTCGCCGGACCGACAACCGGACCGACGACCGCTTAGGTGGGCGACCTCGACGGCAAGACCGCGCTCGTGACGGGCGGCGGCAAAGGCATCGGTCGCGCCATCAGCCAGGCGCTCGCCGAAATGGGCGCGCGGGTGGTAGTGAACTACAGGTCGGACAAGGCCGCTGCTGAAGAGACCGCCTCGTCCCTGCCCAACGCGACGGCCCATCCTGCGGACGTGGGCGACCCGGCGCAGGTCGACGCGATGGTGAAGGCGATCGGCCGCGTCGACGTGCTGGTCAACAACGCCGGCCTGGTCCGCGACAAGCTCTTGATCCAGATGTCGCCGCCCGACTGGGAGGACCTGATCCGCACCGACCTGCTCTCCGCATTCGCCACCACCAAGGCTGCCATCATGTCGGGCATGATGCGCGCGCGCTGGGGGCGCATCGTGAACATCTCGTCCATAGTCGGCATCACGGGTAATGCGGGTCAGACCAACTACGCGGCCGCGAAAGCGGGTCTTATCGGCTTCACCAAATCGGTAGCGCGCGAGTACGGCTCGCGCAACATCACGTGCAACGCGGTGGCGCCGGGCTACGTGCGGACCGAGCTTACGGCCGGCTCGCTCACCGACGAGATGGTCGGTGAGCTCGTCAAGATGACCCCGATCAAGCGCGAGGCGACGGCTGAAGAGGTCGCCGCGGCGGTCGCCTTCCTGTGCTCCGAGCGCGCGGGCTTCATCACCGGGCAGGTGATCGCCGTTGACGGCGGGCTCAGCCTCTGATGGCAATCATCGAGCGACACCGCGACGAGGTGGCGATCCAGGGCGGCGCGCTGCCTGAGATCCTCCTGCCCAGCAACTGTCCGGGCTGCGGCATCGCGCTCGAGCGCGAGGAGCTGCGCGGGCACAACTACGTCTGCACCAACTGCGGCCACCATTTCCGGCTGGGCGCGGACGTGTGGATCCCGCTCATCGCCGACGGTGGGTCGTGGCAGGAGCGCTGGGGTGACGTCCGCTCGCACGACCTTCTCAACTGGACCGTTCCGAAGCGCTACCAGGAGACCGTCGAGACGCTGCTCGAGGAAGGCCTCAACGAGGCCGTCCGCACGGGGACTTGCGAGCTGGCGGGTCATCCCATCTGGCTCGCGGCTTTCGACTTTGGGTTCGTCGGCGGGACCCTCTCGATCGTCGCCGGCGAGCGGCTGGCGCGGGGCATGGAGCAGGCCGCGTCGTCGGGCACGCCCTACGTGCTCGTCTCCGCTTCCGGCGGTGCGCGCATGCAGGAGGGCGTCCTGGCCTTGATGCAGCTCGCAAAGGTCAACGCAGCGGTCGGACGGCTTCACACGGCCGGGGTTCCCTACTTCTCCGTCCTGACCGACCCGACGTTCGGCGGCACCGCGGCGTCCCTCGCGCTGGTGGCGGACATCAACATCGCCGAGCCTGGCGCCGCGATCGGGTTCACGGGTCCGCGGGTCATCAAGCAGGCGACTTACGCTGACCTGCCACCGGGATTCCAGAGCGCGGAGTTCCAGCTCGCGCACGGCCAGGTCGACATGGTGCTGCCGCGCACGGAGCTGCGGCCGATGCTCGCCCACCTTCTGGAGATGTACTCGTGAAGACCCCAAAAAATCTTCGATTTTTCGGGGACCCCCTATGAGCGTGTGGGAGATCGTCGAGCTGGCGCGTCACCAGGATCGCCCCTACTCGCTCGACTACATCCGGCGCCTGGCGCCCGACTTCATCGAGCTGCACGGCGACAGGCTCACGGCGGACGATCCTGCGCTGGTCGGCGGGGTCGGCACCTGGCATGGGCGGACGACCATGTTTCTCGGTCATCAGAAGGGCCGCAGCCTGAAGGAGCGCGTGGCGCGGAACTGGGGCATGATGCACCCGGAGGGCTACCGCAAGGCGATCCGTCTCGCCCATCACGCGGCAAAGTTCGGTTTCCCCATCATCTCGCTGATCGACACGCCAGGCGCGTATCCGGGCGCGGGCGCGGAAGAGCGAGGCATCGCCGCCGCGATCGCGCTCGCGATCATGGAGTGGTTCCGCATCCCTGTGCCGATCGTCGCCGCCGTGATCGGTGAGGGTGGGAGCGGCGGGGCGCTCGGGATGGGCGTGGCCGATCGCGTGATCATGCTCGAGAACTCGATCTATTCGGTCGCCTCGCCTGAAGCCGCGGCGTCCATCGTGTGGCGCGACAACACGCGCAAGGTGGAGGCGGCCGAGCAGCTGCAGCTCACCTCGCGCGAGATCGTCGGCATGGGCGTGGTCGAGGAGGTCGTGCCTGAGCCGAAGGGGAGCGCGAGCACCGACTACGACGCCGCGGCGACGGCGCTCGACGAAGCGCTGTGGCGACACATGCGGCCTCTGCTGGACGAACCATCCGCGCAGCTGCTGCAGCACCGCTACGACCGATTCCGCTACATCGATTCGCTCATCCACGCCGAGCCGCACTTCGGTCCGAAGATCGATTGACGTATGAGCGGGAACCCAAATGGTTCCCGCTCATCGCCCGGTCGCTTCGCGACGGGGCTGCTCACCCTCCGGTATAAGGTTTGGGCTTTTTGAATGTTGGTCCACGTGCGACGCCTTGCAGGCCGAAGAGACATAGTCGCGGCCGGAATGAATCCGGCCGCCAAGGCGACGACTGAGGTATCAGCGGGAACCCAAATGGTTCCCACTCATCGCGCGTGCGGCTTCGCCGCAGGCGCTGCTCACCCTCCGGTATAAGGTTTGGGCTTTTGAATGTTATTCCACGTGCGACGCCTGGCAGGCCGAAGAGACATAGCCGCGGCCGGAATGAATCCGGCCGCCAAGGCGACGACTGAGGTATCAGCGGGAACCCAAATGGTTCCCGCTCATCGCGCGTGCGGCTTCGCCGCAGGCGCTGCTCACCCTCCGGTATAAGGTTTTGGCTTTTGAAGTTGTTTCATATGCGACGCTGGCAGGCCGAAGAGACATAGTCGCGGCCGGAATGAATCCGGCCGCCAGTGCGACGTCGGTGTGACCATGAGGGTTAACCCGGATGGTTTCCTCTCATCGCCCGGTCGCTTCGCGACGGGGACCCGGCCCTCATCACCGTTGGACGCTTGACCAACTATGGGCAGGGCCGGCGCTCACCTTCCGGTATACGGTTGGGACGGTTTGAAATCCTTCCACAGACCGCGCCAGGCGGCGATAAGGCATAGTCGCGGCCGGGCCAAGCCCGGCCGCCAGGGGAGCGTCTCATGAGGGTCGTAGTCCAAAGGGTCAGCGGCGGCTCGGTCAGTTGGGAAGAAAACAGTGCAACCATCGGCCACGGTTTCGTGTTGCTGGTGGGTGCGGCAGGTGATGACGACGAAGTTGCTGTGCGCCGGCTCGCGGACAAGATCATCGACCTGCGCGTGTTCGCCGACGAGGCGGGGAGGATGAACCTCAGCCTGGTCGACGTCAAGGGAGCGGCGCTGATCGTTTCGCAGTTCACCCTGTTTGCGGACATGAGCCGCGGCCGCAGGCCGAGCCTGCTGAAAGCCGGTGATCCGGCACGCGCCGAGCAGCTTTACGAAACCTTCGTGGCCCAGTTTCGCGAGCGCGGAATAGAGACGCAGACCGGCAGCTTTGGGGCTGTCATGCGCGTCGGCATCGAGAACGACGGGCCGGTGACCCTCGTGCTCTCCACCGATGAGTGGAACACGCGTGTCTGAGTCGAGAAGCCCACTGCTGCCCTACGCGGCGTTTGCAGCCCTCGCGCTGATCTGGGGTGGATCCTTCCTCGCCATCAAGGTGACCGTCCAGGACATGAGCCCGACTGCGCTCCTGCTCTTCCGCTCGGCATCCGGATGCGCCGCCCTTGTGTTGATCGTGCTGGCGCTGCGCAAGCCGCTGTTCGGTCCCGGATGGCGTGGCCGGCTGATCGGCTTCGCGATCATGGCCATCACCAACGCGGTGATCCCGTGGGTTTCGATCGGCTGGGGCGAGGAGCGAATCTCGAGCGGCCTAGCGAGCATCCTCAACTCCACGACCACGCTCTGGACCGCTGTCCTCATCTACTGGGTCGTGCCGACCGAACGTCCGACCCTCATCAACTACGTCGGGGTGCTGATCGGGTTTGCCGGCGTCGTGGTGCTCGTCTATCCGGAGCTTGCCGCCCACGGGATCTCGGGCGATGTGCTGGGCGCCCTGGCTGTCGTGCTGGCGTCACTCTCGTATTCGGTCAACGCCCTGTATCAGCGGCGAAAGATGCGGGACGTAAGCGTCTATGAGATCAGCCTCGGCCAGATCACGTTCAGCGTCCTGTTCGCGATTCCTCTCGCTGCGCCGTCGCTACCACACATCCACTTCCGCCTGGCGTCGATCGTCGCCGTCGTCGCGCTTGGCGCACTCGGCACGGGCGTCGCATATCTCCTCTACTACTACGTGATGAACACGCTCGGGGCAGTCCGCGCTGCGGGCGTCACATACGTGGTGCCGATCACGGCCGTGTTCTGGGGCGCGCTCTTGCTCCATGAGACGGTGAGCTTGACGATCATCGCCGGCATGCTTGTCATCCTCGCGGGCATCCTGCTCGTTAACCTGCGCCGCGAGCCACGCCGCGAACCGGCGGTCGAGCGGGACTCCGCGGCCGCTTGAGCGGGTTCCTCGAGGAGCACACCGAGCGGGTTCGTGAAGCCGCGGAGAGGATTCGCCCCTACATCCGGCGCACGCCGTCGCTGACCACCGACCTCGACCCCGACGTGCGGGTGAAGCCGGAATGCTTTCAGGTCACCGGCTCCTTCAAACCTCGCGGAGCCTTCAACGCGGTGCTGTCTCTCGCGGCAGCGGCCGTCCGCCCTCCAGGTGTCATTGCCGTGAGCTCCGGCAACCATGCCCAGGCCGTTGCGCTGGCCGCGGCGAAGGTCGGCCTCCCCGCCCTGATCCTGATCCCGGAAGACGCCAACCCGGCCAAGGTCGCGGCGACGAGGGCGCTTGGGGCGGAGGTGATCCAGGAAGGGATCACGTTCGCCAACCGCGAGCAGCGCCTCCGCGAGGTGATGGCGGAGAACGGATTCGCTCTCGTTCATCCGTTTGACGATTGGGACGTGATTCACGGCCAGGGCACCGCCGCTCGCGAGCTACTCGATGATGAGCCCGACCTGGAGGTGGTCGCGGCGCCCGTCGGAGGCGGTGGATTGCTGTCGGGCACAGCGATCTCGGCCAAGAGCCACAACGCCGGCGTCAGGGTCGTCGGCGTGGAGCCGGAGGCGGCCGATGACGCGTACCGGACGTGGAGGTCGGGGAGCATCCAGACACTGCCGACCTCGCCGCAGACGCTCGCCGACGGCGTACGCACGACCGCCATCGGCGCTCGCAACTTCGAGGTCATGTTCGGCAACCGACTGGTTGACGAGATCGTGCTGGTGTCCGAGGCCGAGATCGCGGACGCGGTTCGGACCGCGTGGACGAGGGTTCATCTGGCCCTCGAGCCGACGGGAGCCCTCACCCTTGCCGCATACATGGCAGGCAAATTGCCGAAGGCCCGGACCGGTCTGATCCTGAGCGGCGGCAACGCCAATCTTCAGACCGTGGCTACACTGCTCGCACGCTGATGATCCCGGTCAAAGAGGTCATGACGCGAAACGTGATCACGTTTCGCGAAGACACGCCGGTCGAAGAGATCGCGAGCACGCTGACCTCGAAACGCATCACCGGCGCGCCGGTGATCGCCAAAGAAGGCCACGTCGTCGGCATCGTGTCGGAGACGGACGTCTTCTCGAAGAAGGGAAAGGTCGCGCGCGACATCATGAGCCCACGCGTCATCTCCGTCACCGAGGAGACGGGGATCGACGAGGCTGCGCGGCTGCTCATCGGCGAGCGGATCCGGCGCGTGCCGGTGATCAGGGGTGGGCGAATGGTGGGTCTGCTGAGCCGCTCCGACGTCCTCGATTTCTTTGCCAAGACGCGATGGACCTGCGACGTCTGCGGCTGGTGGGAGCGGAGCCTGGAGCGCCCGGCGCGCTGCTACTCGTGTTCCAGCACCGACCTTCACCTGGAGCGTGCCGATCCCGGGCACTGAGTCGGCGATCCGCCAGTCGCTGAAGGCGCAGAGCTTCTCCGAATCGGTCATCCGCGAGATGACGCGCCTCAACCTGGCCCTGCATGGACCGGCGAAGGCGGTGAACTTCGCCCAGGGATTCCCCGACTTCGACCCGGACCCGCGGATCCTGGACGCCGCCACCCGAGCCCTTCGCGACGGCTTCAACCAGTACGCGACCACGTGGGGAGCGCCGCAGCTGCGGCATGCGGTTGCGCGCAAGCTCTCGCCGGCTTGGGGTCGCGCGGTTGACGCCGATGCCGAGGTCACTGTGTCGTGCGGTGCGACCGAGGCGATGATCGCCGCCATGCTCGCTGCGGTCGACCCGGGCGATGAGGTGATCGTGTTCGAGCCCTTTTATGAGAACTACGGGCCCGACTGCGTGATCAGCGGCGCCGTCCCACGCTTTGTCGCCCTGCGACCGCCCGACTGGTCTTTCGACCCGGACCAACTGCGTGCCGCCTTCAACGCAAAGACCCGGGCGATCGTTATCAACACCCCTCACAACCCGACTGGCAAGGTGTACTCGCGCACCGAGCTCGAGCTGATCGCGAAGCTGTGCATTGAGCACGGCGCGATCGCTATCACAGACGAGATCTACGAGCACCTGGTCTACCGCGGCCGCCACGTCAGCATCGCGACGTTGCCGGGCATGGCGGAACGAACGATCACGATCAGCGGCGCCAGCAAGACGTACTCGGTGACCGGCTGGCGCGTCGGATGGCTGATCGCGCCGCCTGCGCTTACGGCGGGGATTCGCAAAGTTCACGACTTCCTAACCGTCGGTGCGCCGCATCCGCTGCAGGTCGCGATCGCCGAGGCGCTCGAGCTGCCCGCGTCCTTCTATATGGAGCTGCTCGGCGACTATCAGGAACGACGCGATGCGATGGTCGCCGGGCTGCAGGAATGCGGCTTCGAGGCGGCCTCGCCGGACGGCGCGTACTACGTCATGGCCGGCATCGGCTCCTTTGGCGCCGACGATGACGTCGCTTTTGCTCGCCGGCTGATCGAGGAGGTGGCGGTCGCGACGGTGCCGGCCTCGAGCTTCTATCACGACCCCGCGCTCGGGCGAGGGCATATCAGGTTCAGCTTCCCGAAAAAGATCGAGACGATCGAGCGGGGACTCGCTGCGCTCCGTTCCCTCAAGGCTTCTTAACAGCCTGGGTTTTCAGGTCGGAACTCGACGCCTAGCCTGGCGTCATGCGCAGAGTGCTCCGCTCCCCGCTTACGTGGATGGTGGCCGTCGAGCTCGTGATCGTCAGCGCCCTGGTGGCTGTGGCGTGGACGGTGATTGCGTCGTCGTCCAGACCTGCGCTCGCCTCTCCAGCGCTGCCACCGCCGGATGCGACGGCCGATGAGGGCTCGCCGCTGCCCGACATTCCCGCGGTCACGCCCGGCCGGCGCGGACCGCTGCCCGGTCTGAACGTCGACAGCAGCTTCTGGCGCATGCGCCTGGCGGAGCTGAATCGGGACGAAGCGCTGTTCGTCCAGCTCGAATGGCGAATCGTCCACAGCGCGATGGACGCGATCAAGCGTTACCTCGAGTCCGTGGTCATGCCCGCGATCCAGCGTGCCGAGCACGCCGGAGGTGGGACTTGAGTTAGCCCTTCTCCGACTGCATGGTGACGTTGCCGTTGAGGGTGGCGCCGTCCTCGACGGTGAGGCGCCCAACCCGGACGTCGCCGTTGAGGTGGCCCGACCCGCCGAGGGTCAGACGCCGGCGTGCGGTCACGTTGCCGGTGACCTGGCCGCGGACGCTGACGTTCGAGCCTTCGATGGAGGCCTGGATGGTGGCCCCTGGGTCGACTGTCACGTCGCCGCTTGCCTTGAGCTCACCCTCGACGTTGCCGCCGACCTTGAGGTCCCCCTGGATGTCGAGGCGTCCCTGCAGGACGTCGCGCGGGCCTAGGCTGACGACGTTGTTACCGCCGTTCTGTGGCGCGTTGGATGCCTGAACCGCGGTTTTTTCACCTTGAGCCATGGAATCCTCCATTGCATTTTCCATACTTACATCCCTAATCGCATTGAGTCGGGATTTCAGGGAGCTAGCATCGTAACAGCCGTGCCCCCAGGCGTCGACAAAGGATAGACAGCAGCTCGTGGCCTTGATGAATCCGGACTCATCCGACGAGATGGTCGACCATCTGGTCGACTTTTTCGACCGCATCGCCCCCGCCTACGACGCCTGGGCCGGCGGCCAACATGGGCGCGTGGCGGCGCGGCTCGTCGACCTGGCCGCGCCGGTCAAGAACGAGCAGGTGCTCGACGTCGGCACCGGCACCGGCCTCGTGGCGCACCTGGTGGCGCCGCGCGTCGACCCGGGCCTGGTGTTCGGGATCGACCTGTCGGAGCAGATGCTGTCGATCGCGCGCAGAGAGAAGGCGAAGAACGTGCAGTTTGTCGGCATGGCCGCCGAGCACCTCGTTTTCAGGCCGGCAACATTCGACCTCGTGACGATGGGCGAGGCGCTCGCCTACATGTCCGATCCGACCACCGCGCTCGAAGAGGCCAACCGAGTCCTCCGGCCGGGCGGCCGGATCGCGCTGTCGAACCAGCGCCGGAGCCTGAACACGCGCGCCCAGGACCTTTTCTTCCAGGGCCTTGCCCCGCTGGCGCGACGGCACTACCTCAGCCTGCCGCGCTTCAGCTCTGAGCGCGCGAGCTTTGGCGAGCCAAAGGTCCTTGCCGAGATGCTCTCCGATGCGGGTTTTGAGGTGAGCAGGACGACGGAGATGGTCACCGGCGGGCGCACCAACGACGCGCGCGAGTGGACCGAGCTGATGTCTGGCGCCGGTCCCCTGCCCTACACGATCATCCGCGCGCTCGGTCCGCGATACCGCAACGAGCTCGAGGCGGAGGTCGAGGCCGCGATGGCGAGCCTTGGCGATCCGGACGACGCTTTCAGGTACCACCACTCCTACGTGATGGCGGTAGCGCGAAAGCTGTAACCACAGCGGCGGCGAGGCAAACCCCGGCCGCGATCAGAAAGATTTCCCGATATTCCTGAAGGAACGCCGCAGCGACCAGGTCCTCCAGGTGCTTGACGCGTGTCCGCAGGTCCGGGTCGGTGAGGACCGGCGTGCCGAGGATCTCGTGAAAACGGTGGAGGCCGAACGCGGTCAACGCCGACAGGCCGATGAGCATGCCCATCGTGCGGGCGAGGACCACCAGGCTTGTGGCGAGCCCATGGGTCTGTCCGCCCGCCAGCGCGAGAACAGCAGAAGTGAGCGGCGCGATCACCAGGCCGAAGCCGAGACCGCACAGGCCGAGCGCGATGTCGGCATGCCGCAGAATCCCGAAATGAAGAGAGAGCTCGTTCGCGCGCCAGCCAGACATCTGGATGAACGCGATTGCCGACAGAAGCAGGCCGAGCAGGGCGGTCGGGCGATTGCCCACCCGAGCCGCAATCAGGCCGCCGGCCAGGGCACCGAGCGGCACGCCAACGAGAAACTGCGTGAGAAGAAGACCTGAACCCAGCTCGTCGAGGCCGAAGACAAGACGGCCGAGAATCGGTACGTCGACCAGGGTGACGATCAATGCGACGCCGACCAGGAAGTTCGCCGTGGTCGCGCCAACGAACGCGCGACCACCTAGCAGGTCGCGAGGGATCAGCGGCTCGACGCTTC
This sequence comes from Candidatus Dormiibacterota bacterium, assembly GCA_046727235.1. Taxonomy (GTDB): domain Bacteria; phylum Chloroflexota; class Dormibacteria; order Dormibacterales; family Dormibacteraceae; genus 40CM-4-65-16. The sequence continues at coordinate 12,454 of JBKPCF010000047.1, forward strand.
GCAGCTGACGCCAGGCATAACCCGCCAGCACGACCACTGCCGCCAGACCTGCAGGTACGAAGAGCGCGTTGACAGCGCGATGCTCGGGGTCATCGGGGTAGAGCGCGAGCACCAGCAGACCCAGTCCCGCGCCAAGCAGCGACGCGCTCGGCCAGTCGATCACCGAGCTCGTCGCGGGACGAGCTTGCGGGCCGCCCCGACCGGCAAGAATCAGCCCGGCCGTGCACACCGCCGCCAGCGGCAAGTTCAGCCAGAAGACAAACCGCCACCCGCCCGCGCCCGCGGCGGCGGCCGAGACCGTCGCTCCGTAGATCGGGCCGATCACGCTGCCCGCTTCCTGCAGCGCGGCGACAGAACCGAGGGCAACGGTACGGCCGCGGCCGCGGTAGAGGTCCGCCGCGAGCGCCAGGCTCAGAGGGACCAGGCCGCCGCCGCCGAGGCCCTGGATGAATCGACCTGCGACCATCCACGGCAGACCGGCGAAATCCCACATTCCTGCCGTCGCGGTCATCCCGGAACCGGCCGCGAAGCCGGCCATGCACGCGGCGTACACCGGGATCCTTCCGCGCACGTCCGAATAGGCGCCCAGCAGAGGCATCGCGACCACGTAGCCGGCGAGGAACCCGGTCACGATCGGCGTCGCCGCCTCGAAATGCTCGATCGTGAGACCGACGTCTCCTGCCATCGCAGGGAGGAGGGTGACGACCACGTACGCGTCGAGTGCCGCTATGAACAGGCCGGCTCCAGCCAATCCGAGCAGGACTGGCGCGCGTGTCAAGGACTCGGTGTGCTGCTCGGCGGCGGAAGGCTCGGCGAGGTGATGGCCACCGCGCCGTTGAATCCCGTGATGTTGACCTCCACGCTGGCGTCGGCGCCGCCGTCTCCGAAGGGGCCGCTCAGGACTGCCTTGCGGACCAGGTGGTTCGACGTGTCGACCCACAGCGTGGCCGCTACCGGCCCGGTCGAGTCCAGCTTCGAGAGCAGGCTTCGCACCTGCTCCGGGCTGTATCTCGTCGTGATCTGATACGCGCTCTGGCCGTCGATCTTGTCGGTGGCGATGTACCTGGGATTCGAGCCTGCCGGGATCACGGCCGGCAGCCCGGTCGTGGAATCAAACAGGCGCGCCATGTCCGGGAATGCCGAGGCTTCGGCGCCTTTCACTTCCTGGAACGTTGAAAACGGCACGTGCAAAAAAACACGGTCACCTGCGATGACGACCTCGAGCCCTATCGTCACGCCCTGCTGCTTGACCGTGTAGACGGTGTCGCTGTCCCTGGGCAGCCGGACCGCCGTCCGCGCGCTGACGAGCGTGAAGCCCTGAATGGTGATCGTGCCCTTGACGATCTTCAACGTCGCGCTCGCCGTTTTCAGCTGAGCCATCGCCGTGGCTGAGTCGCGCAGCGTCCTGGCCGCGTCGATCTGCTGATCCCCGCCGCATGAGGTAAGAAGCAGAGCTAGCGCGATCGCGCCCAGGGTCCGCTTCACTGTCGAGCGCGCACGATGAGCCGCACCGGGCGGTCGTAGAAGATGTACTCCCACGCCCAGTTGACGAGGACGACGAGTCGACTGCGAAAGCTGATCACGTTCACCAGGTGGACGGCGAGCCAGAAGATCCATCCGAAAAAGCCGGACAGGTGGATCCAGCCGAGCTGCGCAACTGCGGAGTTGCGCCCGATGGTCGCCATGATGCCGGGATCCTTGTAGCGGAAAGGCCGCGCGCCCCCGTCCCCGACCATGTCGGTGATCGATGCCGCCACGTGCTTGCCCGCTTGCATGGCGACGGGGATGAGCATGGGCAGGCGCGCGGTTTCATCCCTTGCGCCCGCGAGATCGCCGATGACGAACACCACCGGATGACCGGGCACCTGGAGCGTGGAGTCGACTGTGATCCGGGCCTGGCGCTCGAGCTGCAGCCCGGTCGACCGGCCAAGGTCAGATGCGCTCACCCCGGCGGTCCAGATCACGGTCTTCGTCCGGATCTCTTCGCCCCCGGCAAGCCTGACCGACGAGTCGGTGACAGCCTCGACCTTCACGCCGAGCATCACGTCGATGCCTTTGCGCGTGAGCGACCGATGCGCGGCCTCGCGCAACGACGGGACAAAGGCTCCGAGCACATAAGGCGCTGCTTCTATAAGCACCACCCGAACCTCGTTTATGTCGAGGCCGCGGTAGTCCCTGCGCAGAACGAGCCTGATCAGCTCCGAGATCGCGCCCGCCGTTTCGACGCCGGTCGGCCCACCACCGGCGACCACAAACGTCAGCAGCTCTCGCCGGCGATCCGGGTCGTCGGTCCAACGCGACGCTTCGAACTGGGAGAGAACGTGGTTCCGGATCGCCAGGCCTTCGTCGAGGTCCTTCAGTCCCATCGTGTGCTCCGCCAGCGCAGGATTTCCGAAGTAGTCGGTCTGCGCGCCTGTGGCCAGGACCAGGTAGTCGTAACGGATGGGTCCACGGTCGGTGATCAGGCGCCGGCCAACGAAGTCCACGCCCGTGATCGAAGCTTGGCGGAAGTCGGCATTCTCCAGCGGCCGGATCAACTGGCGTACGGGACGCGCGATCTCACCGGGGTCGAGCAGCGCCGAGGCGACCTGGTAGAGGAGCGGGGTGAATAGGTGGTAGTTGTGGCGGTCGACCAGCAGCACGTCCACGGGTGCGTGCTTGAGCGCCCTTGCGCACGTCAGGCCAGCAAATCCCGCGCCGGCGATGACCACTCGCGGGCGCATCTACTGACGTTTTCTCATTCCGGCGGGCGGCGCTGTCCCTTTTGCGGCGGATACCGCCGGCCGCCTCCGTGGCGCCGGGTGGCCATCTTCTCGACAGCCTCGGTGCCGCCCATCGCCTTGAGAAGAGATTGCGGCAGCTTCTGCTTTTTCTTGAGCACCGGCTCGAACAGGTCGCCGAGCTTGTCCAGCCGCTTGAGCACCTGGTCCGAGTCGAAGACCAGCAGGCTGGGGTCCTTGGCCCTGTAACACTTTTCGACCTCATCCCACGAGACCGGCGTGGACACAGTGGGGCGGGAGCGGGCGCGCAGCGAGTAGACGTTGACGGTCGTTTTGTACTGATCGTTCTGGCTCCAGTCGATAAGCACCCGGCCGGTGCGGAGCTCTTTCAGCTGCTTGTGCACAGCAAGGTCGGGGTGCTTTTCCTCGAAGTACTGGGCCAATCCCTTGGACACGACCTTGGTCTGGATGTAGTCGACCTTTGTGTTCAAGGGCAGGTAGAGCTGAAGGCCCTTCGAGCCTGAAGTCTTCGCGCAGCATTCGAGGCCATGCTCGGCGAAGACATCGCGCAGCATGAGCCCCATGCGGCAGCATTCCACGATCGTCGCGGGCGGACCCGGGTCGAGGTCGAAGACCATCGTTCGCGGCTGCGGCAAGTTGTCGCAGTAAGACAACGATGTGTGCATCTCGAGCGTGGCGAGGTTTGCCAGCCACACCAGGGTCGGAAGGTCTTGAGCGAGGCAGTAGTACATGTCGCGGTTGTTGCCCCCGCTCCAGACCGTCGCGGTCTGCACCCAATCCGGCCGGTGCTTGGGGCAGTTCTTCTCGTAGAAGAACTCGCCATCGACGCCGTTCGGGTAGCGCTTCAGCGTCAGCGGGTGGTCGCGCGTGTGGGGCAGAAGCACCGGAGCGATGCGCGTGTAGTAGTCGATGACCTGCGCCTTGGTGAACCCGAAATCGGGATAAAGGACCTTCTCGAGGTTGGTCAGCTTGAGCGTGCGGCCCTCGATCTTGACCTCGACCGAAGTTTCCTTAGCCACCTTCGCGCACCACCTCTTTGGCTGGCTTGTCGAGCCGAAATCCCTTGAACGACGGAGCGCGCAGCTGCCCTCCGCGCGTCCACTCGACAAACTCGAAGTCGGCGACGATCTTGGGCTTCACGAAATGCGCGGCGCGTGGCGGTGTCGCGCCCCCGGTGAACGGGCTCTTGTCCGTGGCGAGCGGTTTCAACTTTGAGTTCAGCTCGTCGAGCGTCTTGTCCGTGAATCCAGTGCCCACCTTGCCGGCGTACACGAATGTGCCATCGTCGTAGTAACCCACGAGCAGGGCGCCGGGGTATCCGCGCCGCTTGCCTTCGCCATCGAGCCAGCCGCCGATGACGAGCTCCTGGCGGTTGTGGTTTTTGACCTTCACCCACGCCCCGCCGCGCCGGCCCGGCTCGTACTTCGAATCGAGCTTCTTCGCGACCACGCCCTCCAACCCTGCCTTCGAGCTCGCGTCGAGCATCGCCTGGCCCCCGCCTTTCTCGAACGGCGGCGTCTGCCAGGACGCGCCCGCGAGCTTCAGCTCGGCGAGCGTCTTCCGCCGCTCTGCATAGGGCCTCGCCATCAACGAGTGACCGTCCCGCCAGAGCAGGTCGAAGACCATGTAGGTGACAGGGACTTCTTTCATCTTCCGCCGGATGTCGGCATCCGCCGTCAGGCCCATGCGTTGCTGGATCTCTTCGAAGCTGGGGCGGCCCATCGCGTCCAGCGCGACGATCTCGCCATCGAGGATCAGCTCGTTCGACCCGAGCGCCCGGCCCATCGGGTGGATCTCGGGATAACGCGGCGTGATGTCCTCGACGGTGCGGCTCTGCAGCCTCACACGCCCACCGTCCACGTACGCAAGCGCGCGGATGCCGTCCCACTTGAACTCAAAACCCCAGGCGTCCTCTGGCTTGGGGATCTTGGTCTCGAGCTTGGCCATCATCGGCACGATGCCCTTCGGCATCGGCTTGCGGTCTGGATCCTGCGGCGGATCCATGCGGTGGATCATCCAGTTCTGGCCGTTGGTCTGAAACAGCACGTATCGACCCTTCAGCCGCTTGCCGTCGAAGTCCACCATGACCTCGCGGTCGGACCACTTGACCGGCTCGTAAGTGCCTTGGTCCCAGATCTTCACCGACCCCGCCCCGTACTCGCCCTTTGGGATCTCTCCTGCGAACCTGAAGTAGTCCAGCGGGTGATCCTCGACGTGCACCGCGAGGTGATTCTGCTTCGGGTCGGGCGGAATGCCTTTGGGGACCGCCCACGACACGCCGACTCCGTCCTTTTCCAGCCGCAAGTCCCAGTGCAGCCGGCGCGCGTGGTGCTCCTGGACCACAAAGCGGAGCGCCCGGTCCGCTTTGCGCGGCACACGGGCGCCTGGTTCCGGGGTCTTCTTGAAGTCCCTTTTGGCTTCGTATTCGGCGAGCTTCTTCGCCACGAGTTACAGGTTAGGCTACGGCCGCTTCCTCCTCGTGGACCGACAGCGCCGGCCGCTGCGGGGCGCGGACGAACACGGACGCCAACGCGGCGACGACCAGGATCACGATGGGCAGGAGGAGCGTCGGGTGCATCGCGTCGACAAAGGCGTGAGTGAAGACGTAGTGCGCGATAGCTTCCACCTGCGCCGGCAGCTCCAGGCTGGTGCCTGACTGCCCGGCCCCGACCTCGAATCCGGTGTGCGCCGCATTGCTGAAGCCGTCGATGAAAGGAGCTCGGTACTCCTCTGGCAGCCGGCCGGACGCGGCAACCGCCTGGTCGTGTAGGGCCAGGGCCAGGCGGTTCTGCAGGAACGCCCCGACGACGGCGCTGGCAAGAACGCCCCCCAGCTCCTGAATCGTGTTGATGACGCCGGATGCGACGCCTGCCAGCTCGGGCCGCAGGTCGCGCGTTCCGATGCTGAAGACCGGCGTCCAGATGCCGCCCATTCCGATTCCGCTGAGGATGAGGCCGGCTGCGAAGTCCCACCGTCCGGAGTCCGCGTGGGCGGCCCAGTCGATGTAGCCGCTGCCGGCGGCGAGGAGGAGCAATCCGGGGATCAAGAGGTACTTGCCGTTGACCTTCTGGACCAGGCTGCTCGCGACGCCTGACGAGACGATCATCGCCAGCGGCTGCAGCGCGATGGTGAGGCCCGCGTCGATCGCACTCAGTCCGAGCACCGACTGCAGGTAGATGGTGAGCGGGAGGTAGAGGCCGAGGATGGCGAATCCCATCGCTGCCATCACGAACGTCATGAGGGTGAAGTTGCGGTCCTTGAAGACGGCGAACGGAAGCAGCGGCTCGGCAGCTTGCCGGCGCGCCTGGTAGACGAGAAACAACGCCAGCAGGAAGACGCCCGCCCCGATGATCTCCGGGATCGTGATCGCTCCCGTGACCTCGCCCCAGTCGTAGCGCTGGCCTTCGATCAGGCCGAAGATCACACCTAGCAACCCGGCGGTCGCCAGGGCCACGCCGACGAGGTCGAGGCGGTGCTTGCGCCCGGGCCGCAGGTCAGGGATCAGGAGCATCGCGAGGGCAAAGGTCAGGACGCCGATCGGCAGGTTGACGGTGAAGATCGAACGCCAGCCGAAATGGGTGACGAGAAAGCCGCCGACGGTCGGCCCCGCGATGACGGCCAGGCCGGCGATGACTCCGTAGATCGCGAAGACTCCGCCCCGCTTGTCCACGGGAAAGAGGGACATCATCAGGGGCAGCCCCTGCGGGGCGAGCACGGCTGCGCCCACGCCCTGCAGGCCGCGCGAGATGATCAGCTGCGTCGGGTCCTGCGCAAGCGCGCTGAAGCCGGAAGCCACCGTGAAGATCACGACTCCGGCCGCGAACACGTTGCGCGGCCCGTAGATGTCGCCGATCCTCGCCGAGGTGATCAACAGGACCGCGTAGAAGAGGCTGTAGGCGTTCAAGACCCACAGCACCTGGTCCAGGCTCGCGTGCAGCCCGTCGAGAATCGACGGTATGGCGATGTTGACGACGGTGAGGTCGAGCAGCGTCATGAACAGGCCGAGCACGAGCACGCCGAGCGCGGCCATGGGGTGATTGCGAATTCGGGTCACGGGTTTGATCTCCTTTGTTCAGTTGGATGCCAGCCGGCGTATGGGCATGCGACGGCGGTAGACGAGCCAGCCGAGCGCGACGTACCAGGCGCCGACCTCGCCGACGGCGATTCGCTCCGTGAGTCCGGCGACCCCGGTCTGAATGCCTTCGATGGTCGGCGTGAAGGTCAGGAAGTAGAGGGCCACCAGGGCCAGGGTTACCGGGCCGGCGACCATCAGCAACGTCCCGAGCGCACGAGACTGCGGCTCGCGCCGGAGCAAGGCGCCAGCGACCGGGAAGCCGGCCACGGTGGCCAGCAGGAGCAGAAAACCGGCGAGGTGCGGAAGCACCTGCTCGAAGGTGAAGAGTCCGTCGATCACGCTTCCAACGCCAGGGAGGGCCAGCAGGGCGGTGGCGATCCACCGGGTTCGGCGTGACAAGCCAGGCAGCTGCTGGAAGATCCCGAACGCGCCCGTGATGAGCAGGAGCCCGCTGACGATGAAGGCAGCGTTCATGAAGGGTCCGGTTGGCCCAAGTCCCAGCCCACTGATCGGCTGGCTGATCGGGGAGTAGGGCGCCACGTGGACGCCCCACATGTAGTAGCCGGGGCTCGCGAAGCCGAGGGCGAGCCAGGCCAGGGTCATGACGATCGGGCCGGCGACCGCCCCCAGCTCTAGAGGCAAGCCGCGCAGGTTCGGGCTCACTTGAACGCGAGCCTCACGAGGTCGACAGCGACGGCGATCAGGACGAAAAACAAACCGAGGCCAACTGGCGAATCCCAGCCGCTCCAACGTTGTCCAGTCATCTTCTTCTCCTTTTTCTCTAACACTGTTAGGCGTATCGGTGGTAACGTTACACCTAACGTCGTTAGGAATGCAAGCGTCACTACAACATTTAGAGGAGAATTGGGATGTTGAGTCCGGAAGAGGAAAAACAACGGAGCGGACTGAGCCGGGAGGGGCTGGTGGCCGCCGCGTTGGCCCTGATCAACGAAGAGGGGATCGAGGCGCTGTCCATGCGAGGCCTGGCCGACCGTCTGGAGGTCAAGGCGGCCTCCCTGTACTGGCACGTGAGGGATCGCCGCGAATTGCTGGAGCTGCTGGCCGAGGAGATCCTTGGATCGACGGCCCGGCCGAGGTCTCGCGCCACTTGGCGGGAGAGCGTGCTTGCGATCGGAGATGCGCTGCGGAAGCGGGTCGCGTCGCAGAAGGACGCGAGCCGCATCCTGCTCGAGGTGCCGGAGGCGCTGGAGCGGAGCGACACCTTCGCCGAGCTGAGGGCGCAATTCCAGAGGGCCGGCCTCCACGCGTCGGAGGCCGCCGACCTCGCTCGCCTGGCGATGACCTACGTCATCAGCGGCCCCGCGCCATCCGAACGACCAGCGGTCGAATCGAGGCCGCTCGGCGAGCCTGCCCTGCTCGCGATCGACAGCGGTTCACGGGGTGTGGTGCTGCGTGCAGGCCCTTATGACATGCGCGAGCTCATCCAGGCGCCGCATGAGCGCAGCGGCACGTCGCCCGCCGTCGTCAGCGGTGAGACCGTGGTCGTGCGCCGTCTCCGAGGCGTTGGCCGCGGCGAGATCGAGCTCAATCCGCGCCGGCCCTGGAAGTTCAAGATCCAGGCGCCGACCTGGAACACCTTGCTGGATGTCGCCGGCCTCGACGTGCGCGAGATCTGGGTCGACAGCGGGGCCGCCAACATCGAATGCTTTCTGCCCGCCCCCCGGGGCATCGTGCCGATTCACATCTCGAGCGGGGTGGTCAACGTCTCGATGCACCGGCCGGGTGACGCGGCCATCGTCGCGACGGCGCACACCGGAGCCGTCAAGTTGAGGCTGGACAACTACGCGACCAAGGTCGCGGTGTTCGACGTCCACTGGCAGACCGACGGGGCGTCTGCGGCGCGTGACCGCTACGAGCTGGACGTGAGCAGCGGCGTGGTGGACTTCAAGCTCGACACCTATACGCCGCAGGTCGAGCGAATCGAGCCGGCGCCTGCCGAGCCGCCCGAGGTGGGTAAGCCCGCGTCAGCGTTCGAGATACTGCTCGATGGGGTGGAGGCTCGCGTGAAGTCACGCTAGCGGCGTCGGCTGGACCCTTAAGAGGCTGCCCGAATGAAGTCCAAGTCCTAGACCCCCCGACGCTCGAAAGGAATCCCGTCGTGTAGGACCGACAGAAATTCCTCGAGTGTGTCTCCGCAAGGAATGACCGCATCATCTTCCGGGACGATGAAAGGAACCACCACGTACCGAGAATGTCTTTCGGCCCGCAGGTCCCATGCGTAACCCATTCCGCCGCCGTCGCTACCAAAGAAGATGAACGGTGGGAAGCCAGCAGCTTTAAATGTGGTATTGCGCTCGATGGCGGCTTCGAGACTCTGGAGGACTATCCAGGACTCGCCAAAGTCGCATTCGCCGCCGTTTGTGCGACGCATCACCGCTCGATAGTCCTCGGGTAGCTGGATTCCCAGCGCGGCGGCTGCGGCAGCGAGCTCTTGCTCGGTCGCGCCTTGGGAATCATCGGTCGCAAGCGCAGTGAGCAGGCGCTCGGTCATCGTCACGCCGGTCAGGTTAGCGCGGCCTTAACAGGCTGGGTTTTCGCGCGCGAAATTCGCAGGTAGCGTCCCCCGAAAAGTCCTGGAGGCGCACATGGTATTTCTCGCCGGCGAACCCGACATCACGCCCATCGTCAACCTCATCAACACGTGGATCCACATCGGGCAGGCGCTCGTCGGGTCGATCGGCGCGCTTGCGTTCATTTTCGCGTTCCTGTGTATGCCATAAGGACTGCGGCTTGAGCGACGATGACGGCGAACTCGACCTCCCAAGGCTCCGGCGACCAGCAAAGCAACGAGCCCTTACCGATTGCGAGTGCGGCACGGCGAAATTGCGAGCAGCAGCCTGCAATCAATAGGGCGTCCGGTGCTGGACGTTCCACGTCAGATATGCGCTCGTCGAGCAATGCACGGTCGCTGCGGGACCGCAGATCATGCTGTCCGAGAGGGTGACAAGCAGGGTGCCGCCCGCGGCCGCCCCTGGCGTTGGAGGCTGCACCATCGTTAGGCCGACGATGGTCTGCGGTGGCACCGTCCCATCGACCGGGACGCCGAAGCCGGAACCCGCCAGAGGCTGGTCGCCGGCAACGACCCGGTAGGTCAGGGTCCAGCCGCCGCTCGATCCGCCGGCGTACATCAGCGACCCGGTGCAGTCAGGGTGGTCGGCAACCTGCGTGCACTGGAAGGTCAGCGTTCCGCTGGAACCGGACGGGGTGCATCCGCCGCGTGTGGCCGGCCAGGGAGACGGACAGTAGAAGTAGATGTGCTGAAGGACGGAGAACGTGGCCGCCACCGATGCGTTCGCGCCCAGGGCGTCGGTCACCTCGACCGTAAAGTTGTAGTTGCCAGTCGAGCTGATCTTGCCTGCCAGCGACATCCCGCTCAGGCTCGTCTCCGCGGGCAGGCCGCCCGACGTGACGGCGTACTTGTAAGGCGCCTGGCCGCCGGTCTGGGTGGCGAAGCCGCCGCACACCGTGTCGCAGCCGCTCTCGACGTAGATCGTGCCCGCCTTCAGCGGGTTGAGTTTGAGCGCGGGCACGATGTCGATCGAGTCCTGGGCGCTGTTCGCCTGCCCGCCCGAGTCGACAACCTGAACGGTGAAGCTGAAATCGCCCGGGGCCGTGGGTGAGCCGGTGAGCGCGCCGTCCCTCGACAGCGTCAGGCCCGCGGGAAGGGCTCCTTCGGTGACCTGGAACATGTACGGCCGCACGCCGCCGGTGGCATCGAAGCTGGCGCCCGAGTATGCGAGGCCGACCTCACCCGCCTTGAGCGGCATGCTGGCGATAACCAGAGGTTCGTGGCTGGCCGACGGCGACGGGGATTGCGATGAGCCGGTCCTGGGCCCGCAGGCCGCAAGTACGACCAGCAAACCAACAGCTGCTGCCAGTCGAAGTCGCCGCATACCAACACGGTGCTACGGCTCGATCCACACACATAGTGCCGATCGCCTCTCACACGCGGTGACTCTTGTACCTGCACACCCCGCGCGGACCAAGCCTTAACAGGCTGGGTTCACGTGCGCTCCAGCGGCCGGTAGGGTGCGGCCCGGCCCCACCTATTCACGATGAACGTCTCCTCTGACGTACGCGCTTGCGGAGCAGTAGGTCGAGTGCCCAGGCCCGCAGAGGGCCTGGTCGTAGATGGTGACCAGCACAACGCCGCCCCACGCGGAGCCCACCTGCGCCGGCGCGGCGATCTCGATCCAGTACCCGTCAATGGTGGAGGTCCCATTGGTGACGCCGTACTCGGGCGAAAGGTCGACTGTCGGCCGAGAGTTACCAGTGCCCTCGACGATCTTGAACGCCGCTGACGTCGCGGTTCCGGCCCCGCCCACGAAAGGCATTAACCCGTAGCAGTGAAACGCTTGCGAAGCGGAGCTGTGCCCGCACCGGTACGTCAACCCGCTGCCGTATGCGGCCGTGCCCTGCAAACACTCCATCGACGCCGGGCCCGCCACACAGTAGAAGTGAATATGGGAGTAGACCGAGAAACTCGGCGTCACGACAGCGACGGCGCCCAAGGCGTCGGTCGCCTCGACCGTGAAGCCGTAGGTCCCCGTCGAGCCGAACTTGCCTGACAGCGCGGTTCCGCTCAGGCTGGTGCCGGGCGGCAAGCTGCCTGACTTGACGGCGTACATGTAAGGCGCCTGGCCGCCGGTCTGGGTGGCGAAGCCGCCGCAGACGGTGTCGCAGCCGCTCTCGACGTAGATCGTGCCCGACTTGAGGGCGGTGAGCTGGAGGGCGGGCACGATGTCGATCGAGTCCTGGGCGCTGTTCGCCTGCCCGCCCGAGTCGACCACCTGAACGGTGAAGCTGAAATCACCCGCGGCCGTGGGTGAGCCGGTCAGCACGCCGTCCCTCGACAGCGTCAGACCCGCGGGAAGGGCTCCTTCGGTGACCTGGAACATGTACGGCCGCACGCCGCCGGTGGCATCGAAGCTGGCGCCCGAGTATGCGAGGCCGACCTCACCCGCCTTGAGCGGCATGCTGGCGATCACCAAAGGCTCGTGGCTGGGAGAAGGCGAGGCAAACGATGAGGCGGTCCTGGGCCCGCAGGCCGCAAACACGAGCAGCAAAGCAACAGCCGCTGCCAGCCGGACGCGCTGCATGCTGAACACAGTGCCACCGGTCAAGGCAAACTCGAAGGGCCGATCGTCCCTCCCACACGGTGACGTTCCGCCCGGCAGATTGCGTGATGACGGAGCCTTAACAGGCTGGGTTCACGTGCGCTTCGGCGGCCGGTACCGTGCCGCGAAAAGACCTGGAGGCGCACATGTTCTTTCTCGCCGGCGAACCCGACATCACGCCCATCGTCAACCTCATCAACACGTGGATCCACATCGGGCAGGCGCTCGTCGGGTCGATCGGAGCGCTTGCGTTCATCTTCGCGTTCATCTGGAAGATCACGGCGGTCGAGTCGAAGTCCGCGCTTGCTGCCAAGCAGTGGATCCAGCGGATCGTCGTCGGCACGATCGGAGTTGAGGTCGCGGGCTCCCTGGTCAGCATCCTCACGAGCTCGGTCCCCGCTCGCTAGGAGGCGTCGCACTTGGACTTCAGCTGGGCGCCGCTTCTGGTCGAGGAGCTGGGGCGGATCGAAGGCTACCTGTACACGATCGTCCATCCGAACCTGATCCTCGCCAAGGTGCTCGACGACAGCGTCGGGCTGCTCCTGAACATCTGGTTCAAGTTCGTGCTCAGCACAACGGACATCGAGACGGGCGGAGACTTCGTGAGCAGCGCAACCATCCAACGGTTCGAACCGAAGGTTCAGCTGGTTGCAAACGGCGCGCTGGTTCTCATCGCGCTGTGGAGTTCGTACCGGATCATGTGGGGGCACGGCCTCTTCACGCAGTACACGGCACGCATCCTGCTGCCGCGCCTGTTCATGGCCGCGGTCCTGATCAACTTCTCGATGCCGCTCTTCCAGATGGGCGTCGAGGCGACTAACTCGATCTGTCAGGCACTGCAGAGCTTCAGCACCCATGACGATCTCTCCACATTCGCGGCGAGCTACAACCACAACCCCAACGCCGGGACGTGGGAGATCATCACCACGGCGGCCCTGGCGGCCGGTTATGGCGTGCTCGCCATCAGCTATCTCGTCCGGTACGCCATCCTGATCGTGCTCGCGATCACGGCGCCCCTCGCCGCCCTCTTCTTCATGCTGCCGGACACGCATCACCTGTCGAAGATGTGGGTCTCGCACTTCACGACTAACCTCGTCATGCAGCCGGCCCAGCTGTTCGTGCTTTCGATCGGATTTGCGCTCGAGCACGACGGAGTGAGCCCCGTCCATCACCTGTTCGCCCTCGCATCGCTCCTGATCGTCTTCAAGGTCCCCGGCGCGATGGGTGGAGCCGAGAAATCCGCGCACAAGCTCGAGTCGGTCGTGCGCTCCACATTCGTCCACCTCGGACACGCGCTGGCCAGAGCGTGATGCGCCTACTCGCCATCTTCAGCGCGGCGCTCGTCGTCTGGCTCATCACGGCCATGCAGGTGCCGTCGCACGAGCGGCTTCCGGTAGAAGCGGTCGTGCTGGGCGCGATCGTCAGTCAGCCCTTCGGCTGCACATCCCTCGAGCTCGAACCGTTCGATGCCCTCTGCCCGTATCACCACATCCACACGGGCATCGATCTCGCGGCTCCGTTGGGCAGAGAAGTCCATTCCGCGACGGCAGGAATGGCGTATGTGGGCTACGACGCGATGGCAGGAAACTTCGTGGCCGTGACGACCGATTCCAGCGTGCGGATTCTCTACTGCCATCTGGCAGCCTATCGCGTGGAGCAGGGCGAGGTGGTCGCACCTGGTCAGGTGCTCGGCGAGGTTGGCGCCACCGGCCTGGCAACTGGCCCGCACGTCCACCTGCAGGTGAACGTAGAGGGCAGGCCGGTCGACCCTGCAGCGTTCCTTGGGTCTTAACAGGCTGGGTTGGAACGAGTGATGCCTGCGCCTACCCTGGACTCAATTTCACGGAGGTGATGCGATGGTCAACAAAGTCATCCTGGTCGGCAACCTCGCGGCGGATCCCGATGTCAAGGCGACGCCCAAGGGCACCTATGTCGCCAACCTGAGACTCGCCACGAACACGTACGCAGGCAAGGACGAGGACGGCAGCCGCAAGCAGCACGCCGAGTTCCACAACCTGGTCGCCTTCGGCAAGCTGGCGGAGTTCGTGGGCCAGTACCTTCACAAAGGCCGATCGATCTACGCCGAGGGACGGCTGCACACGAGCTCCTGGGAGGACGCCGCGGGCCAGAAGCGCTATCGGACCGAGGTCATCCTGGAGGACGTGCAGTTCATGGGCAAGAAGCCGGAGGAGGCTGCCGCCTGAACCCGAACCAGATACAAGACCCAGGGCGCAAAATGTAATGTTGTAATTGCATGGCGGAAGACATCCGCGCCTGGTTCGCTCAGCGTGTCCCCGCGGGCTGGTTTGTGGCGCCGCCGGAGGTAGTCTCCGACGGGGACGAGGTCCTCATCGTCGGGACCCTGCCCGACGTGGAGCTCGCGGCGGGTACCGCCGAGGAAAGCCGTGCCGCGGCCCGTGCCGCCCGGATCGAGCGGTTCCGCGAGGAGACTCGAGAAGACCGAATCCGGATCGCCCGCGAGGCCGAGCGCCACTTCCGGCGCAAGGTCGCCTGGGGCGCTAGGTGTGGTGACCAGCAGAGGTTCTTCACAACCTTTAGCGTCCCGGTAATGACGCGCCTGCGCATGAACGAGAGGTCGATCCTCGACACGCTGGTGGCAGGCGGGGTCGCGCGGAGCCGGAGCGAGGCCCTCGCCTGGTGCGTCCGCCTCGTCGGCATGCACCAGGCCGACTGGATCAAAGGCCTGCGCGACGCCCTCGTGAAGGTCGACGAAATCCGCAGTAAAGGGCCTCTGAACTAGTCATACCGGTCGATACTGTGTCGACCTTGGTCGCCGAAGGCAGACGTAAGCATGTGGTCGTCATGGGAGCCGGCCCCGCCGGCCTCACGGCGGCCTATGAGCTCCTCAAGAGCGACGTGCCGGTGACGGTGCTGGAGAAGGATCCGAAGCAGGTTGGGGGCCTGGCGCGAACGGTCGAGCACAAGGGCTACCGGTTCGACATCGGCGGTCACCGGTTCTTCTCCAAGAACGAAGAGGTGGAAGAGCTCTGGACCGAGATTCTTGGCCCCGAGCTGTTGACGAGGGGCAGGCTCTCGCGGATCTACTACCGCGGCCGGTTCTTCGCGTACCCAATCAAGGCCGTCAACGCCCTGTGGAACCTGGGCCCCTTCGAGGCCGCCCTCTGCCTTGCCAGCTACGTGCGGGCACGGCTCCAGCCCGTCAAGAATCCAAAAACCCTCGAGGATTGGGTCCGCAACCAGTTCGGCTGGCGCCTTTTCAACATCTTTTTCAAGACCTACACCGAGAAGGTGTGGGGCATCAGCACGAAAGAGCTCTCCGCGGACTGGGCGGCGCAGCGGATCAAGAGCCTGGACCTGTGGGTTGTGGTGCGCAGCGCACTGCTGCCCGGGCGCAGGCCCAGCCGGCGCGGCGAAATCGTGACCACGCTGATCGACAGGTTTCGATACCCGAGGTTCGGTCCCGGACAGATGTGGGAGCGGGTGGCGGATATCAGCGCCGCGAAGGGCCATCCCGTGCTGCTCGGCCGATCGGTCGCGCGAATCAACCATGCCGGCGGTGTCGTCACGTCGGTCACGACCAGCGACGACCGCGGCGCGACCGAGACGCACGAGGGGACGGACTTCATCTCCAGCATCCCCATTCGCGAGCTGGTGGCGAAGCTCGACCCGCCCGCGCCGGAAAGAGTTCGCCGCGCGGCTGACAGGCTTGGCTACCGGGACTTCATCAGCATCGCGCTGATGATCGACCGCGCGGATGTCTTCCCGGACAACTGGATCTACATCCACGATCCGGGAGTCCGGGTCGGTCGGATCCAGAACTTCAAGAATTGGAGCCCGGACATGGTCCCCGACCAGGCCAAGACGTGCCTCGGCCTCGAGTACTTCTGTTTCGAAGGCGACGGTCTGTGGACGATGACCGACGGCGGGCTGGTCGACCTCGCGACCCGCGAGCTGGCCCAGCTCGGCATCTGCTCCGCCGCCGAGGTCTTCGACGGCGTCGTCGTTCGGCAGCAGAAGGCATACCCCGTCTACGACGACAGCTACCAGGCCAACGTAGAGGTTGTGCGCGACTACTTTGCTAGCTGGCTGCCGAACCTACACATGGCCGGCCGCAACGGGATGCACAAGTACAACAACCAGGACCACTCGATGATGACGGCGCTGCTGGTGGCGCGGAATATCGCGATCGGTTCAGTGCTGGATCCGTGGAAGGTCAACGCCGACGCCGTCTACCACGAGGACATCAGGGTCGGAGAACGCGACCTGACCGGGCGTCAGGTCCCGGAGCGAGTCGCCGCGGCGAAAGCGTAGTCGCCGGTTCTTGCCGAGTCGTCCTGCTTCAGGTAGCGGTCTTGGGACGCGCGAAATTAGCCGCGACGAAGCTGGCCACGGCTAGCACGATGAGCAGAATCGCGTGCTTGTAGTGGTTCCCCGGTCCCGACGTGAAGAGCTGCAGCGCCCCGATCGCGTAGAGAACCGCGAGGACGATGCAGACGACGCCGAGGATGCCCAACCCCACCGCCGCCGGGCCTGACTTCATCACCAACCGAAATGTAGCAAAGCCAGGCTGGCCAACCCAGCCACGATGCAGTACCAACCGTATGGGTCCAGACGCCCGGAGCGGAAGTAGCGGAGAAGGAATCGCGCGCTTGCATAAGCCGCGAGGCCGGAGAGCACGGCTGCCCCGATGTACTCGGCGAGTGGCACTCCGCCCGAGAAGAGCTGCGGTACCTCGACGATCCCCGCGCCGAGAATCACCGGGGTCGCCAGGAGAAACGAAAAGCGCGCGGCCTCCTCGTGGCGGAGACCCGCGAGAAGTCCGCCTCCGATGGTCACACCCGACCGTGATATGCCGGGCAGGAACGCGAGCGCCTGGCACGCTCCGACAACAGCCGCGGCGCGAAAGCTGATCCGCTCGGCGCTCGCAAAGTGAGCCTCCTGGTCCGCTCGTGACTCACTCGTCAGTGCGGCGCGGCGCTCGGTGCGCCGGCGCAGCACCTCGAATCCCAGCATGAGAATTCCGTTCGCGATCAGGAATCCTGCGGCCTGGGAAGGACTCGCGAAGAGAGCTTTGATCCTGGTCTCGAGGTAAACGCCGAGGACCGCCGCGGGAATCGTGCCGACCAGCAGGAGCATCGCCAGCCGTTCGGTGTCGTTGCGCATCTCGCCGCGGGTCGCCGCGGTGAAGAATCCCCGGATGATCTCCACCCACTGCCGGCGATACAGCACCAGCAGCGCCGACGCGGTCCCGAGGTGGAGAAGGACGAGAAACGGGACGAATGAGGGGTCGGACTGCTTGAAGCTCCAGTGCAGGAGGCTCGGCACGAGCACGGCATGGCCGAGCGACGAGATTGGAAAGAGCTCGGTCGCGCCCTGCAGCAGGCCCATGAACAACGCCTGGGCCAGATTCACCCGCTAGATTGTCATGCAATGCCGCGGCTGGCTGCTTTCAACCCGGCGGTGCGGACCCTCGACGAATCCGTCGGCCGAGCCAAGGCCGCGGAGAGGCTCGGCTACGAATCGGTATGGGTGACGCAGATGCCGGACGCCAGGGACGCGGCACTGGTACTGGCGGCTTACGCGAACGCCACCGAGCGCGTGGCCCTCGGAACCGGCGTACTGCCGATCTACACGCGCCATCCCACCGCGATGGCGCAGATGGCGGCCGCTCTCGACGAGCTCTCGCACGGCCGCTTCATCCTGGGCATCGGCATCAGTCACAAGGTCACCGTCGAGGGCATGTGGGGGCTGAAGCTCGAGGAACCTGTCGAGGCGATGCGCGAGTACATCACGATCGTGCGCACCATCCTCCAGGAAGGAGGCAGCAGCTTCGAAGGCCGCCATTTCACGGCACGGTCGGCTTACTCCGCGCCGCGGCGCGGAGACCTGCCGGTCATGATCTCGGCCCTCAACCCGCGGATGCTCGAGCTCGCGGGCGAGCTTGCCGACGGGGTCGTCCTCTATATGTGCACGCCCGCCTACGTGCGCGATAGCGTCGTGCCGGCGGTGCGCCGGGGACGAGAGAAGGCGGGCAAGACGATGGAGGGCTTCGAGGTCGTCTCGGCGGTGCCGGTTTGCCTGACGACGGACCGCCCCGCCGCCCACGACGTTTTTCGCAAGACGGTGGAGCGCTATGCGAGCCTGCCGTTCTACCGAAAGATGATGGACGCCAGCGGGCTCAAGTCGGACCTGGAGTCCGAACAAGTCGGCGAGCGCGTGCTGGACGAGCTCGCAGGCATCGGCGACGAGGACCGGGTCCGCGACGCGGTGCGGCGTTACCGTGAGGCCGGCGTCACGCTGCCGGGGGTGGGTCCGTTCGCTGGCCATCCCGGGGCCAAAGGCTTTGAGGCGACCCTGGAGGCCGCGGCGACTAGCTGATCTTTGCGGCGGCCTGGCTGATGAGGTCGCGCGCAACGTCGAACTCGCGATGCACTGCCGCGTCCTCGGCGCGCTCCAGGATCGAGGTCACTTGCTGCCAGCGACTCGCGTCGCGCTCGTGAAGGCCGGACCGGACCTGGCCGATGGTCTGCGTGGCGAAAAGCAGGCCGCCGCCGGGGTTGTCCAGGATCTCGCGCGCGATGGCGAGCTGGGCGCGGGCCCAGCCGACGATCTCGTCGCCGGGATGCGTGTCCAGGGGTTTCGGGCTGTGGACGTCGACGCCCATGAGCTGCTTATTCTCCGGCAAGTGCCTTGAGGGGGTCGCCCGCCAGGCGATACACAGTCCACTCTGAGTTCGGTTGCGCGCCGAGCCGGGCGTAGAACCGGATTGCGTCCCGGTTCCAGTTGAGCACCGCCCACTCCATCCTTCCGCATCCGCGGTCGACCGCGATTTGGGCCAGGCGCTGGAGCAGGGCGCGTCCCACCCCGCGGCTGCGATGCTCCGGATGGACGAACAGATCCTCGAGGTAAAGACCCGGCTGGCCGAGGAAGGTCGAGAAGTTGTGAAAGAAGAGGGCGAATCCAAGCGGTTGTCCCTCCTCCTCGGCGATCAGCGTCTCCGCATAGGGGCGCTCGCCGAACAGGAAATCGGTGAGCTTCTCCTCGGTCATCGTGACCTCCTGCTCGAGCCTTTCGTAGCGCGACAGGGCGCGGATCAGGTCGGCGATGAGCGGCACGTCTGCAAGCTGCCCGGTTCGAATCGTGAGCGTCACCGCTTGGGCCGGTCCTTCAGCCGGAACACAAATCGCATCGCGCCGTGCGTGTCGGAGAAGCTGGCGATCTTGTTGTCGACCAGGCCGGCGGCGAGGCCCGCGTCGATGAGGTCGGTATCCCGCAGCTCGCTCCTGCCTCCCTTCGGCCGGATGACCCAGATCGCGCCGTTCGGCTCGATCCAGGTCTTGATCAGCTTGAGGCGCTCGAGTTCGTGCTTGCGGGTCGCGGCCATGAACACCAGGTCGCACGGGGTCCGCGGTTTGCCGTGGACGATGTCGGTCGTTCGCTGCCGCAGCAGCTTCACGAAAGAAGCGTCCTCCATGTCGACCAGAGCGACTCGGGCGCCGGCCTTGACACCGAGCTTGTCAAGGAGTGGTCTGGTCGTTTCCGCCACGGACGGCCCCGAACACGACGACACCCAGAAGCCAGCCGGCATATGCGCCCGCTATCGCCAGAGCGATCAGGGGGATCGGGTTGCCGACCCGACTCGACAGCAGGCTTCCCAGCCCGACCATGCCGGCAAAAACGACGGCGCCGGCGATTCCACCAGCTACGACACCGATCAAAGCCGCCGTGCTCCGACGGTTCAGACCTCGATCACCTGCAGGTCTTTGACCGCCCCGGTCACCGTGCCCGAATAGAGGTGGTTGAAGAAGAATCGGGTATCGGGGTGCCGCTTACGCAGCTTGGTTGCCGCCTCCCAGCTCATGTGGCTGAACACGTCGCCGGGACCGGTCGCCTCGACGATCGCGACATCGGCGCCGTCGACGAGCTTGTCCAGCGGCGCCGTCGCCTCGGTGTCACCGGAGTACGCGACGACCTTGCCGTTGACGTGAATGCGATATCCGACGCTGCCCATCGTCCCGTGGTCCAGCTTCACGCTCTCGTATCGAACTCCGACGGCGGTCCCCGAACCGCGCGCCGTGACGTACTTGACCTTGAACTGGGGTCGCATCACCCTCTTCCAGTCCGGTCCCCAGCTGACCTCCCAGAGCTTCTCCAGGAAGTCCGCGACGCCGGACGGACCGACGAAGGTGAGGGGCCGGCGATCGACAAAAACCCGATGCAGCACGAACGGCGGCAGGCCGAGCGTGTGGTCGCCGTGGAAGTGGGTGAGAAACACGACCTGGATGTCGCCCGGGTCGAAGCCGAGTCGGTGCATATGCGGAAGGAGCGGCGCGCCGCCGTCCAGGAGGACGCGGCCGTCGACCACCACGGCTCCGTTGTAGCGGTCCAGCGAGAACGCCGCGCCGCTGCCGAGGAACGCGAGCTTTACGCGATGGTCACCGCCGGGTTGAGATAGACGTCCTGGATTGCGTTGAGTAATTCGATGCCCTCCTTCATGGGGCGCTGGAATGACTTTCGTCCGCTGATCAGGCCCATCCCGCCGGCGCGCTTGTTGATCACGGCCGTGCGGACGGCCTCTTTGAGGTCGGTCGCGCCCTTGCTCTCGCCTCCCGAGTTGATCAGGCCGGCCCGCCCCATGTAGTTGTTGATGACCTGGTAACGGCACAGGTCGATGGGGTGGTCGGACGAGAGCTTGTCGTAGACCGCGGGCGACGTCTTGCCGAAACCGATGACCTGGAACCCACGGTTGGTGTCCGGCAGCTTCTGTTTGATGATGTCCGCCTCGATGCTGACCCCGAGGTGGTTGGCCTGCCCGGTCAAGTCGGCGGCCGTCTCGTAGTTCACGCCATCCTTTTTAAAGGCGTTGTTGCGCACGTAGCACCACAGCACCGTCGCCATGCCGAGCTCATGCGCGGCGTGGAAGGCAAACGCGATCTCCTGCAGCTGGCGGTCCGACTCCGCCGATCCGAAGTAGATCGTGGCGCCGACTGCGACGGCGCCCATCTCCCAGGCTTCCTTGACCGTCCCGAACAGGATCTGGTCGAAGTGGTTGGGATAGGTCATCAGCTCGTTGTGGTTGAGCTTGCAGATGAAGGGGATCTTGTGGGCGTAGCGGCGGGAGACCGAACCGAGCACCCCGAACGTCGAGGCGACCGCGTTGCACCCACCTTCGACGGCAAGCTCCACGATCTTGGCCCCGTCGAAGTAGATCGGGTTGGGGGCAAAGGACGCCCCGGCGGTGTGCTCGATCCCCTGGTCGACCGGCAGGATCGACAGGTAACCGGTGCCGGCCAGCCGGCCGTGGTCGAGCAGGGCCTCGAAGCTGCGCAGGACGCGGGTCGGCCGGTCGCTGTCCTTCCAGATCCGATCCACGAAATCGCCGCCGGGGAGGTGGAGCTGCTCCTTGGGAACTGTCTGGCACCTGTGCTCGAGGAGGTCGCGGGCACCGTCGCCCAGGACCTCTTCTATCTTTTCTAAGGATCCTCTGGTCACTGTTGCCATCATTGCCTCTTAGACATTTTGTTAGCACTGTCCACGGGAACTCGGATTGCTATCAGTCACTCTATAGTGCGCCGATATGACCCAGCGGGCGAGTGATCTTCTAGCGGAAGTCGCGGACCGGCTGTCGAGCGACGCCGCGGACAGCGGCATCGTCGTGGTCGAGGCGGTCCGGGCGATCGAGCCGGAGCTGCTCAAGGGCTACAAGGACGGCTCTATCGACGACCTGGTCAGCATGTCGGTCGCCTTCCTGGGGGCCCTTTTCAGCTCGCTGCGCCCAGACTCCAACCTGCCCTGGCCCGAGTACTACACCCAGGCTCGGGAATACGCGCGCCGGTACGCCGAGAAGGGAGTGCCGCTCGAGTCGCTGATGGAGGGTCTCGCGATCTTCCGGCGGACGGTCATGGCCCGGGTCACCGACGAGCTCGGGCAGAGCCGCTACGCGGACGAGGTGCTGCTGCTCGCGCAGAGCCGGCTCGGCGACGTGATCGAGCACCTGAACTCGATGTTCATCCGAGGCTACCTGGACTTCACCGAAAGCAAGTACAACGCGCGGCAGAGCGAGCTGCGCGGCCTGTACCACATCGCGAGCGCGCTTGGCCGCTCGCTGGACGTGAGCGAGATCGCCGAGGTGGGACTCCGCGAGACGCTCAAGGTGCTCGGGCTGCAGGCGGGCGCCGTCTGGGTCCGCGAAGGAGCCCGGCTCAAGCTTGCCAAGACCATCGGCATGCAGCCAGGCGAGGAGGAGGAGTTCTCCGAGTCCGGCAGGTCGGGGTTGATGCGAGTCGTCGAGGTCTCCTCGGGACCCGCGGAGTCGCGCGTCGACCGGATCGCGGGCGAGTGGAGCGCGATCCGCGCCGAGCTGCGCACAAAAGGGGTTCTGCTCGGGGCGATGACCGTCGCCACGCGTCTGCCCCGGACATTTGAGTCGACCGACCTCGAGTTCGTCGCCGCGGTGGCGGACCAGATCGCGGTCGCGCTCGACCGCGCCCGCCAGCACACCAAGGAGGCGCGGACCGACTACCTCACCGGCCTTGCCAACCGGCCGGAGTTCGAGCGGGCGATCGACCGCGCGGTCGCGTCGGCCGAGCGGCACAAGCGCCGCCTCGCGCTGATGATGATCGACCTCGACAACCTGAAAGAGATCAACGACACCTATGGTCACCACGTCGGCGACGAGGCGATCCGCGTCCTCGCGGCTGAGCTCCAGCGCGCGGTTCGCGCCACCGACACGTGCGGCCGGCTGGGTGGGGACGAGTTCGGCGTTGCCATGCCTGATGCCGACGAGCGCGACGCGCGCGAGGTCGGCATTCGCGTGCGCGAGGCTCTAGAGCACCTGAACCGTACTTCCAAGCTTCCGGTTCCGGTGGAGTTCAGCATCGGCATCACGGCGTGGCGCCAGGGCCTCGACTGGCAGGCGATGTACCAGGCTGCCGACAAAGCCCTGTACGTCGACAAGCGTCGCCGGCATGCCGCCAGGAAACGGCTACAGACGCCTCCGCCCGAGCCGCCGAAGCCTCCCAAGAAGAGCCAGCCTGAACAGGACCAGCCCCCTCCCGCCTGACGGGGCGGTGCTCCGCGCTTCCTTCTTCGACCGAGACACGCGCGAGGTCGCGCGTGAGCTTCTCGA
>JBKPCF010000048.1:0-4675 GCA_046727235.1 Candidatus Dormiibacterota bacterium
GTCGCTGACGTCGGCGGCGAAGAAGAACGCCTCGCGGCACTCGGACGCGGTCTTCTCGCCCGCTTCGCGGCCGACGTCCGCCACGCAGACCCGGGCACCCTCCGCTGAGAAGAGCAGCGCGGCCTCGCGGCCGATCCCGCCGGCCGCCCCGGTGATGACCGCTACCTTGCCGTCAAGCCGTCCGCTCAACCGCGCTCGAACAGGCGCTCGCGCTCGTAGTCGGTCACCACCTTGTCGAACAGCGACTGCTCGGTTCGCGCGTAGTTGAGGTAGTGGTCGATCACGTCGTCGCCAAAAGCAGCCCGAGCGATCGTCCCGCGCTCGAGATTTCCGATCGCCTCCCGCAACGAGCTCGGGAAGCGCTGCACGTCCGACTCGTACGCGTTGCCCTTGTACTCCGGGGGAAGCTTGAGCTTGTCCTCGATCCCGCGCAGCCCAGCGGCGAGGAGCGCGGCGAAGCATAGGTAGGGATTCACATCGGCTCCGGGGATCCGCGACTCCGTGCGCAGGTGCTGCCCGTGGCCCACGATCCGAAAGCCGCACGTGCGGTTGTCGTGACCCCA
This sequence comes from Candidatus Dormiibacterota bacterium, assembly GCA_046727235.1. Lineage (GTDB taxonomy): Bacteria > Chloroflexota > Dormibacteria > Dormibacterales > Dormibacteraceae > 40CM-4-65-16. Next base: position 564 of record JBKPCF010000048.1, read on the forward strand.
CGCGAGGGTCGTCGGAGCCCAGCTCCCGGCCGCATAGCGCTTGTAGGAGTTGATGTTCGGCGCCAGGAAGATCGCGACCTCAGACGCGTAGGCGATGTGGCCGGCCAGGTACTGCTTGAAGACCTCCGACTCGCCGTCGAACGCGTTGCGCGAGTCCTTCCAGAGGCTGGAGTGGACGTGGCACGAGCTTCCGATCCAGCGGTGGTCGGGCTTGGCCATGAACGTGACGGAGCAGCCGGCCTGGTGCGCCATCTCCTTGATCCCGTTCTTGTAGACGACGTGGTTGTCGGCCATGGTCAGGGCGTCGGCGAACCGGAAATTGATCTCCTGCTGACCCGGCCACGCTTCGCCCTTCGAACTCTCGACAGGGATCCCTGCGCCCTTCATGCCCTTGCGCACCGCGTGCAGGAAGGGCTCGTCGTAGGTGGTGGCCAGGATGTGGTAGTCGAGGATGTAGGGCACCGATGGCGTGAGGCCGAGGTAGTGCTTTGCGTGCGCCTCGGCGAACGTCTCTTTGATCAAAAAGAACTCGAGCTCGGAGCCGAACATCGGCTCAAACCCAAGCGCGCGGGCGCGTTCGACCTGGGCTCGAAGCACCTGGCGCGGAGAAGGCCGGACCGGTTTGCCGTCATGCCAGGCGACGTCGCACAGAATGAGGGCAGTCGCCTCGAGCCACGGGATGCGGCGCAGCGTGGCGAAGTCTGGAAGCAGGTCGAAGTCCCCGTAACCCCTCTCCCAGTTCGCCATCTCGTATCCGGGAACCGGGTCCATCTCCATGTCCAGGGCCAGCAGGTAGTTGCAGCCTTCGACCGACTCGCCGTGGCCGGCCGACTCCATGAAGTACTCGGCATCGATGCGCTTGCCCATGAGGCGGCCCTGCATGTCGGTGAACGCGACGACGACCGTGTCGATGAGGCCTTTTTTGACGTCGGCGGCCAGCTGATCTTTGCGCAGTGACGGCTCGTGCTCGGGCTGGGCCACCTTGTCCTCGGTCAACATCTCGACACCTCGATGGGAAAAAGAAAGGCTGGTGAGCGCTCTCGCACGCTCACCAGCTTGGACACAGACGAGAGGCTAGACGCTTCCGCCAGTAGGCGCCCCCGCGGGTTTGGGCGCGGGAGCCGCGCCTTCGGCCGGGATGTCGGTGACCCTGGTCTTGCCATAGCCTTCGGTTTCCGGGTGGCCATGCTCGCCGCGTGTGAGAGCGAACTCCTCCTCGGGCGAGAGAACCAGACGGTGCCGGCCGACGATAGCGAAGTAGGCGATGCCGACGAGGAAGTAGATGAGAGTCCCCACCACGCCCGGGCGGTAGGTCTCGTTGGCGTACAGCGAGATCAGCGAGATGACCGCGATCGCGCCCGCGATTCCGGCGCCCCAGACTCCGACGGGGCTGCGGTATGGCCGCTCGATGTTCGGCAGGCGCCGACGCAGGAAGATGAATGACGCGCACTGCATCGCATACGAGACGACGGCTCCGAAAACCGCCATGTAGAGCAGGGCGCCAACGACCTGGCCTGCGACCAGGTTCTGGGTCGTGCCGAGGTAGGTGATTAAGCACGCTAGCCCGAGCCCGACCAATCCACCGGCGATGAGCGCGACGTGCGGGGTCTTCAAGGTGGGATGCGTCACCGAAAGGAAGTGCGGAAAGTAACCCGCACGCGACAGCGAGTACGTGTTGCGCCCGTACGCGTAGATGATCGTAAAGAAGCTTGCGATCAGGCCGCCGAGGCCTATCAACGCCAGGATTGCGGAGCCGGCGTTGTCACCGTAAACGGCCTTGAAGCCGTCGAACAGCGGCGTGGCGGAGATGCCGATTGCCTTGGCGCCGCCACCGATCGCCGTGTTCAAGACAAAGATTCCAATCGCGGTGATGACCAGCGTCGTCAGGCCCCACACCGCGGCCCGCGGAATATCGCGCTTGGGGTCATGCGATTCCTCCGCCGCGAGCGGCAGCTCTTCGATCGCGAGGTAGAACCAGATGGCGAACGGGATCGCCGGAAAGATTCCGGCCAACCCGAATGGAAGGAAGGACGACTGGCCCGGTTGCGGCGCGATGTTGGTCAGAAGGCTGAGGTCCAACTTGCCCGAGAAAAGCACCGAACCGAAGAAGAAGGCCAAGATGCCGAGGGCCAGGATGTTGATCGCGACCGTGAAGCGCATCGTGGCGACGATGCCTCGGATGTTGATGCCCACGAAGACGATGTAAGAGATGATGAACCAGACGTAAACGCTGTTCCACCATGGGTCTCCCTTGACGCTGAACAGAGAGACCACGATGGCCTGCAGCAGGAACCCCATCGCGCCGACCACCACGGCGGGCGTGATGACGTACTCCATGTTCTCGGCGAGGCCGGTGATGAATCCGCCCCACGGTCCAAAGGCTGACCTGGCAAACGAATAGGCGCCGCCGGTGTGGGGCAGCGCCGGCGACATCTCGGCGATGCTGAACACAAGGCCGTAGTACATGACGGTGATCACGACCGACGCGATCAAGAATCCGCCCAACCCGCCCACGCCAAACCCGAGGTTCCAACCGTAGAAGTCGCCAGAGATAACTGCCGCGACGCCCAGTGACCAGAGCGACCAGAACGCCGCGTGTCGCTTCAGGGCCCGCTTGGCGAAATAGGCCGGGCTGGCCTCCCGATAAGCAACCGTCCCTACCTTGCGACGCTCCTCAGACAAAGCAGTTACCCCCTCCACAGGCGCCGCTCCCCGCGGCTCCCGTGCTCAAAGTTGTCTGACGCCTGCTGTTGTGCGAATGCTAGGCGAGGCCCAAATCGAAGTCAAGAATCGGCTTTTCCCTAGCAGACAACTCTTCGCCTTGACGCCGGAGTTGTCCGACAAGATACTTAGCCTGGCATGCCAGGCCCTCTCGGCCAGTCCACTGACGAACGCGCGCGGCCACGCAGCGTCCAGGTGCGGGAGACGCTAACCCAGCGAATCGGCCAGGGCCTCCTGCCGGCAGGATCGCGTTTGCCGTCAGAGCCGGCGCTGGCGACCGAGCTGGGTGTCTCCCGGGCCACCCTTCGCGAGGCCCTCCGGGCGCTCGAGAGCGAGGGCCTGGTGCGCCGGATGTGGGGCTCCGGGACCTTCGTGGCCGATGGCCGGCGAGTCGCGAACAGCCTCGATCTCAACTTCGGCGTCACGGATGCGATCCGGGCGGCGGGCATGCAGGCCGGGATCGACCAGGCACGCCACTGGCTCGAACCCGCGACCGTCAGCGAGGCGACGCGCCTCGAGCTGCAGCCCGGATCGGACCTGCTCGTGGTGGAGCGAGTTCGCACCGCCGACGGCAAACCCGTGGTGCTTTCGCGCGACATCCTGCCTGCGCGGCTGCTCGCCAAGCAGCCCGACCTCGCCGACGAGATGCTGCGGCGCTCGATCTACGAGGTGTTCGAGCGCGACCTCGGCATCGTCATCCATCATGGCGTCGCAAGCTTTCGCCCGGTCCGCGCTGAGCTGACAGTCGCCGAGCGGCTCAGCGTGGCTCGTGGCGCACTGCTGCTTGCGATCTGGCAGGTCGACTATTCCGAGGAAGGAACTCCCGTGCTGTCGTCATACGAGTACCACCTCGCCGACGCATTTGATTTCACCGTGCTGCGGCGCGGTCCAGGAAGGAGGTCATCGTGATCAGCAGCGTCGGCAAAGCGATGCGCATGAAGCGCGTGATCGATCCCGCGGGTGTGTCCATCATCTGCGCCCTCGACCACGGCATGACCTCGCCGCAGTTCCTCGAGCCGCTCGCGGACATCAGCACGCGCACCGCCGAGGCGGTGGCGGGCGGCGCCAACGTGATCATGATGTCCAAGGGCATGATCCGGATCGCGGCGCCGGCGTTTGCGCCGACGACGTCGCTCGCGCTCTTGCTGTCTGCCTCCTCGAATCCCGACCGCAGCGAGCCCGAGGTGGTCCAGATCGCCGAGGTGGACGAGGCGGCACGGCTCGGTGCCGACGCGGTCGTTCTTTTCACCGCGCTGGCCGGCACCGCTGAGCCGGGGATGATCCGCATCCTTGCCGCGGTCGGGCGCGCGTGCGAGGCGGCCGGCGTGCCGTTCATCGCGGAAGCCGAGTTTCCGACCACGTACGCGTCGGTCGACGATCTCCGCGACCGC
>JBKPCF010000049.1:0-11402 GCA_046727235.1 Candidatus Dormiibacterota bacterium
GCGGCTGAGTACGGTAAACCTGAGGATACCGAACGTCGAGTAGGTGGAAGGTCCGGGGCAACCCGGGATGGAAACCGAAAAACGCATAGGGGACTTCAGGGTAAACAGGAAGGTCTCTTGGGGCATTACTTTTCCCCAGAAGCTCCACACGGGGTCTTCAATTCGAAAAGCCCCTCTTTGACGCCTCGGCGCGGGCTTTGTCCACAGCATCGGCGTCAAATCTCGCACCCCTCTTGCGCAGCCGCCTGACGCCGTCCGCCAGGCGCGCCACGGGGTCCGGATCCTCATAACGCAGCCAGTGATAGGCGGCCGGTCTCGACGCCTTGGGATGGACCGACAGGTAGGCGCCGATGACGATCTCTTCCACGTCCTTTAACAATCCGCTGCCGACGAGCTCGTCGAAGTCATAACGTGCCATCCAGGCCAGGAGGCCCGAGAGGCGGGCGCTCAGGCGACGGGAGTCGGCAGGTCGTACACGCTCGTCCGGAGCGTGCAGATGAAGGGAAGGTTGCGGTAGAGCTCCCGGTAGTCGAGGCCGTATCCCACGACGTAGTCGTTGGGGATCTGGAACCCGACGTAGCGCACCGGCACGTTGACCAGCCGCCTCAGCGGCCGGTCGAGCAGGGTCACCAGCTCCAGCGAAGCCGGTTGCCGGCGCTGCAGCTCCGACAGCACGTAGTCGATGGTGAGGCCGGTGTTGATGATGTCCTCGACCAGCAGCACGTGGCGCCCTTCGATCGGATAGTCGATGTCGCGCGCGATCCGAACGCGGTCCTGGGGCTGGGCGCCGGCGAAGCGCTGAAGGTCGAGGTAATCGATCACGAACGGCACCTTGATCTGGCGGGCGAGGTCGGCCAGGAAGAAGGTGACCCCTTTGAGGACGCCGACCAGAACCAGGGACTTGCCGCGGTAGTCACGCGAGATCTTGCGCCCGAGCGCACGCACCCGAGTCTCGAGCTCCACCGGCGAGATGAGGATCTCGCCAACGTCTTGCTTGCGCAGGTGCTGGACCTCGAGCGCTCCGTAACCGGCTTTGGCCAGAAGCTGCTGATAGTCCTTCCGGTAGAGCAGCCTGACTTTCAACTCCGGATAGAGCTCGCGCAGCATCCGCACCTTGCGATTCTTGGGTGTGACGAGCGACTGCTTCATCGTCGTCAGCTCGATGTAGAGGTCGTGCTCGGGCAGGTAGAAGTCCGGCGTGAACATCTCGGCGACGCGCGAACCTTCCCACGCAATCGGAAATGAGACCGGTTCGTACTGCCACCTGATCCGGTAGTAATCGAGGAAGCGCGCAAACTCCTGCTCGGACGGATGCGCGAACTCCACGCGCGAGTGCGCGGGGCCCGTTCGTCTGACCAGGCGCGACCGTTGCCTGACCGGGCGGCGCCATTTCTGCGGAATGGAAGACTGGACCGACGACGCCAATGAGACGTTGCCGATTGTACTCTCAGCGTTGAGGCTCACCGATGGGCACACCGGCGCAGCGTATGGTGGCCGAGCAGCTCCGTCCGCACGGGGTCATTGACGAGCGCGTCCTGCAGGCGATGGCCGGCGTTCCGCGCGAAGAGTTCCTTGCGCCTCGCATGCGGCGCCACGCGTACGAGGACCGGGCCCTCGCGATCGAGTGCGGACAGACGATCTCGCAGCCGCTCGTCGTCGCGTTGATGGCTCAGGCCGCATCGCCGCAACCAGACGACGTCGCGCTGGAGGTGGGGACGGGTTCGGGCTACGCGGCGGCGATCCTGTCGCGGCTGTGCCGCAAGGTCATCTCGATCGAGCGCGAGCCGGCGTTGGCCGAGCGCGCGTCGGAAACCCTGCGCCGGCTCGGTTTCGCCAACGTCGAAGTCGCGGTGGGCGACGGCAGCCTGGGTTGGTCCGCAGAGGCGCCGTACAGCGTCATCCTGGTCGCGGCCGCCGCGGATCACCTGCCCGAGGCCCTCGTCGATCAGCTCGCCGACGGAGGGCGGCTGGTGATCCCCATCGCCACTTCTTCTAGCGAGCCGCAGGACCTACGCGCCTACGTACGCAAGGGCGCGGACGTGTTCTACCGCTCGCTTTTTCCGGTGCTTTTCGTGCCGCTAAGGACTGGGTGAGGCCCGGGGCGAAGGCGACGGGCCGGCCGGCGACGATGTCGACCCGCCCAGCGCTTGTAGCTGCTGCAGGATCTGGCCGACGGTCTGCATCTCGCTGGCAAACGTCGTGAAATCACCGCGGGCAAGCGCGGCGTATGCCGCTTTGTAGTGCTCGTTGGCCTGGGCGATCAGGCCCTGAATCTGCGCCACCTGGGCCGGCGTGTACGTCGACGGCGGAGGTTGGTTGTTGGTCGGTGGTGGAGCTATACCGACGAGCTGCTGGATCGCCTGGTCCAGGGTGTCGGCGTAGACCACCGTGTTCTGGTCGACGAGGATCACCTTCTTCAGCTCGGGGATTCCCGTGGCCGTGGTCGCGCGCAGATACACCGGCTCGAAATACAGGAACGAATTGCCGATCGGCACGACCAGCAGGTTGCCCTGCTGCACTTGCGACCCGGTGCTGTGGAGCAGGGTGAAGTCGCGCGAGATCGTCGGGTCCTGGTTGATCCGGCTTGCGACCTGCTGCGGGCCGAAGATCACCCTGTCCTTGGGCAAGACATAGGAGACGTACTGGCCGTAATTGGCCCCATCGCTCCGCGCGGCCAACCAAGAGACGAGGTTGTTCTTGCCGTGAGGCGTATACGGCATGATCAAGAGGAACTCCGGGTTCTGCTCACCGGGCAGACGGAACAGCACGTAGTAGGGCTGGATCGGCGCCGGCGCGCTGCCCGGCCCGGTCTGCGCCGTCGGCACATCCCAAACGTCCTCCCGAGTGAAGAAGACCTTGGGGTCGCTCATGTGGTAGGTCGCATAGATCGAGACCTGCACGTTGAAGAGGTCCTCGGGGACGCGGATGTGGGCCCGGATCCCGGCCGGCATCGCGTCGATGGGCTGAAACAAAGAGGGAAAGGTCGCCTGGTAAGCCTTGATGAGGGGGTCCTTCGGGTCCATCACGTAGAAGCTCGCGGTGCCCTGGTACGCGTCGACGACCACCTTGACCGAGTTGCGGATGTAGTTGATGTCGTTGCCGCCCTGGAAGCCCGGCGTGGTTTGCGAGTACGGATAGGTCGAGGCCGTGGTGTAGGCGTCGATGATCCAGTAGAGCCGGCCGTCGACGACGACTATGTAGGGGTCGCGGTCGAAGTTCAGGAACGGCGCCAGCTCCTGGACGCGGTCCTTGATGTTGCGCCGGTACAGCATGTATGTCGTGTCGGTAACCTCGCCCGAGACGAGGAGGCTGAAGTCGCTGAGCTTCAAAGACCAGAGCGCCCGGTTCACGCTGTTCATCGGTACGCCGTGCGTGCCGGTGTAGCTGGTGAACACGTCCGTGCTGCCCTTGGCGTAGTCGAACTCCTGCGCCTTGGAATGGGCGAGAACGTAGTCACCGTTTGACGGACTGACCTCGCCGAAGTAGATGGCCGGCTGGGTGACAGGAATGGCCCCGGCGGGCGGCACGTCCTGGATCACGTAATCGGGCAGGCCTTCGCCGATGACCGCATTGACCGGGCTGGCCGCAAGCCCGTAACCGTGCGTGTAGGTGAGGCGCTCGTTGAACCAGTTCTGCGATGAAGACTGCAGCCGGGTGAAGTCGAACTCGCGCGCGCTGATCTCCAGCTGCTGGTACTTTCCGCCGATGGTATAGCGGTCGAGGTCGATGTCGTAGAAGGTGTAGTAGGTGCGGATCGCCTGCTGCTGCTGATACGTGTCGCGCAGGGGGCCGTAGTCCCACAACCGAAGGTTGTTGATCGTCACCTGGTCGTTCTGTACGTCCTGCAGGGTGAGCGCCTGATCGCCGGTGAAGCTCGTGCTGCCCTTGACGTCGGACAGCCCGTAAGCCCGGCGCGTGTTCTCGATCTCCCGGGCGATGTACGGCAGCTCGAAGGTACCGGCATTCGGCGTCGCGGACACGCCCTGCACGATCGACGGATACGCCTGGGCGATGACAGAGATCGCAATCCAGACCCCCGCCGCGACGACGGGCAACCACACGCGGCGGAGCCACGCGTTGGCGAGCACGGCGCCGGCGAGCACGATGCCGACTCCGGCTTGGAACGTGTAGAGCGGCAGCCTCGCGTTGACATCGGTGTACCCGGCACCCCAAACCACGCTGCTGTTGTGGGCAAATAGAAGGTCGTAGCGACCCAGCCACGCCGAGACCGCCAGCGTCGCCGCGAAGGCCGCGATCAACACTGAGACGTGGGCGAGCGCGCGAGGCGTCGGGCGGAAGTCGAAGCTGTCGCCCCGCCACGAGTACAGCGCGCCGATCAAAAGCACGGCCATGAAATCGAGGCCGAGCGACCAGTTGGTGGCCGCGTGGAGGAATGGAAGCGTCAGCAGGTAGAAGGAGATGTCCTGGTTGAGGACGGGGTCGGTGGTGCCGGTTGGGCTGGCGTGGAGGAACAGCGCCAGCGCCGACCACTGCGACGATGCGCCGGCCGCCAGGATGATCGAGATCACGCCGGCCGCGCCGAGCGTCACCCAGCCCGCCGTGCTGCGGAGCACCGATCGCTGGATGCCCACCGCTCGCAAGCCCGGGCCGGCTCGGACCCTCAGAGCGATGTAGACGTTGACCCCTAGATAGGCAAAGGCAAGGAGGAGGCTGCCGAGCGCGAGGGACCACTGCAGCCCGAGCCGCGTCGTGTAGACATCGCGAAAACCGAGGGCGTCATACCACTGCAGCTCCGTGATGAAGGAGACGATCGGGCTCGTCGCGATGAAGATGAGGACGGCGAGCGCGAAGATCGCGACGCCGGCCCAGAAGCGTCGCGGCACCTGTGGCAGCCTGATCTCCCGCCGTGGATCGAACTGACCGGGCCCGCGGTCAAAAGGATCAAAAGGCCGATACCGGCGGGACATGTGGGTTTAAGACTAGACGGCCTCGAGAGCCCGGTCGTCGGCGGAGAAGTCCTGGTTGGGCTCGCTCGGCGGATGCTCGAGGTGCCACCGCACCGTGGTCCGTAATGTCTCGAGTGGATCTGAGGTCGTCCAACCGAGGAGGGTTCGAGCTTTGTGAGCCGTCGCCGCGATGTGCTGGCTGACGGTACCCGTCTCCTTGAGGTCATCGGGCAGCAGGTCGTCGCCCACGCGCACGAGCTCGGCGCTGGATCCGGCCGCCTCGAGGATCATCTGGACCCACATCCGCATCGAGTACGTGCGGTCTTCACAGAGATTCATCACTCCGGTCGCCCCGGGATTCTCCAGCGCTAGTCTCGCCGCGTGCGCGATGTCGCGCACGTACGCCCTGCACCCAAGCCACGTGCCTGCGCCGAAAGGAATGCGGGACCGGTTGGCGCGGAGGCGGCGCAGGATGAACTCCTCGCGGTGCTGGTAGTCACGCGGACCGTAGACCATCGGCAGCCGGAAGACGGTAGCGCCGTGGGGGAGGTAGACGTCCTCGACGTCGAGCTTGTCGTACTCGTCCATGCCAGGGAGCTTGCCGCGATACGGATATCGGGTCGGCCGCACCGGCGACCCCTCGTCGAGTGGGACCGGATCCGTCTCGCGATCCTCGTGCAGGGCTCCAAAGGCGCGATACACGTCGATGCTCGAGATGACGATCCGCCGCGCGACGCTCGGCAGCGCTCGCAGCGCGATCTCGGCATCGCTGCGCGTCAGCGCCCGGCAGTCGATCGCCGCCTCCGGCTCGAAGCGGTCGAGCTCCCGCCTGCGGTTGAGCAGCTCGGCGCGGTCGCAGTGCAGGTGGCGGACCACCGGCATGTCGTCCGGTTCCAGCTGCCCGCGGTGCACCACCAGCAGATCGTGGCCCTGGGACGCGAGCTCCTCGACGATGGCGCGGCCGATGAACCGCGTTCCGCCGAGAACCGCGATCCTCATTTTGCGGCTGGGGTCACCACCATGTGCGGGTTCTTTTCGACGATCAGGTCGATCAGGCCCCATTCCTTCGCCTGCTCGGGGGTCATGAAGAAGTCGCGCTCCATCGCTCGCTCCACATCTTCGAGCTCGCGCTTGCAGTGCTTGGCGTAGATCCGCGCGATCTGCTCGCGCTGCCGCAGGATCTCCTGGGCGTGGATCTGGATGTCCGATGCCTGGCCCTGGATGCCCTGCGTGAAGGGCTGGTGGATGAGGATCTGAGCGTGCGGCAGCGACATCCGCATGCCCTCGGCGCCGCCCGCCAGCAGGATTGACCCGCCGCTCGCCGCCATGCCTGTGCACAGCGTGGCGACCTTGGGTCCGACGTACTGCATGGCGTCGTAGATCGAGAGCGAGGCGGTCAGCGAGCCGCCCGGGCTGTTGACGTAGACCTGGATGTCGCGGTCCGGCATCTCGTTTTCGAGGAACAGCAGCTGCGCCGTCACGGTGCTGGCCATGTCGTCGTCGATGACGCCGCGGACGAAGATCACGCCGTCCTTCAACAACCGCGAGTAGATGTCGTAGACCCGCTCGCCGCGTCCGTCGTTGGTGATGACCGTAGGAATCAGATGCATCTGTCTACCTCCTGGGATGTCTTCGGGGTCGCGGCGAAGTCACGGCGCCAGCCTTTGACTTCGTGGGGCCAAAAAACCGATCCGGTCTTTGGGTCTGGCCGGTGGGTTGGCCATCGCCAGATAAGCGCTGAAATCGGCAACGCTGCGCAGCGCCTCCAGCGGCAGCGACGCGGTGGCCAGGCGCAGCTTGATGGGCGGGTCTTCCGGCCACTCGGGCTGTTCGGGCTCGGCGCCAAGAGTCCGCGCCAGGTCCGCGTAGATCTCCCCCGGTCGGATGCCCAGGGCATGGGTTACAGCCACGAGGCGCTCCGTGGAGATCTCCTTGCGTCCCCGCTCGACTTCGGAGAGATGCGCCGGCGACAGGCCGGCCTCCGCGGCGATGTCGCTCAGGGTCCGCCGGGCTGCCTCCCGTCGGGTGCGCAGCGCCGCGCCAAGCGCCGCTCGGATTGCGTGGGCGGTTTCGCTGTTGGCGAAAGGCATTTGTCGTCGGCTAACGATACGCCGAGATTCGGCTCAGCGGCGCTTGAATGTCGGCCCGGGTGGAGCGGGGACGGCCTCGCCGCGTCGACGACGGAGCTCGAGCAGAAGGCTCTCGAAACCGCGAGCCATCGCCCACCGGTGGTTGGCCGCGAACACCGGGCGGAAGATGAAGCTGCCGTACCGGAGCAGCGGTTTCTCGGCCGAGATCCGCCAGTCATAGGTCGCGTCGGCGTAGTCCCCGTCTTGACGCAGCGTCCAGACGCCAGTCCCCTCGAAGTCGCCGTGCGCCACCAGCTTGAAACCGGTCGGCCGCTTCGATTCGATCACTGTGAAGTTCCAGCGCAGCGTGTAGGGCAGCCAGCCCTTGGTGTACAGGTCGATGACGCGGCCGACACCCGTCGCCGCGTCGCCTGCCTTGAGCTCCTTCACATCCAGGTAGACGGACGGCCACCAGCGCTTGAGAGCCAGCGGATCGGCGAGCACGTCGAAGACATCGTCCGCGCTTCCCTTCACGCGCCAGTGAGTCACGAACGCGTACTCGGCGGCCAGTCTCTAATCCTTCAGATTTGCGGGGTCGAGGAGCTCCTGCTTCGGACGCTCGATCTTCTGCCGCGAGCGCATGATCTCGATCAGCTTCTTCCTCCCTTTTGGCGGGCCGATCATGATCGCGCCGACCAGGCGATCGTCCTTGAAGAAGAGTTTGCGGTAGAACTTCTCCTCGAGGCTGAACGTGCGCACCGACTCGAGGTCGGGCTGCACGTCGGGCGTGACGCCCATCACGGCCAGGGTCGAGCCGAACATCGTCGTCGTGTAGGTCGGCACGTCGAAGAAGTCTTCGTCTGCGCCGGCCATGTTTCGCGCGGCGACCTTGCCGTGCGCCTCGGCGTTGTCCCACGTGCCCATCTGGTTGTGCCGCTCGACCATCAGGTCGTAGAAGACGGCGATGTCGCCCGCCGCGTAGGCGTCGGGCGCCGATGTGCGCAGCTTGGCGTCGGTGACGATTCCCTTGTTCACCTCCACGCCGGTGCCCACAGGCTCGGTGTAGTAGTCGAGCCCGACGCCGTAGGTGAGGACGTCGAACTCGACCTTGTGCCCGTTCACCGTGTCGGCTGTGAAGCGCCCGTTGCTGCGGCTGAACTTCTGGACCTCGTCGTTGGTGATGAACTGCACGCCCTGCTCTTCGCCGAGCTGCCGGCACAGCCGGCCGCCTTCCTCGTCGAGCACGTAGCGCAGAAACCACGGCCCGCGCATGATCCACGTCACCTTCGCCTTGCGCCGGAAGCTGACGCCTTCGGCGAGCTCGTATCCGATGAAGCTGCCGCCCATGACCAGCACGCGCTCGCAAGCGTCGGCTTTCTCGATGATCGCGTCGGTGTCATCAAGGGTCTGAAAGCCCAGGCACGCGGTGACCTCTCCGGCCCCCGGCCACGGAGGCGGCTTGGGCCGGCCGCCCGTGGCGATGAGGATCGCGTCGTAACCGAGCTCCTGGCCGCGGTTGGTGCGCACCACCTTGCCCAAGAAGTCGATGTCAGTGGCCCAGGTCTCGAAATGGATCTCGAGGTTGTGCTTCACGTAGTCGTCGGCGGTGCGCATGAAGACCTTCTCTCGGCGCACCTGCCCGCGCAGGTAGCGCGGCAGCGCGACGCGGTTGTAGAGGGGATGGCGTTCCGCGGCGATGATCGTGATCTGCGCTTCGGCGTCCGCCTTCCGCAGGTCCTCTGCGCACGTCTGCCCGGCGATGCCGTTGCCGAGAATGACGTACTTACGAGTCAAAGACGCAGTGAGTAGATGTACGCGCTGTGCTCGGCATCCGCGAAATCGTATCCGCTGGCTTTGAGGTCATCCTCGCCGGGATGGCCGGGCGGGACGTTGATGGTCACGTGGTTCAGCCCGTCCGCGTCCGCTTCGAAACGCAGCGACATCAACAGCTCGCGCAGCGCGCCGCCAGTCCCCGCCAGCAGCGAAACCGCGACGTTCTTGCCCCACGGCTCGCGCAGGAGCGCGACCGCGCGACCGCCCGGCCCGACCCTCAGCAGGCCTTTATCGGCCAGGCGGGCGAGCTCGTCGGCCGTGAGGTCACGCGCGCCATTCATGTCGGGACAGATCCCCGCATAGAGCTGGATGCCGGGACTGGAGGCGACGAATGACCACAGCTTCCGAGCTTCATCGCTGCCAGGCATCCGAGCGGGCTCGCCGCCTTCGACCCGCAGGCCGCGCCACCACTTCATCTCGACCAGTCGATTGAATCCTTCGGACTCGAAGAGATTCACGGCGGGCAGGTCGCGGGTCGCGAGGCGCACCTCCTGGAAGCCGTGCTGGCGAGCCTCTTCAACAGCCGCCGCGAGCATCGCGCGCGCGATTCCGTGGCGGCGGTGCTCTGATGCGACCCGCAGGCCCTCGTACCAGATCAGACCAGACGCGTAAGGGCGCAAGCGCTGGATCCCAACCACCACGTCATCGATCTCCGCGGCCTGGAACTCAGCCCCCGCGTCGGTGACCCAATCGTCGAACACGCGCGGTATGTAATCGCGGCCTTCCCACACGTCCTTTGTGATCTCGACTATGCGGTCTCGGTCGGCCGGCCGTACCGGCCGCATCGTCAGCTGGCCGGTTTCCAATGCGCGACTCCCGAGAGCACGATGCCGCCGTCGAAGACCAGGTCGTCACCCTCGCGGTGGAGCAGCTCCTCGAGCTCCGCGCGCGCGGCGGCTTCATCCCAACCTTCACCGAAAAGAGCGCGGCAGTCGGCGAGCGCCTCATCCATGTCCGCGTATCGCGTCACGATCGGGTAGCGGATGAAGGCGACGTCTGGCGCGATGCCCATCTGCAACAGCAGCATGAAGAGCTCGCTGAATCGGGGCAGGCGCGGTCCCGCGTCGCCTACTAGCTTCTTGCGAATGCCGGCCGCCGGATGTGGCAGGTCGCTTTCGCGGATCATCACGAACACGCGGTCCCGGGCCGACCTCTGCAGCTTGTCGAGAAAAGGGACCGGGTCGGCGACTCCATACATGACGTGGTTGCAGATGACCAGGTCCGCCGGAGCGACCTCGGCGTCCTCCCACGTGCTGGCGATGACGGTCACGTTGTCACGCTGGTGGATGTGAGACCTCATGCCTTCGGAAGGTTCGATCGCCGTCACCCACTCCAGCCGCTCGGCGAGCGGGTTGGCGTGGCGACCGGCGCCCGCGCCGACGTCGATCAACGTCTTGCGCGGAGACAGGTAGGGCTCGAGCACCTGGAAGTAGTCCTCGACGCGTGACTGCGTCGAGCGCGCGTAGCTGCTCGATCGCCGGTCCCAGTAGCCCGAGTTGGCGTGGCCGGAGGCAAGGGTCTCTCGGTCGGCAACGATTCGCTTCCAGCGTGCCTCCCAGTCGATCTCGCCTTGCATCTCAATCCACGAGGTTACTGCCGCTCATCCGTCCGCGTTTCGCGGGCAGTTCTTAACAGACCTGGGGAGAAGTGGGGGACAACTCGGGCGGTCAACGTCAACAGGCTGTGGACGCCGCCCCGGCGGGCACAACATCTGGCCTTTACGCCGATCCCGACCCTCTGTGGCCGGGTGCAGCGGGGAGAATATGGGCGTGGAGTTCAGCGCCGCCGAAGCCAGCCTGCTCGAACGCTACTTCACCAACCTGGACCGGCCCGTATTCGCCCTCCGCAACCTCCCGGAGGTCGTCAAGGGTGCGCTCTTCTCGCGTTACTCGAGGACCGAAAAGAGCCTTCGCCGCGTGCTTCTTGACGAGTTCATCAACGAGCCGGATTCCGGTTTCGACCGGCTCGCGGGCTCGCCCCCGGCGGATGACGACATGGTCGCCGTGCGGCGCGCGGAGGAGTTCTACGAGCGGGTCCTGGTCGGCTACGGCGACGATTCGGTCGCCGAGCTCGCCGGCGCGCATGTTGCGGTCGAGCAGGCCTCCACGCTGGCCGCGAAGGCCCTCGAGGACAGCCGGATCGGAATCTCTCCGCTCGAGAAATCGACTCGCTATGTGAGATTCGACCGCCGGGCTCCCGACGGCCGCTACCTGTACTACAGAGGACCCGACCTCGTCCACCCGGAGTACGAGCCCGCCGCCGACGCGCTCTTCGACACCTACAGCCGGCTGGTCGAGCCGGCCACCATGGCGATTCGGGAGCGCTTCCCCCAGGAGGAAGGCGAGACCGACCGTGCGTGGAAGTCGGCGACTCGCGCCAAGGCGCTCGACCTGCTCCGAGGCTTGCTCCCGGCCGGCACGCTGACGAACCTCGGGCTGTTCGGCAACGGCCGGGCCTTTGAGTACCTGATCACGAAGCTGGGGGCGCACGAGCTCCTCGAGTGCCGGGCGGTGGCGTCCGCGCTGCACCGCGAGCTGTCGCTCGTCATCCCGTCGTTCGTGCGGCGGGCGCTCGACCCGAACTTCGGGAAACC
>JBKPCF010000050.1:0-29841 GCA_046727235.1 Candidatus Dormiibacterota bacterium
CTCGCCTGCGTCGCGACCAGGGTCGCGCCCGACGGTGGCATGCCCGCCCCGACAGGAGGTGCCTCGGCCGCGAGGCCGAGAGCGCCGCCGGCGAGGACTGCCGCGGCTCCCACGCCGTACAGCCCTGCGAGCGAGCGCCACGCGACCGCACGCGCCAGCAACGCGGTCACCCCCATTGCTGTGAACGCCGCGACCGCGGGCAGCGCCGGATATTCGTAGCGGCCGGGCCCGGCGAACTGGAACGCCGCGGTGGCCGGCAGCAGCAGGGCGACCGCGAGCATCCCGACGATCGCCACGATTCCAACCAGGCCAGGGCCGCCCAGGTTCCATCGCTTGATCAAGCCGGCGACGGCGATGAGAGTGACCAGCGAGCCGAGAACGACGAATCCCGCCGCATACGGCAGCGCGCCGAGGGGCTCGCCGCTCCAGTAGCTGACGACGAAGAACGCCATCGAGAAGGGCACGTACCGGAGATCGAAGGACATCGGCGGCACGATGGAGAGGCGGTTGGTGCGCGCCGAGGGCACAGGCACGCCGTACAGGTGCAGGTTGACCGCAAACCAGATGCCCAGGCATGCGGCGACGACCAGGCCGGTGACCATCAGCAGACCGACGCGCCGTGACAACGAGGGTCCCCGGGCCGGCCACAGAATCGCTGCCGCGAGCGCGGGTGCAAGGCCGAGCAAGGTCAGCTTGACGAGCACACCCGCTCCGAGGACGAGACCCAGCAGAAGCGCGCGGCGAACGGACCACGCTCCCCCGGCCCACCTCACCGACACCACGATCGCCGCCCCGCCGAGCACCGCGGCAAGCGCGTCGTTGCCGACCCTGGTTGCGTTCAGGTCGAGACCTGGGAGCAGGATTGCGAAAAGAGCGGCGAGACCGGCCACGTCCGTCCGCCCAGGCGCGAGACGCATCGCAACGACGATCGCCATCGGAGCGAGAAGCGCGACGAGGAGCGCGTTGATGATTCTCAGCACGTAGATCGCGGTCGTCGTCCCGCCCAACCGGTCCGCGATCCACCACACCGGGACCATCAGCGCGTAATAACCCGGCGTCTGCGCCGACTCATAGGAAAGCTGCCATAGATGTCGCGACATCCATACCGCGTTGTCGCGCGCGGTCATGCCCTGCGGCGGGGGTCCGATGTCCGAGGCGTCGGGTGTGGGATACGACCCTGGGCCTTCGAATCGATAGACGCCGGTCGACTGCATCACGCGAAGGGTTTCGGGATCGATCACAGTCCGGTCCGCGAGCGGATAGACGCCGTGGCTCAGCTGGATGATGAAGTCGGTGTGCTGCGCTTCGTCGATGCGCGACCACACCGGTTGCGATATGGCCATCACGAGCGCTGGAACCAGAGCAAGGAGGTAGGCGACGGCAAATGGATGCCGTCGTGCGAGCTGGACGAACCTAGGCCGGCTCAGTCTCGCTGTCGATGCCGAGGATGCTGAGAAAGAAGCTTGCGAAGATCGTCTGGACGCCGAGGGTCAGCA
Source organism: Candidatus Dormiibacterota bacterium (assembly GCA_046727235.1). Taxonomy (GTDB): domain Bacteria; phylum Chloroflexota; class Dormibacteria; order Dormibacterales; family Dormibacteraceae; genus 40CM-4-65-16. The sequence goes on from JBKPCF010000050.1 coordinate 1,497, forward strand.
AGACCGACGCCGGGATGATCTCGCGCATCGTGAGCCGCGGGTCCAGCGCGCCGAACCCCGCGGCGCCCCAGCTCAAGATCGCGACCACCGTACCGGCGACGCCGAGCAGGAACATCAGCGCGCCGACCACGAGGCCGGTCTCGAGCCGGACGTACCGAAACATCGACGCATACGTCGGGTTGGGCGGATGAAAGCCCATCCGCATGGCGAAGACCTTTGTGAAGACCGCGAAGACGATCAGCTGGTAGCCGATCAGGCAGCAGAAGCCGGCGAGCAGAAGCGTGTGGATGTCGAAGCCGAACGGACCGACCTTGACGGGGCCGATCTCGAGCGCGGCGCCGGCGAGAAGGCCGGCGGTGAACAGCGCGATTCCCGGATACAGGAAGAGCCAGCGTGGGCTGAAAAGCAGCATGAAGCGCAGGTGGCGCCACCCGTCGCGCCACGTGCGAAGGTGCGGCGGCCGCGAGCGGCCGTCCGGGCTCAGCGTCACGGGGACCTCCGCGATCTTCAGTCGGCGCAGCGAGGCCTTTATGACCATCTCGCTCGCAAACTCCATTCCGGTCGCGCGAAGGCGAAGCTTCTCGTAGGCGTCCTTGCGAAAGCCCCGCAGCCCGCAGTGCATGTCGCCTACCGGCGTACGAAAGAACATGCGGCTGATGAAGGTCAGGGCCGGGTTGCCGACCCAGCGATGCGACCACACCATCGCCCCTTCCTGGATGCCGCCGGCAAAGCGGTTGCCCATCACCAGGTCGTTGCCCTCGCGCAGCCTGTCGAGAAGCAAACCGATCGCTCCGAAGTCATAGCTGTCGTCCGCGTCGCCCATGATCACGAAACGGCCACGCGCGGCGTCGATTCCGCCGATCAGCGCGCTTCCGTAGCCCTTGCGCGCGACGTCCACGACGCGAACGCCAAGCTCTCTGGCCACCATCTGCGAGCCGTCGGTGCTGCCGTTGTCAGCGACGATGATCTCGGCCGCCAGGCCGAGCTTGGCGATTGCGCGCTGGGCTTTGTGGATGCATGTCGCAAGGGTCTCCACCTCGTTGAGGCAGGGCATGACGATGGACAGCTCGAGCGCGGTTGGGGTCTTGTGCTCGGCCTGCTTGCGTGGGCGCTGCGCGACACTCACGGTCGCAACAGCCTAACGCCGGCGACCCAATTTCCTGCAGAAAAGCAGTGACCCCGACGGATCGCCTCTCAGGAGCCGGTGCACGACCTTGCGGTCCTGTCCCTGCCCCCTTGTACGTTTCCCTCGGGGCCGTGCGCAAATGTAAGGGCAGCCTGTCGGGCACGCAAGGTCCGAAAGTCAGTTCGCCGCCAACCCATTACTAGTAGCCTCCGCTCCTCTTAACTCAGCCTACCCGAGCGGCTGGTAGAGGACGTTCTTGCCTCCGTCGACCACCAGGTCCTGGCCGGTGATGAGGTCGTTCTCGAGCAGGCCGACGACCGCCTGGGCCACATCGTCGGGCGTGGCGATCTTGCCGAGTGGAGTGGCCCTGGCAAAGGTCTCCTCCTGTGCCGCGGCAGCCTCGTCGCCGAACCGCTTGCTGAACCACCGCGTCGACACCAGGCCCGGCGACACAGAGTTGACGCGCACCTCGGGGCTCAGGGCCAGCGCGAGAGCGCGCGTCAGCTGCACGACGCCGGCTTTCGAAACGGCGTAGGCGATCGACGAACCCGATGCCCGATGGGCCGCAATCGAGGCGATGTTGACGATTGCGCCGCGGGATTTCTTCAGCTCTGGCGCGGCCGCGCGACAGCAGAAGAAAGTGCCTTTCAAGTTCACGCTGAGGATTTCGTTCCAGACCTCGTCCGTCAGGCCGTCGAGGTCTGCATGCGGCACGAAGTGAGTGGTCCCGGCGTTGTTGACGAGCACGTCGAGCCTTCCGTAGCGATCCACCGTCGCGCGGACCATCCCTTTGACCTGGGACTCGTCAGCCACGTCGGCCAGATACGGGAGCGCCTCCACGCCGAGCTCTCTGACGGTCCTGGCGGTGGACTCGGCGTCGTCGGCTGACCGCGAGTAGTTGACCACGACCGCCTTCACGCCGCGCCTTGCAAGCAGCAGCGACGTCGAGCGGCCGATGCCGGTGGCGCCGCCGGTGACGATCGCGACTCGGCCGGCGAGCTCCATGCGAGACTAGAGCGTAATGCCGTTGACGCTGGCGGAGGCGCAGAGGGCGATCGCCGGCGCGCAGGCAAGAGCCACGCAGCTCGAGATTCGAATCACCGTCGCGGTGGTGGATGAAGGTGGCCTGCTCATCGCGCTCTCTCGCATGGATGGCGCGTCGCCGATCTCGCCCCAGGTCGCGGAGGCGAAGGCGGTTGGGGCCGCGATGCTGTACCGCGACGGGGCGAGCCTGGCCGAGCTCGCGAAGGACCGGCCCGGCTTCTTCAGCGTCGTCGATCGCCTGGTCCGCGTGCCGATCGTGCCCGGCCTCGGCTCGGTCCTGGTCCGTCGCGACGGCCGTGTGCTGGGGGCGATCGGAGTCAGCGGAGGCAGGCCCGAGCAGGACCTGGAGTGTGCGGAGGCGGGCCTCAGCTCAGGCTGATCCGCTGCAGGGGTTCGTAGACCGAGCCGCCGCGACCCAGGACGCTGCGATAGAGGATGAGTTCGTCCGCATGCCACAGATCAAGCGTGGGCGGAGCGCCAAGCTCCGGAAGCGGCGCGCCATCGCGTGGCCGCGCGCGCGCCAGTGTGAGGTGGGCGTTGAAGCGGCGATTCTCGGCCTCCAGCCCAGCCCGAACAGATTCGGCTTCAACGACCTGAGCCAGCCCGGCCACCTGCTCGGCCCCGGCGCTCAAGCCGATCCAGACCACCCGCGCCAGCCGGCCCCGCTTGAAGCTTCCCAGCTCGCCCAGCCGCAGCTCAAACCCAGGTGGACGATCGGCATCGAGCCTTTTCGCGATTTCCTCTGCGAGCGATCGCTCGAGCTGACCCAGGAACCGGACGGTGAAGTGGAGATTGCCCGCGGGCGTCCAGCGAAATTCGGGCGCCAGGCGCGCGCATCGCTGCAGGTACGGGTCGAGCGCCTGGCGGTGCGCTTCGGGCAGCGGCAGCCCGAAAAAAGCGCGGACCTTCAGCGGCCCAGGCGGGTCTTCTTCTGCCAGTTGACGGGCGCCCAGGAGCTGGGCGCCGAGGGGCGCCAGCCGAACTGCGAGCTCACGGAGTCGATGCCCGCGGCGAGGTTGTCCATCTGAATCATGTTGACCTCGTCCGGTGTGATCGGCGGGTTCGTGGAAAGCGCCTCCATCGCAATCGCCGGAACCATCAACAGCGGCACCGGCAGCTTGAGCTTGGCCTTCCTGATGCGGCGGGCCGTGAGGAACCAGTCGAACATGGCCTCGTAGGTCACGACTTCGGGTCCGCCCAGATCGATGATCTTGCCCAGCAGCTCGGGCTTCGCGATCGCCTCGACGATGCAGCGAGCCGCGTCCTCGCGCAGGATCGGCTGCATCTTCGCCTGGCCGCTGCCCGGGATGATCGCGAAGGGGCCCACCAGCGCCCGCTCGAAGTCGTTGAGGATCCCTCCTTCCTCCGCGATCACGAACGAGAACCGGAGGATGGTGCCCGTCACGCCGGTCTTGGCCAGCTCCTGCTCGCCCATCCAGCGCGAGGTGAAGTACTTGAAGTGGGGGTCGAGCTTGGCGCCGATGGCGCTCACGAACACCACCGACTGGACGCCGGCCGTCATCGCAGCCTCGCCCAGCAGGCGCGGGCCGTCGACGTTGACCGCGAGGTATGACTGGGGCCGGTTCCGCCGGACCGCGACCAGGCTGATGATGTGCTCCACCCCGCTCGCCGCCTGCGACACGGTCGACGGGTTGAGCGCATCGCCCACCACCACCTGCGCGCCGCGAACCTTGAAGGCCGCTGCCTTCATCGGATCCCGGACCAGGACCCGGAGCTGGTGGCCTACATCCAGGATCTTGTGCGCCACTCCGCGGCCCACAAAGCCCGTCGAGCCGAGAAGCAGGATCCGTGCCACGGCACTGAATCGTAGTGTGCCGCCCACGCATACTGAGGTGCGGTGGCTGGTGCAACTTCGAGTGGATTCATCCTCGGAGTGTTCGCCTTCCTGCTCGGGATCGCAGCGATCCTGGCGGCGCTGCGGAGGAGGCGCGGCCGCGAGCGCTACCCGGAGACCTACGCCGCCACCGGTGGAATCGTCTACACCGCGGTGCAGATGGGCTGCGGCGCGGTGCTGCTGCTGGGCGGAGCCGGCCTGATGACCCTGGCGATGGTCTTCAGGCACTAGGTTCTAGATGACGTTCCTTTCGCGAACGAGTGACCCCCTGGCGAAGCGTGTGAAGGCGAACGGGCTGATGTCGATCTCCGACGTGGCGTCGAGCAGCAGCTGGGCGAGGAGCAGCGCCGCCGCCGGCGCCTGCATGAAGCCGTGTCCGCTGAACCCCGCCGCAACCCAGAACCCCTCCAGCTCGGTGACCGGGCCCAGGATTGCCTGGTGGTCGGGCGTGCTCTCGTAAAGACCGGCCCAGGCCGTCTTGATGCCCGCGCCGGCAAGCGCCGGCGCCCGCCGGGCCGCCTGCTCGAACATCTTCTCCAGGAACTCCCAGCTCACGTCTGTCGTGTAGCCGGGCGGTTGGGCGCGGTCGCTCATCCCGATCAGCACGCCGTCGCCCTCGGGATGGAAGTAAAGCGAGGTCTGGAAGTCGACGGTCATCGGGTTGCTCCTGGGCAGGGCAGGAAACGTGGCCGTCACGGCGATGTGCCGCCGGTACGGCAGCACCGGGATCTCGAGTCCGGCCATTCGCCCGATCGATGAGGACCAGGCACCCGCGCAGTTGAACACCACCCGCGTGGCGACGTCGCCCGCCGAGGTCCGGACGCCGTGGACCCGGCCCTGCGCAACATCGACGCCGAGCACCTCGACTCCCTCGTTCAGGCGCGCGCCGCGGCGCCTGGCCGCAGAGGCATAGCCCGAGGTCACATCAGCGGGGCTCGCGATTCCGTCGGTCGGACAGAACGTGCAGCCCAGCACGTCGTCCACGTTGAGCACCGGGACCATCCGTGCGGCCTCGGCCGGATCAATCCATCGCGCCTCGGTCAAGCCGGCGCGGTGCCACATCTCCATGTTCTGGCGGAAATCCTCGACCTGCTGCGGCAGCGTGAGCACGAAGAGGTAACCCAGCTGGCGAAAGTCGGCTGGGTGGCCGGTCTCCGCCTCGAAGTCCTCGAAGAGCCGCACCGACAGCCGCTGCAGCCTGACGTTGGCCTCCATCGAGAACTGCTGCCGAACTCCCCCCGCGCACTTGCCGGTGGATTGCGAACCGAGCGTCTGGCGTTCGAGCAGAAGAACATCCACATCGCGTTTCGCCAGCTGATAGGCGAGCGCGCAGCCCATGATGCCGCCGCCCACGATGACTGCGTCAGCGGTTTCCACGAAGTTCTGTGACGGCCGCCTCTTTCGCGGCTTTGACCATGCCCCAGACCTCGAAGATCACCTTGAGCGCGGCAAACGTGGTGATGTCACCGCTGTCGAAAGGAGGCGAGACCTCGACGACGTCGAGGCCGACCAGCCTCGATCGCTCGGTTGCCCCGCGCAGGAGGTCGATCGCCTGCCGTGTGGAGAGTCCCGCCGAGGATGGGATCTCGGTGCCAGGCGCGAAGGCGGGGTCGAGGACGTCGATGTCGAACGACACGTGGACCTTCTCGCCCGACAAACGGTCGGCAATCTTCCTTGCGGCGCCGCTCAGGTCGCGAGCGATCTCCGCAGACGAGACGAGCAGAATCCTGTTGGCGGCGATGAACTCGAGCTCCTCGGGGTCATAGTCGCGTCCGCCCGCGATCACCACGCGGCCGGGCTCGATGCCTGACGCTTCGAGCGCTCGGCGCAATGCGCAGCCACACGTCCAGTGCCCGCCGCGCGAGAAATCGCACAGGTCGGGGTGCGCGTCTACCCACAGCACCGAAAGGCCGGGATGGCGCCGCACCTGCGCGGCGAGCGTGCTGATCGCTGTGCAGTGGTCGCCGCCGAGCACGGTCAGGAACGCGTCTGCCGAGACGCGGGCCAGCTGCTGCATGGGACCCATCCAGCCGCCCTCGATATCCTCCCCGACCTCGAGGTCGCCGAGGTCCTGCACCTTCAGGCCGGTCAGCAGGAGGCCGTCTTCGGAGACGGGCGGCATCGCCGCCGACAGCTGGCGTATGCGCTGCGGAGCAAGCGCGGCGCCGCGGCGATAGACGGCAGAGCCGTCGTAGGCGATTCCCGCCACGACCACGTCGGCCGGATGGCCGCCCACCAACCCTCCCCACGGCTTCAAGCCGTCAAGATTCATTTGACCACCACACGCCTCTCGGGCACGTTGAGGATGCTAAGGGCTCCAACCACAAACCAGACCGTGAAGAGACCGAAGACGACGGGAAAACCGCCGGGCAGCCCGAGGATCTGGGGTCCGCGGTTGAACACGTCGAGGATGGGCCCTCCGACGGCGACCGCCGCGATGCCGGCACCGGCGGTCGCGATGTTGGAGAAGCCCATGTAAAGCCCTCCCGCCTGGGGCGGAATGATGTCCTGGATGAACGCCCAGTCGACCGAGAAGAAAACGCCAAGCCCCAGACCGATGAACAGCCCCGTTAGCGTGGCCTGGGCGGCGAGCTCGGGAACCCGCAGGCCGGAGGCCAGGGGCGCCAGGACGTTTCCGGGCACCCACTGGTAGTGGCTGAAAACCAGGACCAGGCTGCCTGCTGCGCCGCACAGCCCCGCGGCAACGATGAGCGGGCGTCGACCGGTTCGGTCCGAGACCCGTGACGCGGGCCACGTCACCAGCGCGGCGACGCCGATGGCGAGGCCCAGCAGCGTTGTTGCCGCAAGCGTGGTCGCCTTGCGGTCGTGATGGAAGAACACGTTGTCGAAGTAGAAGAACGCATAGTTCTGCAGCCCGCCGAAGCCCATGAAGATCAGCAGCCGAGAGACCATCAGCCAGACGAACGGTCGGTTGCGGAGCGGGATGCCGAACGTTGTCCGCAGCACCTCGCGGAGGTTCTGAAACTGACGCTCGGCAGGGGCGACACGGTCGGGCACCAGCAGGACCGTGGCGAGCATCGTGGTCACGAGGACCAACGCGATCGAGAAGATTGCCGCTCCCCGGCCGAAATGCGCGAGCAGCAGTCCCGCGCCCACGGTGCCACTTGCGATGCCGACCAGGTTCGCGACTCCGTAGAAGCCAGAAGCCTCGCCGCGTTGAGGCTCGGGCACGACGTCCGGCAGCAGGCCCTGGTACGGCGCCTGTGCGGTGTTGGACGCGAACTGGAGCAGAAAGTAAAAGACCACGACCAACCAGTAGTTGCCGGCGAGCGCGATTCCGGTGAGAAAGAGCAGGTCGCCCGTCGTGCCGGCCGCGATGAAAGGACGGCGCCGGCCCCACCGCGTAACCGTTCGGTCGGAGATCCCTCCGACGATCGGCTGCCAGATCACCGCAACCACCGTGCCAATGGATTTCAACAGGCTCGACGCGATGCCCTCGTTCTCGCGCCCGACGAACTGGATGATCATGTCGGGCAGGATCAGCGCGGTCAGGCTGTTCCACAGGTAGCCGATCGCGACCCAGTAGAGCGACAGGAGGACGAAGTCGACGGCTCGCAGTCGCGCCTGCGGCGGCGCCGTTTTCAGTCCGGCTGGTATGGAGGCAGCGATCTCTTGACCGGGCGGTCCTCGCGGTAGCCGAGCGCGTACTCGCCCTGGAGGATCGTGTGGACTTCGCGCGTGCCCTCGTAGATGATCGGCGCCCGCGCGTTGCGCAAGAAACGTTCCACCGGGTACTCGGCCGAGTAGCCGTACGCGCCGTGGACCTCGACCGCGTCATGCGCTGCGTTGAACGCGGCGTCGGTCGCGTACTGCTTGGCCATCGACACCTGGCGCGTGTGCCGCGCCCCGGTGTTCTTCATCCACGCGACCTTGAAGTAGAGCAGCCGGCAGATCTCGTAGTCGCGCGACATGCGGGCGATCATCTGCTGCACGAGCTGGTAGCGACCGATCTCCTGCCCGAACGTCTTGCGCTCACGCGCGTACCTCACCGATGCGTCAAGGCACGCCCGCACTGTGCCGGTCGCACCCGCGGCGACCGTGTACCGCCCGTTGTCGAGGCAGCTCATTGCAATCTTGAAGCCGTCGCCCTCGTCGCCGATGCGGTTGGACTCGGGCACCTCGAGGTCGCTCATGAAGATCGAGCCGACGTCGCCGGCCCGGATGCCGAGCCGGTCGTCGATGGGCTGGGTGCGCAGCGCCTTGCCCGCGGCGTCGCGGTCGACCATGAAAGCCGTGACCCCGCGGCTGCCGGCCCTCGGGTCCGTCTTCGCGAAGACAAGCAGGTAGTCCGCGGTGTCCGCGTCGGACACCCACACCTTCTGCCCGTTGAGAACGTATCCGTCACCATGCCGGCGAGCGGTCGACTGCATCGACGCGACGTCGGAGCCCGCGTTCGGCTCCGTAAGGCCGTAGCACGCGAGCTTCTTGCCCGAAGCCATGGGCACGAGCCACTGCTGCTTCTGCTCCTCTGTGGCCCACGTGTAGAGCCCCATCCCGACCAGGCCGACGTGCACAGAGAGGACTGTTCGATAGACGGTGTCGACGTACTCCAGCTCCTCGCAGACGAGCCCGAGCGAGAGGTAGTCCAGACCGTGGCCGCCGTACCGCTGCGGGAAGCAAATACCGGGCAGCCCGAGCGCGGCGAGCTTGGCGAAGATCTCGGGGTCATGATGGCCGGCCCGATCGTTGGCAGCGATGTACGGTGCAAACTCTCGGGCGCAGAAGTCGCGGACGGCTGCGACGAGCTGCTCCTGGTCGGAGGTCAACCCCAGCTCTAACACGCGCTTAAGTTACTTCGTCGGCGACGGCGTCGGACACGGGGCCGCCGAGGGTGTCGCTTTCGGCGAAGCGGTGGGCTTGGGCGAGGGACTGGGCGAAGTCTTCGGTGTGGCCGTCGGACATGCGGTCGGCGCGGGCGACGGCAGCGGCTTCAGATCGCCGGGACCCACCTTTCCGATCAGAGGCAGTCGCTGCCCGAAGCCGAGGATGAACGGCACCGTTCGCGAGCTGTGGAGCTGGGGCTGCAGGAAGTCGGTGTAGATCTGCTGCAGCTGGTGGATACCCCCGACCTGGTCCAGCCGGGCCGCGTTGTTCTTCTCGGCGGAGGTTTTCAGGACCGCGAGGTCCGACTTCGAGACCATCGCGGCGGTGATCGGGTTGGACAGTATCTGGTCTTCGAGCTGGTTGACCTGCGTGAGCGTGAGGTTCGCGCTGCGCAGCGCGGGCTCGAACGCGTTGTCGAGCGTGACGAGAGCCGACACCGCGAGGTAGATCACGATCAGGCTCACGGCGACGTGGACGAAGACTCCGAGCAGCCCGTCGATGCCGCGGATGGCCTCGATCCGGTGGAAGGCGCCGCCGATTCCGCCGCCGACCGCGCCGAGGACGACCGCGAGTATCAGGGCCACGAACACGCTCAGCACCGGCGTGAGGTGAAGGAGCTTTTCCATCTGGGTCGTGTACTGGTCGTGAAAGCGGAAGACGACGAGTAACGTGCCGAAAAAGAAGATCTCGGCCATCAGCGGCTGAATCACGCCGCGCTGGAAACCGGTGACAAGCGCAATCACCAGCACCAGGACGACAAGTACGTCGATGATCACGGGCGGGCGCAATTCTAGTGGACGTGCACCCGGCCTCCTCCTCCTATGCGGGGAAGGTCAGGACCGCCATATTCGGTTAGACTCGGATCGCTCTTGGCCCGAACGATCGCCGTAGCGATGCAGAAGGGCGGGGTTGGCAAGACCACCACCGCCGTCAACCTGGGCGCCGCTCTCGCCGAACAAGGCCAGCGCGTGCTGTTGATCGACCTCGACGCCCAGGGCCACCTCACGCTCTACATGAAGCCGACGGCCGAGCTCGAGAAGACGATCTATCACCTCCTCGTCGACCCGGACACCACGGTCACCGACGTCGTGCAGGAGGCGCCGCAGATGGGCGTCCACTACATCCCGGCCGACATCGAGCTGGCGGGCGCCGAGAACCAGCTGATCAACGAGATCGGCCGCGAGAGCATTCTGCGCGACAAGCTCGAACCTGCGCAGAGGCGCTACGACTTCATAATCATCGACTGCCCTCCGTCGCTCGACCTGATCGTCATCAACGCGCTGGTCGCAGCCGACGAGGTGCTCGTTCCGCTCCAGGCCGAGTTCCTCGCCCTGAAAGGAATGCAGGAGCTGCTGGTCACCATGGAGCGAGTGAAGCGCAGGCTCAACCCGCGACTCGAGCTCATCGGCATCCTGCCGACCCTCTACAAGCACCGCGCCCTTCACTCCCAGGAAGTCCTCGCGGCGGTGAAGGAAAAGTACGGCGACAAGGTGTACGACTTCTGGATCACCGACTCGATCCGCTTTGCGGAGACTCCGCTCGCGGGGCAGTCGATACTCACGTACGCGCGCGAATCAGACGGCGCGAGGTCCTATCGAGCACTCGCCACAAAAGTCATGGAGAATCATCGGGTTCAGGATTAAGGGGTCGATCAAATGCCGTCATTCAAGCGTGTGTCACTCGTCGGTTCTGAAGAGCTTTTCCGGCCGACCCGCCCGGAGGTCGTCGCGGACACCGACGGCGTGATCAAGGAATCGGTCGACCGTCCCGGCAAGGCGAAGGAGGTCGTCTACAAGACGATGAACTTCACCGAGGAAGAGGTCGGGCTGCTTCTCGACGCGGTGCAGATCGCCAAGTACCCCGACCGGCCGCGGGCCAAGCCGGCGCTGGACAGGTTCGACGCCCTCGACGCGCTACGCCTGCGAATCCAGGAAGTCCGGGATCAGTAGCGTCTTTTTGAGCGGCGCCTGATGTACCCGTAGGTCCAGAACAGGCAGATCAGGAGCAGCCCGACCGCAAACCCGACCACCGCGACGCGCACCATTGCTGTAAATACTGATCGAGATGGCAAAGCTGTCGATCGTGAAGTTGAAGCTCGAGCGCGAGGTCAACTGCTACGTCATCGCTTGCGCCGCGACCAGGGAGGCGGTCGTCATCGACCCCGGACTGCCGGCCGAGAGAATCGTCGAGCAGGCCACCGGGCTGACGGTCAAGTACATCGTCGCCACGCACGGACATCCGGGCCACGTCGCGGGCAAGGACGACGTCAAGGCGGTGACCGGCGGCCTGACCGGGATCCACTCCGCCGACGCCAAGCAGTTCCTCCGCTCCGCCGACCGCTACCTGCTCGACGGCGACGAGCTCGAGTTCGGGGAGTTCAAGATCCAGGTCATGCATACGCCGGGCCACACGCCTGGGAGCGTGTGCTTCGTGGTCGCCAACCACGCGTTCGTCGGCGACACCATCCTGGCCGGCGGGATCGGCCGGCAGATGCCCGAGACCGACCTGCGGCGCCAGATGATGAGCATCGGCACGAAACTGCTGAAGCTGCCGCTCACGACTGCGCTCTACCCGGGCCACGGCCAGGCGACAAGCCTCGAGCGAGAGCTGGCCCAGAACCCGATCTTCAGAGGAGCCGGAGCAAGAGCCTAGCCCGGGCTGACCAGGCTCATCAGGATCTTGGTGACTCCGGAGGAAGAGTCACCGGCGAGCGTGCCCGCGACGTGCGAGTTGCTCTTGCGCGTGAAGGTGGCGGTGAACGACGTCGGGGTGTTGGTCTGCCAGCTGACCGTCCAGTCGCCCTGGTCGAGCTGCCTGGCGTAAAACACCTGGACCTTCGCCACGTTGTCGAGGGTCTGCCACTCCATGCCCCAGGCGACCTGCCCACTCGACGCAAACGCTGCACCCGCCGTCAACCGCGCCCCGGTGTAGATGGGGACGTCGGTAGGAAAGCCCGCCGGCATCGGGACCTGGGCGTCGAGCTTGCCCGAGGGGCTGGCCAGCGGAGAGCCGGAGGCGCCGGGAGATGGCGAAGCCGCGCCTCCGCCGGGCAGCAACGAGCACGCCGAGATCACGAGCAGGGCCGCGCATCCCGCGACAGAGGCCCTCACGGCGCCACGAGCGCCGGCCGGACCATCCTTCCTCGCGGTTTGCCCCCGCGGCCGACGGGCTCACCGCGGAGGTAGACCTCCTTGATCGCGAAGTCGAACTCCCTGCCTTCCAGTGCGCCGTGGCGCTGGCGGGAACGCATGTGGTCGGCCCGCACCTTCGTCTTGCGCGTCGGATCGACGATCACGATGTCGGCGTCAAATCCAGGCGAGATCGCGCCCTTGCTCTCGGCGAGCCCGGCAAGCTCGGCCGGCGCGCGGCTGACCCACCGAGGCGCCTGCCAGACGTCACCGAGGTCTTTCGCGAGCTGGAGGCAACTCAGGTAGAGCGTCTGCACGCCGGGACTTCCAGGAGCCGCCTCCTCGAACTGGCGCGACTTCTCCTCGTCGGTGTGCGGCGCGTGGTCGGTGCTGACGACGCTGATAACGCCCCTCTTCAGGCCGTCCACCAGCGCCTCGCGGTCGGCCGGGGTGCGGATGGGCGGGAGCATCTTCATCGCCGCGCCGACGCGGTCGAAATCGAGCGCGGAGAGGAGCAGGAACTGCGGGCAGGTCTCCAGGCTCAGCGCGGTGCCCGCCTGGATCGCGTCTTCGGCTGCCTGCAGGCCCAGCGCGCTCGAGACGTGCGCAATGTGCAGATGCACGCCAGACTCCCGCGCGACCGCCGCTGCGGCGGAGATCGCGACCGCTTCCGCCTCGGGCGGCCTGGACTGGAGAAAGTCGTCGTACGTGAGCTGGGGCCGTCGGAACGCGATCAGGACGGCGGGGTCCTCGGCGTGGATCGCGAGCGGCAGGCCAAGCCCCGCCACCACCGGCGCGAGTCGCGCGAGCGTCCCGTAGTCGGCGGGCGACTCCAGATCGGGATCGTCGACACCCGGCGAGTAGAGAACCTGCTTGCGGCTCAGGCTGAACGAATACGCGAGGTAAGCCTTCAAGCCGACCGCGCCTGCGTCCGCCATGGCCTCGAGCTGCTCCGGCGTGGTGCTCGAGCGGATGAGTCCCCACAGCCCGAAGTCGACATGGGCCTTGCTGCGCGCGAGCGCCGCCTTCGATTCCAGCACGCCCGCGCTGTCAACCGCCGGAACCGTGTTGGGCATGTCCAGCACCACGGTGACCCCACCGGCCGCGGCGGCCTCGGTCAGCGTCCCGAAGTCTTCCTTTTCCGGAAAGCCTGGGTCCCGGCTGTGGACGTGAAAGTCGACCGCGCCGGGCAGTACAAACATGCCCGTCGCATCGACGATCGTTCCGTCGTTCCTCAGACCCGGCTCGACCTTGGTGATCACGCCGTCCGTGACTTGAACGTCCGCGCGGCGCGGACCGTCGGGGGTGTAGACCATGCCACCCCGAATCAGCAGCTCAGTCAAGCTCCAGTTCTTGGACCCTGAACAAGGGCGAGTAGGGAACGCCCGCCTTGCGGATGTTCTCCTCGCCGCCCTCCCCCCGATCCAGCACGACCACCAGGTGGATGACGTCAAGCCCGGCGTGGCGCAACACACTTACGGAGCGGAGGGAATCGCCGCCGGTGGTCACGACATCCTCGATCACCGTCACCCGCTCGCCCGCGACAAAGCGCCCTTCGAGCTGCTTGCCGGTGCCGTAACCCTTCGGCTCCTTGCGGACGAGAAGCAGCGGAAGTCCCGTCTCGATCGAGATCGCGCCACCAAGCAGCACCGCGCCGAGCTCAGGCGCGGCCAGGCGTTGAGTTGCTTTCGGTACGAGCTCGGCCAGGTGGCGACCGAGTCGCTTCAGCAGCGCCGGCTCGGTCTCGAACAGGAATTTGTCGAAGTAGCGAGTTGATCTCTTGCCCGAGCGAAGCACGAACTCGCCCTTGAGGTAGGAGGCCCTGACGAGATCCCGCGCGAGGGCCTCGCGCTCCTCGACCACAACTTCAATCTAATGGATAGAAACAGGCCGCCTTGTGTTCGTCACCGTAGGACTCCAGAGGTGGAACTTCCTCTGCGCAGTGCTCCCGCGCGCGTGGGCAACGCGTGCGAAAGCGGCACCCGGAAGGAGGATTGACGGGAGAGGCAACATCTCCCTGCAGGATCATCCGCTCGCGCTGAAGCTCGATCTCCGGGTCGGGGATGGGGATCGCGGACAGCAACGAGCCGGTGTACGGGTGGCGCGGCCGCTTGTACAGCTGCCTCCCCGGCGCGACCTCCATGATCTTGCCGAGGTACATCACAGCGACCCGGTTGGAGATGTGCTTGACGACCGACAGGTCGTGCGCGATGAAGAGGTACGTGAGCTTGAACTTCGCCTGCAGAGCCTCGAGCAGGTTGATGATCTGGGCCTGGATCGAGACGTCGAGCGCGGAGATCGGCTCGTCGCAGATGATGAAGGTCGGCTCCACCGCGAGCGCGCGTGCGATCCCGATCCTCTGGCGCTGGCCGCCCGAGAACTCGTGCGGGTAGCGGTCGGCGTAGCGCGGGTTCATGCCGACCACGCGCAGCAGTTCCCGGATGCGCTCCTGGCGCTGCTTCCCCTTGGCGAGATGGTGCACGTCGATCGGCTCGCCGATGATGTCACCCACCGTCTGCCTCGGATCCAGGGATGCGTATGGGTCCTGAAAGATCATCGCCATGTCCCTCCGCAGCGCTCGCAGATGCTCGCCGCGGATGTGCGTGATGTCCTCGCCCTTGAAGAACACGCGGCCGCCCGTTGGCTCGAGCAGCCTGATCACCGCTCGACCCAGCGTCGACTTGCCGCAGCCGGACTCGCCGACCAGGCCGAGAGTCTCGCCGGCCTTGATCTCGAGGTCGACGCCATCGACCGCGTGTACATGCCCGGTCGTTCGCTGCATAACTCCGGACGAAACCGGGAACCAGACCTTGAGGTCGGTGACTGAAACCAGCGGCTCGGCGGCCGTCCAGGCTCGCTTCAGGCCTTTGACTGCTGTCTCAGGCACCCTTGAGCTCCGTGCCCGCCTGGGTCACCCAGCAAGCCGAACGCTGTGTGTCACCGACCTGCAGCAACACAGGCACGTCGCGCGCGCAGCGCTCGACCTTGAACGCGCAGCGTGGATGGAACGAGCAGCCGCTGGGCAGGTCGACCATGTTCGGTGGCACTCCCTCGATCGGCCTGAGCGGCTCGTGCTGCTCTGCGTCGAGCCGAGGAATTGAGCGAAGGAGCGACCACGTGTAGGGATGTTTCGGATGCGCGAACACATCCTTCGTCGGCCCGGCTTCCACGATCCGGCCCGCATACATCACGACCACGCGCTTGCACATGCCGGCCACAACGCCGAGGTTGTGCGTGATCAGGATCGTGGCGGTGCCGAACTCGCGGTTCACGTGGCGCAGCAGGTCGAGGATCTGGGCCTGGATGGTGACGTCGAGCGCGGTCGTCGGCTCGTCGGCGATGAGAACTTCCGGGGTCGTGGTGAGGCCCATCGCGATCATGACGCGCTGGCGCATCCCTCCCGAGAACTGGTGCGGATAGTCGCGCGCCCGCGATTCCGCGGCAGGAATGCCGACCCGGCCGAGCATGCTGACTGCCGACTGCATCGCTTTCTTCTTGTCCCAACCGTGATGCAGGCGCGTCGGCTCGGCGACCTGCCAGCCCACCCGGTACACGGGGTTGAGCGAGGTCATCGGGTCCTGGAAGATCATCGCGATCTCGCGGCCGCGCACCTCGCGCATCTCGTACTCGGTCAACCGCATGAGGTCCTGGCCTTTGAGAAGCACCTTGCCGCTGACGATGCGGCCCGGTCGCTGCAGCCGCATGATGCTGAGCGCCGTCACCGACTTGCCGCATCCCGACTCGCCGACGACTCCCAGCGTCTCGCCGGCGTTGAGCTCGAACGAGACGCCGTCCACCGCCTTGACCGTGCCGTCCTTGGTCGCAAAGACCGTGTGCAGGTCCTGGACCTCGAGAACGGGCTGGGTCACGCCCTAGTGACTCTTGAGTCGGGGGTCGAATGCGTCGCGGACGGCGTTGCCGAAGATGTTGGACGCGAGCACCGTGACGAAGATCGTGATGCCGGGAAACGCGACCAGGAATCCCGAGTGGAAGAAGTAGCTCTGCGCGTTGGTGAGCATGTTGCCCCAGCTCGGCGTCGGCGGCTGGATGCCGAGGCCGAGGAAGTCGAGCGCGGCCTCGACGAGGATGATCTGGCCGACGCCGAGGCTCGCGGCGACGATCAGCACAGGCAACACGTTGGGAAGCAGGTGCCGCACCATCAGGCGCGCATCGCGAGCGCCGATCGAGCGGGTCGCCAGGATGAAGTCGCGCTGCTTCACCGAGAGAACCTCGCCTCGCACCAGGCGTGCCACGCTCCCCCATCCGACCGACGCCACGATCGCCGCCAGCGTCACGGCGTTGGGGCGGAACAGGATCGACATCAGGATGAAGAGGAAGATCGCGGGGATCGCCAGCACCGTGTCGACCAGGCGCATCAGGACGTCATCTATCCAGCCGCCGTAGTACCCCGCCACCATGCCGACCGTCGTGCCGACGCTCAGCGACATGGCGACGGTGAGAAACGCCACGCCAAGCGAGACGCGCGCACCCCAGATCAGCCTCGTCAGGGTGTCGCGCCCCAGCTCGTCGGTGCCGAGCAGATGCGACGCCCCTGGACGCACAAACGTCTGGTCCAGGTTGATGGTCTGCGGCTCGTAGTGGGTCAGGACCGCGGAGAAGACGGGCGCCAGGACCGCGATAAGCGCGAGCAGGAGGATGAGCACCCCCGCTGCCATACCCAGGCGGTTGTCGCGAAGACGCTCCCACGATTCGTTCCAGTAGCTCTGCGCGGGACGCGCTGCGGCGGTCTCAACACCGGCGGCCGGCATGTCGAGCTCGGCGACGCGGCTCGGACCGATCATCCAGTGTTCATCCGTAACGAATCCTGGGGTCGAGCACTCCGTAGAGCAGGTCGGCGAGCAGGTTGCCGGCGATGACCAGGAGCGTGGCGAAGAACGTCACGCCCATCACGGTGGTGTAGTCGTACTGGAGTGCGCGCTCGAAGGCGAGCTTGCCGATCCCTGGCCAGCCGAACACGACCTCGACCACCAGGCCGCCGCTGACCAGGCCTGGCAGCTCGAGGCCGATCAGGGTGATGAGCGGGATGAGCGCGTTGCGCAGCCCGTGCAGGTAGACGACTCGGCGCTCGCTCATGCCCTTAGCGCGGGCGGTGCGGATGTAGTCCTGCGAGAGCACCTCGAGCATGCTCGAGCGGATGAAGCGCGACCAGATCGAGGTGTAGAAGAACGAAAGCACGGTTGCGGGCAGGATCAGGTGCTCGACGCGATCGAGAAAGTCGCCGCCGTTGAAGGCGCTGAACGCGCCGCTCGAGGGCAGCCACGGAAGTCCGTGCTGCTCGAGGGTGACGGAGAAGATCAGGATGAGCATCAGACCCATCCAGAACTGCGGCACCGCGAAGCCGGCGACCGAGGTCACCGTCAGCGCGTGGTCGGTCTTGCTGCCGCGGCGCAGGGCGCCGATGACGCCGAGCGGCACCGCGACCACCACGCCGATCACGATCGCGGTCGCGGTCAGCTCAAGGGTGTTGGGCAACCGGTCGAGGATGTGGCTCAACACCGGGCTCCCATCGATCATCGAGTGGCCGAAGTCACCGTGCAGCACCGACCCGATCCAGCTCAGGTACCAGACGTAAAAGGGCCTGTCGAGCCCGAGGTTTTCCCGGAGGTGCTCGATGTCCTCCGGGCGAAGCGAGGGGTTGAGGTCGATTCCCGGGACGTAGGTGCCTCGCGTGCGGTCCATCAGGATGAGCGTGATCAGGGTCACGCCCAGCACGACGACCAGCGACGCGAGCAACCGCCGGGCGACGTATCTGACGAGCATCAGCCCCTCACATCATTCCCGGCGGTTCTCAGCTACCTCCGCTCAGCTACTTGCCATCCGTGACCCATACGTTGTGGTTCCAGGGCCGCGTCCCGAACTGGTTGTAAGGCCCGAAGTCGGCCCCCTGGACGCGCTTGCTGATGCCCCAGATGCCGTGGTTGAACAGGATGATCGGCGCCGGCACCACGTCAGACATGATGTCCTGGAACTGCCCGTACAGCTGCTTGCGCTTGGTCCTGTCGAGAGTCCCGACTGCCTGGTCGAGCAGAGAGTCGACGTCTGAGTTCTTGAAGTCGAAGCCGTTGAATCCGCCTGCCACCGTGTTGCGCGAGTGCCACAGCTGGCCCTGGTCCGGGTCTTCGTCGAAGTTGAAGCCGACCAGGAACATGTCGAACGTCCGGATGCTGACGATCTGGCTGACCAGCTGCGGGAACTGGATCAGCGACGGAGTCGCGTCGACGCCGATGTCCTTCCATGACTGCTGCATGACCTGGAGCATCGACTCTCGCTGCTTGTTGCCGGCGTTGGTGATCATGTCGAACTTGAGCTTCACGCCGTTCTTGGCCCGGATTCCATCACTGCCCTTCGTCCAGCCGGCGCTGTCCAGCATTGACTCCGCCTTGGCCTTGTCGAAGCTGTAGAGGACCTGGGGCTTGTCCTTGTAAGCCCAGGAGATCGGTGGCTCGACCGAGTTGGCGACCGAGCCGTGTCCGAAGTAGACGGCGGAGACCACCTGGTCCCGGTTGAGCGCATACAGCAACGCCTGGCGGACCGCCTTGTCCGAGAAGAGCTTGCCGCCCTTCTTTGCCTGGTCGAGCTGGTAGGCGTAGAAAGTGAACGTCGGGACCGGGAACTCGGTCACCGCGACGTTGTCGGCCGACTTGACCGCGTCAAACTGCGACGGGTCGACGGGACCGATGTCGATCTCGCCCGTCTTGAGCTGGTTGGTCACCGCCACGGAGTCAGGCAGGACTTTGTAGATCCACTGGTCCAGGTTTGGAGGCCCCGCCCAGAAGTTGTCGTTCCGCTCCATCGTGACCTGCTGGCCCTTGTCCCACTTGACGAATTTGAACGCGCCGTTGGTCACGGTGGGCGCCGTATTGAAGGGCGCCGTGTTGATCGCCTTGGCGTCCAGGCTGCCCAGGACGTGCTTGGGCAGGATGCCGTACCGCCCGTGGCTGGAAAGGAACGGCGCGAACACCTGGGTCGTGGTGATGACGACGGTCTGCGGGTCGGGCGTGTCGATGCTCTTGATGTACTTGGACAGGTCTCCGCGCCGCGGCGAGGAAACGTCCTTGTACGCCGGGTCATAGGCGAGCGCATACGTGAACTTGACGTCCTCGGACGTGAGCGGCTGCCCGTCCGACCACTTCAGGCCGGAACGCAGCTTGAACGTGTAAACCGTCCCGTCGGAGTTCGTCTTGGGGAGGTCCTGGGCGAGCGCGGCAACGAGCGACCCGTCCTTCTTGTAGTTCAGAAGCCCGTCGAACATCAGGCCTATGACCTGGTTCGAGGCGGTGTCGCTGCTCAGCATCGAGTTCAGGGTGCGGATGTCGCTGAAGTTGCCCTCGACGACGTGTCCACCCTTCTTGGCGGTCGGGGTGTTGTTGCTGGTACCGCCGGCGCAGGCTTCCAGGAAGGCGGCCAGCCCGCCACCCATGAAGGACAGGTAGGCTGCGGCACCTCCGGTTCGCTTCAGGAAGTCCCGGCGGGACCATTCCTCCAGGAACTGCTCGAACTGGGCAAAACCGTCGTCTTTGTGGTCCTCGTCTCGGCTCATCTGGCTTATCCCCCCAAAGTCGCTCCGCTCTTCGCGGGCAGTGCTCGGCCCTAACCGATGATTATGAGTAGTTCAAAGCCATGGTCAAAACGGAACTCAATTGAGCTCGGGCGTGACCCTCGGCGTCGCTCGGGTCGTCCTGCACCTCCCAGAGTCCGGATCCCTGAAATCGAAGCGCCAGGTCATCAGCGGGCTGCTGCGCCGGCTCCGCTCGGAATTGAAGGTGGCGGCGGCCGAAGTGGGCGAGCTGGACCGGTGGCAGCTGGCCGAGATCGCCGTCGCCACGGTCAGCGGTGACGGCCGGCAGGCCGACCGGGTCCTGGCCGCCGCCCTCGCCTACATCGAGGCCCATGCCGACGGGGCCCAGGTCACCGATGTGTCGACCGAGCGAGTCCAGCTTTGAAAGCCCCGCGAAGTCGGAGCTTAGGCCTGTGACTTCGCCGGGGCCCCTAAGTGCTGTCGAATCGCTCGTCGACGAGTTCGAGGAGTCGCTCCCCTTCGAGCTCGACCCTTTCCAGCGCGAGGCGATCGACAAGCTCGAACGCGGGCGCGGCGGCGTCCTCGTCAGCGCCCCCACCTCGAGCGGCAAGACGGTCGTCGCCGAGTACGCCATATTCCGGGCTCTGAAGGATGGCGCGAAGGTCCTGTACACGACACCCCTCAAGGCGCTCAGCAACCAGAAGTTCCACGACTTCGTCCGCGCCTACGGCGAGGAGGCGGTCGGCCTCGTCACCGGCGAAAACACGATCAACGACGGCGCCGCGATCGTGGTCATGACCACCGAGATTCTGCGCAACCTCATTTACGAGGACCCTGCCCGCCTGGACATGGTGAGGTATGTGGTCCTCGACGAGGTGCACTACATCGACGACTTCCCGCGCGGCTCGGTCTGGGAGGAAATCGTCATCCAGGCGCCGTCCGCGATCAAGCTGGTAGGCCTTTCGGCAACGATCGGCAACTACAGAGAGATCGCCGACTGGATGGCGGAGAACCGCGGCGGCATGGAGACGGTGTTCCACGACGTCCGACCCGTCGAGCTGAAGATGTGGCTGGCGATCAACAATCGCTTCTACCCGCTCTTCAAACGGGACGGAGGAATCGACCAGCGGACGTGGAGTCGCGCGGCGCAGGAGGAGGAGGCGTCCTACCGGATCGGCGGCTATCGCGGCCTGCCGTCGAACGACCTGCTGCATGTGATACCGGGCCTGCGCAGCCTCGAGATGCTGCCCGCCATCTACTTCATCTTCTCCAGGCGCGGCTGCCGTGAGGCGCTGCAGCGCTGCGCGTACCACGAGCTCGACCTGACGACCGCGGCCGAGAAGGAGGCGATCGAGCAGGTCGCCGCGGAGAGACTGCAGGGCTTGAAGGACCGCGACGAGGAAGCGCTGTTTCGCCGGATGGTCGACGCGCGCCTGCTGCGCCGCGGCCTCGCCGAGCATCACGCGGGACTGCTGCCGTACCACAAAGAGATGGTCGAGGAGCTCTTCCAGCGCGGTCTGATCAAGGTCGTGTTCGCGACCGAGACGCTATCCCTCGGCATCAACATGCCGGCCCGCGGCGTGGTCGTCTCGTCCTTCACGAAGTTCGACGGGGTGAACTTCTCGACCCTCACCACCGGCGAGCTGACGCAGCTCATGGGGCGCGCGGGGCGGCGCGGCATCGACGTCATCGGCCATGGGGTGATCCTCAAAGAGGCCGACGTGGAGGTCGGGACTATCTACGAGGTCGCGATGGGGCCGACCCTTGTCGTCGAGTCGAAGTTCCTGCCCAGCTACAACATGGCTCTGAACCTCTTGCGTGTCTACACGCCTGAAGAGGCCGAGGCGCTGATGCAGCGGTCCTTCGGACAGTTTCAGAAGCGACTCGCCGCGGAGGAGGCCGGAGAGCGGCTCACCAACGTGCGCGAGCGGCTGGCCGACGTCGAGCGCGTGTGGGACGACCCGCAGGTCTCGATCGAGGACGTAGCCCAGTACTTCAAGGTCGAGGACCGCCGGCGCGCGATCCGCATCGAGCTGAAACGCCTACGCCGTGACGCTGGGGCTCAGCGAGGAGGCCGCCGCCGGCAGGGCCGCACGATGACCCACGCCTCCCGAATCGCGCACCGGCTCGAGATCGAGGCGAAGGGGCTGCTCGAACGCCAGCACAAGCTCAAGGTCGTGCGCTCGCCCCGCTTCGGGGAGCTGCTCCAGAAGTACGGTGAGATCCGCAACCTGCAGCAGGAGCTGGAGCGCGGCCAGCGAGAGGTCAGCGGCCAGATGGACGAGTACCCGCGCAAGTTGCGCCGCCTTTCGAGGATTCTCGCCGAGGCAGGATTTCTCGACAAGGACAAGCCGACCGACAAGGGCCTGTTCGCGGCGCGCGTGTACGGAGAGAACACGATCCTGGTCGCCGAGGCCGTATGGCTGGGGTGGTTCGAGGGCCTCACAGGCGAGGAGCTGTGCGCGGCCATGGTGATGCTGGCCGCCGAGGACCGAGAGCGCAGGGGAGACAGGCAGCCTCGCGCTCCTCGGCGTTATCCGACGCCGGCGATCGCGCAGACCGCGCGCCTCATCCGCTCGCTGTACTTCAGGTTCGCGGACATGGAGCGAGATCAGGGGGGTGCGCCAGGAACCGGCTTTGCCGGGCCTGGCGCCTCCAGGGGGGACCTCCCCCCTCAACTCGATGAGCCGAACCTGAGAGCGCCGTCCCACGACTACATCGACTTTGCATATCGATGGTCGTCGGGCGAGCCACTCGACAAGATACCGCTGCCGGCCAACGTCGACATCGGCGACGCGATCAAGGCGATGAAGGCGCTCTACTCACTGCTGCGGCAGCTCGAGTTCGCGCTGCGCCAGGCACGATCCCCGCTGCTGGACACGGTCTCCCGCGCCGTCGCGTTGATGGAGCGCGACGTAATCAAACGAACCTACTGAAAGACATATGAGGGAAAACCCAGATGGTTTTCCCTCATCGCGCGTGCGGCTTCGCCGCAGGCGCTGCTCCCATTCCGGTATACGGTTCGGATTTTTTCAGTAGCCACTTGGGGCAGCGCGCTTGGGAGACGAAAGAGGCATTGTCGCGGCCGACATAAAGTCGGCCGCCAAGGCAACGTCGGTGAGATCTGGATTAGGTAGGTAAACCCGATCGCCAAGGTGACGCCGGAACATGTGGAGTCGGCCGCCAAAGCTGCGCTGGGTAGACTGGCTGACGGTGGGCAAGAAGAGACGAGTCCTCGTCACCGGGGTTGCGCGATGGTGGGGTGCGCTCGTCGTGCAGCGGCTCGTCGAGGACCCCGATGTCGCCGAGGTCATCGGCATCGACGTCCGCGAGCCGCGCTACGACCTCGGCCGCGCCGACTACCTGAAGCTCGACATCCGCCACTCGCTCATCGGCAAGCTCGTGCGCGCGGTCGGCGTCGACACGGTCGTGCACACGCTCACGCGCATCGACTCATTCGACATGGATCCCGCCCGTGCGCACGAGATGAACGTCATCGGCACGCTCAACCTGCTGGCAGGGTGTGCCGGCGAAGGGAGCCCGGTGCGCCGATTCGTCCTCAAGTCATCCGGCCACGTGTACGGATCGCGGTTCGACCTACCCACGGGGATCCGCGAGGACCATCGCCTCGATATCAACTCGCGCCATCAGTTCGTGCGCGACATCGTCGAAGTCGAGTCCTACGTCAGTGATTTCGCGGTCCGCAATCCGAGCATCACGATCCTCGCCCTGCGTTTCGCCAACAGCCTCAATCCCGACGAGCCGCAACCCCTGGCGCGATACCTGGACCTCGAGGTCGTGCCGACCGTGATCGGCTACGACCCGCCGCTGCAGCTGATTCACCGCGACGACTGCATCGATGCGGTCGTGCTCGCGACCAGGCGCGGGCCAGGCGGCGCGTACAACATCGCACCGCCGGGCAACGAACCGCTGAGCGTGCTGCTCGACGCCGCGGGAAAGCTCCACGCGCCCCTGCTCCCGCCTGTCGGGCTGGGGCTGGCCGCGTTTGCAATCCGGCGGGCGAGGGTCGCCTTTCTATCGCCGCAGCTGCTCGACCTGCTGCGGTGGGGACGCACGCTGTCCACCACCAAGGCGGCTCGCGAGCTCGGCTTCCGCGCGACGCGAGACACGCGGGCGGCGTTCGAAGACTTCGTCCAGCATCGGCGCGTGCTGCGCTACGAGCCCGATCGACATGCATACCAGTACGAAAAAGAGCTCGAAGACTTCATCCACAGCCGGCAGGTCGCCTCGGCAAACGGGGATGGCGAGGTCGAAGGGGCCCTGAACGAAACGTCAACCGCTGCTAAAGGTCGCCCCCGCCGCCCCCATCGACGACAAGCACCTCACCGTTCACGTAGCTAGCCGCGTCGGAGGCGAGGAAGAGCACCGCTGCGGCGACCTCCTCGGGCATGCCGATGCGACCCAGCGGGTTCTGGGCGAGGATGCGCTCGAGGATCGCCTCATTGCCCCACAGCGCCTCGGCAAAGCGGGTCTTGATGACGCCTGGGGCGACCGCGTTGACTCGCACATTTCCGCCCATCTCGCGAGCCAGCTGTCGAGTGAGCATGATGATGCCGGCCTTCGTCACGTTGTAGATCCCGAGCCCAATGCCTGGCCGAAGGCCGCCGATGCTGGCGATGTTGACGATCGCGCCTCCATGGGCCTCCAGCCAGGCGGCATAGACCAGCCTGGTAAGGACGAAGACGCCGCGAAGGTTGACCTCGAAGGTCTTGTCCCACGCCGCGAGCTCGGCACCCATCACCGGACCCATGTAGGGGTTGGTCGCCGCGTTGTTGACCAGTATGTCGATCCGCGAGAAGCGCTCCATGACGTCGCCGACCAGGCGCTCGAGCTCCTCCGGCCGACCTGCGTGGGCCGCGATCGGGACCGCCCTCTCCGGGTAACGGTTGTTGATCCGCTCGGCTTCGGCGTCCAGGTCGGCCTGCTTGCGGCTGCTGAGGACGACCGACGCGCCATGCTCGGCGAGGATCTCGGCGATCGCGCCGCCGATCCCGCGGCTGGCCCCCGTGACGAGGGCGACCCTCCCCGATAGGTCGAAAAGGGAGCGCGCGGGCACGACTGTTACGATAGCCGCCGTTTAATTCATTTTTCGATCAGGGGTGCTAGTGCGCGGTAGATGGCGATAACGGGCAAGGCGGCCGAGGACATCCTCGAACGCATCTTCCAGCCCACCACCAAGCCCAGCGCTCGCGACCAGGCGGAAGAGACGCTTCGCCATCCCAAGCGGCTCGTCTACGTCGCGATGTCCAACAAGAGCTTCTACTGGCGCGCCCACATCCAGAAGTTCGTCCTCGACTCAGGACTGGTGCCGATCAGCCCGTTCATGCTCTTCGACTACTACCTCATGCACACCGTCTCCAAGGAGGTCGTGCGCGAGGCGATGAACAACCTGCTCGCCCGCTCCGATGAGGTCTGGGTGTTCGGCCGGTTGTCACTCGGCGTCAAGGTGCAGGTCGGGATCGCCAAGCGCATGAGCAAGGTGGTCCGCTACTTCGACATCAGCGACCTGCCGGTTGCGGTGATGCCGATCTCAGAGGAGACCGCCCAGGAAGAGCTCCGGGACTAGAGCGCTCTAGACCGAGGTCCGGCGGTACCACGCGGCCGGGTTGCCGAGCTCGTTGAGCCGGGGCATCGACTCCGGACCGTCCCAGACGCGGTTGAGGATGTTGATCCCGTGCCGGTCGTACACCGCCTGGCAGAAGGCTTCGCCGCGGCGGTACTGCTGCAGCTTCAGGTCGAGCCCGGTCAGCTTCCAGATCAAGACCTCCAGCGCGCTCTTGCCTGAGCTCCGCTCGCGATAGGCGTGCTCCAGGCGGTCGAATCCGGGCAGGAGCTTGCGGCCGAGCTGGTTCATGACCAGGTTGCTGTAGCCCTCGATCACCGACATCGTGCCCTGCACCTTGCGCATCACGCGCCATTGCGCCGGCAGCACCCCTGCGAAAGCCGCAAAGCGCGCCACGGCCGGACCGCGACGGGTGACCGAATCGACAAGCACCTTCATCGACTCTTCCATGTGGCGCCGCAGCCAAGGATGAGCGGCGAACTGCCATGCATGCGTCATCTCGTGGAGGATCAGCCAGCGCCGGAGGTCCTCGTCCGGCAGGTTCGCGTGCTGCTGCCACTCCTGGACGTTGGTCTCGACCAGGTACAGGCCCTCACCACCGATCGGCTCGGCGCCGAGAAGCTGCGGGTCGTACTGGCCGAGGACGCGCCGGCCGAGGAAGGCGAGCATGTAGCCGACGTAGCGGTCGACGCCCATTCGGCCCACCTCGACGATTAGCGAGTTGGGCATGCGGCCGGCTTCGAGCACCGGATCGACGACGCGACGAAGGATGCCGAGGTTCAGATCGACCCACCCCTCGCGGTCGAGGGCGTCAAAGCGCGGCATCTCCGCGCCGCGTGGCAGCACGCCTACGAATCCCAGCAGCGGCTTCTCGAGCTTGTCGGCGAGGGCACGATAGCTTGCTGCCGCCGAGGCCAGACGTTCGGGCTCGAGGGTCGGATCCTCGAGCCTGGCATGTGCCATGTGGCGCACTTCGTCCCAATTCAAGAGGAGGGTGGTGCCGCCGCGCGGGCGAACCGCCTCGGCCACCGCGACCGTGGCCAGGCCGAGCAAGGCTCCGTAGAGGGCCGTCCGCCCTGTGCGTCTCATCCCCCTATCTAGGGTACGTGCGCGGAGGCTTCAAACTTGCGCCTCGTGGTCACCTCTGAGTTCCAGACGTTCTTCCTGGCCAGCGTCGGAGCGAGCGCGGCCTTGATCGGATTGCTGTTCGTTTCGGTGTCGGTCGCACCCGAGCGCGTATTCGGTCAGCAGTCCGAAGCGGTTCGCCAGGCGCAGGCGCTCAGCGCCTTCAGCGCCCTGACCAACATCTTCTTCATCTCGCTCTTGAGTCTGGTCCCAGACGTGCGCTTCGGGATCGTGGTGACCATCGTCTCCATCCCGGCGGCGCTGCAGACGCTGGCCCTACTGGGTCTGGTGAGGCAGTGGCGCTCGGCAGGCAACGTGGGGCGAGGCGTGTTCCTCTTTCTTGGCAGCGTCGCGATCTACGCCTATGAGTTCGTGCTCGGCATCCAGCTGTGGCGCGATCCCACCGACAAGGGAGTGCTGATCAACCTTCTTTTGGTGCTCATGGGCGCGTACGCGGTCGGTCTTGGCCGTGCCTGGGAGCTGCTCGGCGCCCCGCGGACCGGACTCCTCGGCTACGTCAGGCCGGCGGTCACCGCCCTACGACGTCGGCAGCCGGGCGGAAGGAGACCGAAGCCCTAGTAGATGTACGGCCAGTGCCGGTTTCGCTTGAAGACGACCTTGCAGCCGTCGCAGCGAAAAACGATCTGAACATGCCGCCGCCCGATCGCCTGGGCATCGCGGCCGCAGACGGGGCAGGAAGCGGTCTCTTCCATGTACATCGCCGGTATCGGATCGACCTTGATCTCTAAACGCCTTCTTTTCTTTGACATTTGCCTCTTTGTTGCCTTTCCCTTAAACCGGGTTTTTGCTCAGACGTCGATCTGGGTCACGTCCAGGTTCTTCAGGTCTTCCGGGGGGTCTACTCCTGCG
This sequence comes from Candidatus Dormiibacterota bacterium, assembly GCA_046727235.1. Classification (GTDB taxonomy): domain Bacteria; phylum Chloroflexota; class Dormibacteria; order Dormibacterales; family Dormibacteraceae; genus 40CM-4-65-16. The sequence goes on from JBKPCF010000050.1 coordinate 28,614, forward strand.
TTCTGCAGCCGCTTGAGCAGGGCGAGGATGTAGCGAACGCCAGCGAGATTGACGTGATGTTCGCGGGTCAAGGTCTGGATTGCCTGGAGCTTCATCACGTCCCGGCGCGAATAGCGCCTTCGATTCGTAACGGTGCGCTTGGGCGAAATCATGCTCAAGTGCTCGTACATCATGAGAGTGCGGGGATGCACTTCCAGGATCTCCGAAGCCACGCTGAGCGTGAAAATCGGCTTGTCGAGATCGATCGAGCCTTCGGGGCCGGCCGCGACAGACGTCGCGAAGGCGTCGCGGGACTTGACTTTCATTTCTTTGTGGGGCGGGCGGATTGTGTGCTTTAAGCGATTGCGGGCCTAACTTTGGGTGACAGGAGCGGTTGCAGGTTCGGTGCAATTCTGAAAGTCCCAAATAGGACAGGCAAAGTATTTTTGTTAAGGAGTGCAGTCATATCGCCTAACGGATCCCCGCCAGGCAAGCTTTGGTGGCCTGACATACCTTCCCCGCCAGGCAGGGACGGAAAATAGCGACGTGACCGAGCTTCCAGTCCTGGAGCAGGTTCTGGTCAACGCCGCTGGGCACGTCGCCACCGTCACCCTCAACCGGCCCGACCAGCGCAACCCCCTTTCCGCGACGATGCTCCGCGACCTCACGTCGGCGCTCCGGTGGTGCAAGGAAGAGCCTGAGACCCGGGTCGTGGTGCTGACCGGGGCGGGGCGCGTCTTCTGCGCCGGCGCGGACCTCGGCAGCTTCGACGGCGAGATGTCCGGCCTCGAGCGCTACCGGAGCCGCGACCTCTTCGTCGACCTGTTCGTCCTCATGGCCGAGCTGGGCAAGCCCATCGTCGGCAGGGTCAATGGGCACGCGCTGGCGGGCGGCCTCGGTCTGGCCTGCTCGTGCGACCTGCTCGTCGCTGTCGACACCGCGACCTTCGGCACGCCCGAGATCAACGTCGGGATCTGGCCGATGATGATCCAGGCCATCCTGTCCCGGAACATCCCGCGCAAGGTGCTGCTCGAGATGGAGATGCTCGGCGACCGCTGGACCGCGATGCAGCTCCAGGCGCTGGGGGTGGTCAACCGGGTCGTGCCACACGACCAGCTCGACTCGACGGTTGACGAGATCGCCGAGGCGCTTGCTCGCAAGTCGCCGGTCGCGATGCGGCTGGGCCGCGATTCCTTCTATCGACACCAGGACATGGACTTCCGTGCCGCGCTCCACTACCTCCACGGCC
>JBKPCF010000051.1:0-13293 GCA_046727235.1 Candidatus Dormiibacterota bacterium
GCGGTCACGACCGGCCGATACGCGGCCTGGGAAATGGCGATCCGCTGTCGCATCGGGAAAGCGGCGCTCTTGCGGCACCCGAAACGGCAGCGGACCAGGCTCTAGTCAAGGCTTGTTGCGGCTCACTTGCAATGGAACACGTGACCTAGTGGCGGGGGGACATTTGTACGGTGCCAATCTCGCCGCGCTTCAAAGGTCGGCGTCCGCGGCGAGCCGTTAGGCCTTACACTCTCGGGCCGTGACGAGCGTAGGCGACAGTTTTTCGTGGCCGTTCCAGGATCCGGGTTGGTTCGGCAAGATGGTCTTGCAGGGCCTGATCTTCATCATCCCTATCGTCGGCTGGATCGCACTGGCGGGCTGGCTGGTGATGCTCATCGACAACTACCGCGCCGGACGGCGGGAGCTGCCCCCCGCCGGCTTCCACCTCGAGCGGGGAATCGTGCTGTTTGTCGTCCTCCTGGTGTGGGGACTCGTCTTCGCGATTCCGGGCATCGTCCTCGGGGGCATCGGCGCCAACACGAGCCAGAACGGCACCTATTCAGGCCCCAGTGGCTTCGGCCAGCTGGTCAGCTTCGCGCTGAGCCTGTTCCTCGCGTTCCTGACCCCGGCGATCGTTCTCAACACCTATCGCACCGGGTTCTCAGGTGGCTTCGACGTCAACGGAATCTGGCAGATGTCAACCAGCAACCCGAACAACAGCGTGGTCGCCGGACTCCTCATCTACGTCGCCCGGATCATCGGCGGTCTCGGCTTCTGCCTCCTCTGCGTCGGCTTGCTTTTCACGATCCCGTACAGCACGGCGATCACGGCAGGGGTCATCACGTGGTTCGAGCGACAGCAGGTGGGCCCAGCTCCGATGACGCCGCCGCCACCGCCGGCGCAGGCCTAAAGCCAAAAAGAAAAGGAGCGGAGCTGAGGCTCCGCCCCCTTCGGTTTCCTATTTACTTCCTGGTGATCACGCGGCTTACCAGGTCATTGGATCAGCTGCCGGACCCGGTTGCCGCATGCACGCAGGCGACCCACGCGTCGTGCTCGGTCCTGTCTTCGGTCTTGTCGGCGGCCTTCGCGGCCTTGTCGCCCCTGGCAGGCTTCGTCTCAGTTGCGTCTTCAGCCCTGTCGGCGGCCTGACAGGCGTGGACGCGATCGGACTGCGCGCCTTCGCGGTTCTCCTGCCCCTCGGTCGAGGCGATCGCGCTCACGCAATGGCCGTGGACGCCGCTCGCTCCGTGTGGACAGTTGCGAGCCGCGGAGGCCACGGCGTCGCCGTGGGAGTCCGGGTCGGTGCCACCCGCGCCCTCCTGCATGGCCAGAGCGCTGGCGCCGCCAAGCAGCAGAGTCGCTGCGGCGGCCCCGAGGATGGCCAATCGAAATCTATGCATGAAACCCTCCTGAATCGCTGACTACGGCTTGAAATTCGACCCCGAACCCCTCGGTGGAAAGCTCTAACGCTGAAGGGCAGCGGACTAACCAAACCTGCCCGGAGCAGGTTTTTTGAGCTAACAGCGTTAATCCTGCTAACGGTCCCCTAACCCCGGAGGCAACATGGCAGCACTACGTCGCAGAAATATCGTTGAAACGTTCTTGCAACTGATCCACGGATCGCGCCGCTCGCGGTCGCTATCGGCTGGTCCCGGCTGCACGTGCGAGAGTTGCGTGCAAGCCTGGGACCGGCATCGACCGGAGAAGATCAAGCCGGCCCGCGAGACACGTCGGTTGCGCCCTGGCCTGTACTAGTCAGCTTCCGATGCGTGCAGCTTCAGCGCCTGCAGCGTGGCCAGCCACAGCACCACCACGCCGGCGACCGCCGAGTTGGCCCAGAGCTGGAACAGCAGCGGAAATCCAAATCCAGCGGCCATCGCGTTGGTGAACGCCAGGTAGGACGGTCCCACCAGGACCCAGCTCACGATCACTGCGATGACGATGGATCGCGTTCGCGATCTCAAGCCGAAATCGAGGAGCACGATCATCGGCAGCAGAAGAAGAACGAATTGACCCGCATAGGCGAGAGTCACCAGAAGCGGCGACGCAGCGACTCCAGCCGCAAGCTCGAGCGCGCGTCCCTGGCGGTCAGCTCGCGGCGCGCCGAGGCGCCACACCGTGAAGATCACAACGGCGACGCCGGCCAGCGCGGCGAGAGCCACGACGACCATGCCTCCGCCCTGTCCCGAGTTGTAGAGGGTTTCCGGATGCAGGAGGCGATTCACCGTTCCGAATGGAGCGACGTTGATCACCTCACCTGATCCCTGCGCCTGTGACGGCGCAACCTTCAGCAGGTACTCGGGGAGGAGTTGCGGTGCGGCGACCATCCACAATACGGCCCACGAGACGGCGCACGTCGCGGCCAGCACGAACCTTCGACCCCAAATGCTGAGGAGCAAGAGTGGCGCCTGGATCAACTTGATCGCAAGTCCGACGCCGAGAGCAGCACCGCCCCACCAGCGGTCGCCGCTCAGCCATGCAAGCAGCAAGACGGCGCTGAGCATGAGCACCGCGACCTGCAGGTTGCGGTTCTGGACCTCCGTGAGCGTCGGCGGAAAGCTGATGGACGCGAGCAGCACGATCAGCGTGAACTGCGGGTCGCGAACGCGCAGCGCACGCACGACGAGCCACACAAAACAGAAAAGAAAGACGTTCGCAATCACCAGCGCGACGCCTGCGACAACCTTTTCGTCGAACCCGATGAGCGGCTGAGCGAGCCAGAACGGCAGCGGTGGATAGAAGAGGAGGTAGTGAGGATGTCCGCCGCATAGGCCGACGTTGCATTGGTAGGGATCGCCACCGCTCGCGAGAACACGGGCGCCGGCCATGTAGGTGTTGACGAAGTCGGTCGCCTCGTCCGACAGGAGCGGTTTGAAGAAGCCGTACCAGACGTACGCCAGGCCGATCGGCACGCCCGCCAACACCAGCAGGAGCCAGCGGAAGCGCCGGTTGGCCAGGGCCAGACCCCAGGGCGACCGATCTCGGCCCGATCTCAGCGTTGCCGAAGATGCAACCACGCCCGAAATGTAATCGCGGATTCGGGCCTGGAGTCCCTCTTAGCGACTCGAATCCCTTCTGAACGGGTCGAAGGCGCTGGGCTGGCGTTCCTTCATTTGGAGGTGCCGACTCAGATGGACACAGGAACCCTGATCCCGATCCTCATCGTCGCCCTGGTGGTCGTGGTCCTGCTTTTCCTCGTTCGAGCTGCCGGCGTCGGCCGGCCTCGGCCGAAGCTGCGGCCGCTGCCGGCGGAGTCCCGCGACCACTACATAGGCCAGTGGGACGAGATCGAGATGAAGTTCGTCGACGCGCCGGAACAGGCGGTACGCGAGGCGGAGGCGCTGGTCATGTCCGTGCTGCGGGAGCGCGGCCATCCCCTCACCGAGCGCGACCTGCCGCAAGAGGCGCAGAAGGCGCACAGGCTTGGCTATTCATCGCGCGACAAGACCGAAGGCATGCGCCTGGCCCTGCTTCAGTACCGCGGAATCATGGAGCGAATGGTCGGGCTCGAGGACCGTGAGCAGCGCGACCAGCGCCGGCGCGAGATGGCCTGACGGAACGCTACAGCGCCGGAGCCGTGAGGTGCGGCCACGCGTCGTTGACGCTCGCCAGGCGTGACGTGATCTCTGACGCACCGGCGATGCTGTAGATGTAAGACACACCGGTCGGCTGCGGCTGGCCGCCGAAACAGGTCGAGCACGCGCGCTCGCCGATGTACCAGACAAGGTCGTTGGTGAGGAACTTCACGCCGGAGCGGCCGGGTGGCGTGGTGTTGGATACGCTGTTCGACTGCACGCTGTAGAAACCGATTCCGCCGATGCCGCTGGCAGTGCGGAACGTGTAAGCGATCCAGCGCCCGTCCGGCGACTGGTGGGGCCGGATCCACTGCAGGGTGGTCATGGAGGACAGGCCGGCGGACGGGTCCCAGCGGTGGATGTTTCCGGTGGCGTCGCGGAAGAACAGGCGGCTTGGCACCGATGCCCAGACCGCCATCGTCATGCCTGAGGTGGAGTAGACGAGCGCGCCGTCATTGGCGCGGCGGATCTGGTCCGGCGCGGTCTCGCCGGTTCCGCCCACATGGAAGGTCTGGAATAGGGCGAGGTAGGTGCCATCAGGCGAGAAGCTGAGGAAGCTGTCGTCCTGGTCTGGGCTGACGCCGCGGCCGGGCACCGCCGGCAATGTGGACAGGACGCGATTGCCTGATGGGCTGACGAGCCGCCACGCATTTCCGTCGAGATAGGTGATGGAATGGCCGTCGGGGCTGACCGCGTACTGCCCGGAGCCGGCCCGGTACGAGGCGACAAGGGTCGTGGGTCCGCCCGCGAGTGGCGCGATGACGATCTGGTTGTCCGCCGTCTCATAGGCGACCGAGGAGCCGCTCACGAACTGCGGCGAGAGAACGTTCGAGTCGAAGCTGCACAGGTTCTTGGCGTTCGCCGGATCCTGGATGTCGCGCACGACGACCGTCGGGTCACCGACCACCGTGCCGATGACCAGGTTGTCGCCCGCCGGCACGGCAGCGGTGCAGTGGACCAGGCTTGCCGGTCCTGGTGAGCCGCGGGGGATGCCCGACTCGGTGCCGGATGGCGTTGGTGCGGAGCTCGAGGACGCGTGAGGCGACGGGGTGCGGCCTGACGTGGGGTTCGAGCTGGTGCACGCCGCCAACGCGAGCATCACAACGAGGGCTGCCCCGCGCACGCGCACGCGGTAACAGTAACGGCGAAAACTTATTCGAGCAGTTGGCTTAGCAACTTTCGTGTTTCTGTCGGCAGTTTGTCGCGGAGGCGGTAGTAGATCCAGATGCCGCGCTTCTCCGACTCGACCAGCCCGGCCTCTTTCAGCTTCGCCATGTGGTGGGAGATGGTGGGCTGTGTCAGCTTGAGCCCGGCGGTGAAGTCGCAGATGCAGATCGGCGCCGCCGCCTTCCAGAGCGACGCGAGCATGGTCAGGCGCGTGGTGTCGGACAGGGCCTTCATCAGCTCCGCTCGCTCCTCGGCCCAGCTCGCCTTCACAGCCGGCAGGGCGCAGCACACCCCTCGCTCGCGAACCACCGGAAGCTCTCTCAACACGCCCTGTTCATGTTACCGTATCCATCGACGTATATCGATGGATTCGTAATGGAGGGGTGGACATGAGCGAGGTCAAGGAAGCCGTCAGGGTGCATTACGCAACCGCAGCCAGGCAACTGACGGTGCTCGGCTGCTGTCAGGGCGACGGACTGGACTGCGGATGCGCGGGCGCCTACCCGGCTGAGGAGCTCGAAGCGATCGGCCTGAGCGATGCGGTCAGCCTCGGCTGCGGCAACCCGACCATGCTCGCCGACCTGCGGCCCGGCGAGGTCGTTCTCGACCTGGGCTCGGGGGCGGGCCTCGATGTCCTTCTGTCAGCCAGGCGCGTGTCGCCAGGCGGGCATGCCTACGGCGTCGACATGACCGACGAGATGCTCGAGCTTGCAAACCGCAACCGAGATCGAGCCGGCATCGCGAATGCCAGCTTCCTGAAAGGATCGATCGAAAACGTCCCGCTGCCCGACGCGGCGGTCGACGTGGTGATCTCGAATTGCGTGATCAACCTCGCGGAGGACAAACGGGCCGTGATCAGGGAAGCGCACCGGGTCCTGCGCACTGGCGGACGGTTCGCGGTGGCGGACATGGTCGAGCTGGAGCCGCTGAGCCCAGAGCTGAAGAAGCGCCTGGACTCGTGGGCGGGCTGCATATCGGGCACCATCCCCATCGACGAGTACCGGGCCGCGCTCGTGGGCGCCGGTTTTGTGGAGCCAGAGTTCGTCGTCCACTCGATCCAGAACATGCCCGGCGTGGGCAAGGTCGGGAGCGCCTACATCCGGGCCCGCAAACCCTGAGCCCGCTCGATCCGCTCGAGGGCGATCTTCCTCGCCGCGGCGTCGGTGCTGGTGCCGTCGCGATCTGCTGACTGCAGGATCGCGAAGACGGCGTCTCCGATCCCGGCGAGATTTGCCTCGAGCTCCTCGCGGGTCCAGCGCAGGCCCTCGATTCCGCCGCCGTGAAGGATCCCGCCGGCGTTGATCACAAAGTCCGGCGCGTAGACCACGCCTAGCTCCCGCAGAAGGTCGGCGTCTGCGGGATCCTCGAGCTGGTTGTTGGCCGCGCCGGCTATCACCCGGCAGCGCAGCTCGGGAATCGAGCGGGCATTGATGATCCCGCCGGTGGCGCATGGCGACAGCACGTCGCACTCTGTGCTCAGCGCGGCTTCTGGATCCACTACGCGGATGCCCTTTTCGGCCAGGGCGGATCGGCGCGCGCCATCGATGTCGGTGGCGATTACAGCGGCATCCGCCTCCATCAGAAGCTCGATGAGCCGGCCGCCGACTCGACCTGCACCCTGGACCAACACTGTCCGCTGGCTCATGTCATCCGAGCCGAACGCGTATCGGCAGCTTGCGCGGATGCCGTGAAGGACGCCGACCGCGGTGTCGGGAGCGGTGTCGCCCGAGCCGCCCGCCGCCTCGGTCTTGCAGAAGACGTACGGCGTCGACTCTGCGATCACGTCCATGTCGGCCGCCGACGTGTTCATGTCCGGGGCGCAGCTGTAAGTGCCGCCGAGCGAGTTGACCAGGGCGCCGAACTCGCGGAGGAGCCGCGTCCGCGCCTCGCCTTTGGGGATCGCCGGACCGGGCAGCGCGATGACGGCCTTGCCGCCGCCGTACGGGAATTGAACGCTGGCGAACTTCATGGTCATCGCCTCGGAAAGGCGCAGACCGTCGGCCAGGGCGTCGGCGGGCCGGGGATAGTGCTTCATGCGCGTACCGCCGGCCGCGGGACCCAGCCGGGTCGAGTGGATGCAGATGAACATCCACGTCTCGGTTGCGCGGTCACGGTGGATCGCGACTGACTCGCCATCCCACGCGGCGAGCAGTTCCTCCACAGATGGGAGTCTAGTTAGGCCGCTTTGGGGTGTTCGACCACCGCGAGCACTCGGGGCGCCACGAACCGCGCGGTTCGGACCACGCCCCCGTTGCGCGTCAGCTCGCGAACCTCGACGGTCGTTCGTGAGCTGCGAACCTCTACGCTGCGCCCGGCACGAGTCGCCTCGATCAGGTACTCGCGGGACGCGCCGCCGCCGGCGTCAACCAGGACCTCGACAAAATCTCCTTTCGCCATACGTTCGAGTTATTCCCAATTCGCCCGGTGGTCACGCCTCTTTTGAGGAGCGGGGAGATGAGCGAGGAGGGCTGCAGCCCGCGGCTTGCGGCGCTGCACGCCTGAGGTCAGAATGCCCGTGCATGGCGCAGGCAGAGGAGCGGGCTTTCCTGCCCCTCCCGGTGCAGAACGCCTACCGGGAGCGGTATCGAGCGATCCGGCCGGGCTGGCAATCGAGCGGTGACCAGCTCGAGGCGATGGTGCGCAGCCACGCGACAGCGCGGAGCCAGGTGCTCGACCTCGGCTGCGGCCGGGGCGGGGTGGTGGAGCTCATCTGGCGAGACGTCAAGCTGGCGGCCGGCATCGACCCGGACCCGCCGTCACTCGCCGGGCACCGTGCGGCAGGAATGCCGGTGGTCCGGGGCCTGGGCGAGCAGCTGCCTTTCGTCGACGAAACGTTCGACCTGATCGTCTGCCTGTGGGTGCTGGAACACCTGAGGGACCCGGCGGTCACGCTGCGCGAAGTCCGCCGTGTTCTGCGCCCGGGCGGGCATTTCGTGTTTCTCACGCCGAACATTCGCAACCCGCTCATGCTTGCCAACCGGATCGGCAAGGCGATCCCGACCCTGCAGCGGCGAATCGTGCCCCGCTTCTACGGACGTGAGGAGGCGGACACGTTCCCGGTCCAGTACCGCGCCAACACCGTCGAGGCGATTCGCAGGCACGCACAGGCGTCGGGGCTGAAGGTCTACGACATGCGCGTCGTCCCTGATCCCACCTACCTCGCGGTGAACGGGTTCATGTTCCAGGCCTCTGTCATGTCCGAGCGCCTGATGCCGAAAGGGTGGGGTGTCCATCTCCTCGGAGATCTAGTCCGGCCCCAGTAGGTAGCCCATCCTGCGCGGCGTTTTCGCGAGCTGCGAGATGACAAACCCCGGTTCCCGCCCCCTTTCCTCCGCTGTCTCCTTGGCGATCATCGCCCGCCGCACAACGGCCGCGCCCCACGACCGTAGCGGCTCAGGCGGGAAGGCGCGCGGCCGGGCGTTGACCATCGGCAGGCGGACCTCGTCTGTGTCCGCACCCGTGATGAGATCCGCGAGGACGCGTCCCGCAAGGTGGGTCGGCGCGACGCCGTTGCCCGTGTAGCCGTTCGCGTAGTAGATATTGGTGCCGGCGACGCGCCCGAACGTGGGCAGGTGCGTCGGCGACACGTCGATCGGACCGCCCCACGCGTCCTCGATCGGCACCTCGGCAAACGTCGGAAACATCAACCTGAAACCTTCCGCGGTCTCGGTCACAGCGCGCGCGTCGCTCGTGAACATCGCGTCGACGTGACGCCGTGCCCGCCCGCCGCCGCCACCAAAAACGATCCGTCCGTCTGGCGTGGTGCGGAAGTAGCGCAGCGATGTGCGGAAGTCGCTTATGAGCTCGCCACCCGTCCAGCCGATCTCGCTCAACAGCCCGGGCGCCGCGGCGGTCATGACGATGTAGCTGCTCCAGGCGACAAGCCTGCGGTTGAGCTGCGGCCAGCCGACTCCCCACGCGTTGACGGCGAGGACCACGTGGCGCGCTTTCACCTCGCCGCCGGGTGTGAGGGCGTCCGTCCCGTCAATGCCGGTGACGTGGGTTGCCTCGTGGATCGAGACTTCCCGTTCGAGCAGGACGCGGCGCAGGCTTCGCACCAGCCGGGCCGGCTGCACTGAGGCTCCGTCTCGCATGAACGCGCCGCCGCGGAACGCGGGCGACTCGCATCGCGCCTTCACCTCCGGGGCTGAAAGAGCGACAAGCTCGCCCTTCGCGCCGACCTCGGCTGCCAGCTCGACCATCTGGTCGCGCAGCCTCTCGTGCGCCGCCGCGGTGATCGCGTACATGTAGCCGCCGCGGCGGAGCCAGGCGTCGACGCCATGCCTCGCGCAGAACCCTTCGATCGCGTCGATGCTCTTTGAGATGGCGCGACACGCCTCGACCGCCGCGGCCGGCCCGTACAGGCTGACCAGCCCGTGCAGCTCGTCCCACCAGCCGCTGGCGAAGCCGCCGTTGCGCCCACTCGGTCCGCCCCCGCAGATGTCCTGCTCGAGCACCACCACTCCCAGGTTCGGGTTGCGCTCGGTCAGGAAGTAAGCGGTCCACAGGCCGGTGAAGCCCCCGCCGACGATGACGACGTCAGCTTTGATCTTGCCGCTCAAGGGTGGGCAAGGTTGCGGGTCTTCCAGGGCGAGCGCCTCGCGCAGCCACCAGCTGCGCTGGGCTCCGGGCGTCAGCGCGTGCCCAGTGAGGTTCAGCTCCATGGCGTTTGCCGGGTCGGTCATCCGGCGGCTCAAATCGACGGCACCTGGCCGAAAATACGCCCCATGAACACCATCCTTCTCGTGGTCGCCCTCATCGCGTTCGCCCTGGCGGTCATCGGGTTCACGTGGCGCAAGGTGGATCTCATCGCCGTCGGCCTGGCGGTATGGTCGCTTGCGGAGCTGATCCCTCGAGTGTCGAGCCTGAACTTCAGCACGATCCTTCTGCTCCTGGCCTTCGTGGCATTCGTGGCCTCGGCGATCGGTTGGCGCTACCGGAAGCTGAACCTGATCGCGATCGGTCTTGCGCTCTGGGTGCTGTCCCTCCTGATCTAGCGAGCAGCCGGCAATCTCGTCGTGCCGCCGCCGCCGGTGAGGCGCGCCGCGACCACGACCGGGATGATCGTGACCAGGATCACGAACGAGACGACCACGTTGACCTCGGGCAGGCGCTGACCCAGACGGATCGCGCCAAAGATCCAGAGGGGGAGTGTGTTCTGGGCGCCGGCGGTGAACGTGGTCACGATGACCTCGTCGAAAGAGAGGGCGAAAGCCAGCATGGCCCCCGCGACGACTGAGGTCGCGATCAGGGGGAGGGTGACGTCTCGAAAGACCTGGAACCCGTTTGCGCCGAGGTCCATCGCCGCCTCGATCAGCGAGCCCTGGGTTCGACGCAGGCGGGCGAGCACGTTGTTGTAGACGACGACGATGCAGAAGGTCGTGTGCCCCACGACGATCGTCCAGATCGACAGCGAGATGCCGCCGAAGCTGAAAAATGAGTTCAGGGCGATGCCGGTGACGATCCCGGGCAGGGCCAGCGGGAGCACGAACAGCAGGCTCACCACCTCCTTCCCGAACCAGGTCATGCGATGGATCGCGAACGCGGCGCATGAGCCGAGGACGAGGGCGAGCGCGGTTGACGTGAGCCCCGCCTGCAGCGAGAGAGTGAGCGCCCGCCGGATGTCGGGGTCGTCCCAGGTCGACGTGAACCACTTGAGCGTGAATCCGGGAATCGGCCAGCTCTGGATGTTCGACGTGTTGAACGCGTACACAAATATCAGCGCGATCGGGATGAACAGGAAGAGCAGGATCAGGGCGACCCACACTCGCAGCATCAGCCTCGTCCAGAAGCCTTCCACGGGTTAAAGAGCCTCGAACGCGCCCAGGCGGTGGGCGATGAAAAGGTAAACGGCCATGATCGCCACGGGCACGGTTGCCAGCGCGGCGGCGAACGGGATGTTGTTGGCGATGCCGACGTTCGTGTAGACGACGTTGCCGATGAAGGTCGACCCCGCGCCGCCGACGAGGATCGGGGTGATGTAGTCGCCGAGTGTCAGCGAGAAAGTGAAGATCGAGCCCGCGACCACGCCTGGAAGCGCGAGCGGGAGCACGACGTCGCGCACCGCGCGCCAACGTCGGGCGCCGAGGTCCGATGCGGCCTCGAGCAGCGACTCCGGCACCCTTTCGAGCGCTGCGTAGACCGGGATGATCATGAACGGCAGCCAGATGTACGAGAACACCAACCACATCGCGACGTTCGTGTAGCCGATGTTCGCCGCCGGCAGTCCGAGCGACTGCAGGCTCCAGTTGAGCAGCCCGTTGTGGTTGAGGATCAGGATCCACGAGTACACCCGCGCGAGGTAGCTGGCCCACAACGGAAGCAGCACCGCCGCGAACAGGATCGTCTGCACCCTGCGCGATGCCACGCGCGCCATGTAGTAGGCGAATGGGAATGCCAGGACGGCGTCCGTGACCGTGACCAGAGAGGCGAGGATCACGGTGCGGCCGATGATGGTGCGGTAGGCGGGCTCATTGATGATCCGCTGGAAGTTGTCCGTGTTCCATGCCTGGACGATCTGGGTCGTGAAGGGATCGATCGTCCAGAAAGCGGTGACCAGCAGCGTCGCCAGCGACGCGAGATAGATGACGACGAACCACCCGAGGGGTGGTGCGAGCAGCAGGAGCGGCCGCAGCGCCGGCCGCCGCCAGAACAGCGCCGACAACGGAGCGGCCCCGCTCCCCTTGGAGCGAGGCCGCCTCGCCGTTTCTAAAGCCAAGCTAGCCCTTGATCGTGGTCCAGGCGGAGACCCACTGGTCGTACGGGATGCAGCTCTGGCTGCCGTCCGAGCAGGTCAGCCGTGGCGTCTTCCAGAACTTGATGGTGTCGAAATAAGCGGTGCCGGTCTGGTCGGCGTGGTACTGCGCACACGACCCGGCCTGAAGCGCTTCCATCTGCGCGCACGCCTGCGTGTTGACCGGCGTCTCGCCGAAGAACAGCGCCTGCTCCGCCTGCACCTTAGCGGTGCTGACGTAGGCGGTCCAGAGGTAGGCGCAGTTCGGGTGCGGCGCCTTGGTCCCCAGCATCCACGTGTCACCCCATCCGGTCGCGCCTTCCGACGGGATGGTCTCGTCGACCGGGGCGTTGGCCGCCTTCAGCGTGATCGTCTGGTACGGCCATGCCGCCCCGACCACAACGTCACCGTTCTGAAATAGCGAGATCTCATCTGACGCCAGCGCCCAGTACTTCTTGATCAGCGGCCGCTGCTGAGTGAGCAGCGCCACGGTGGCGTCGAACTGCTTTTTGTTGAGCTCGTAGGGGTCCTTGATGCCCAGGCTCGGCTGCGTCTTGCTCAGGTACAGCGCGGCGTCCGCGATCTGGATCGGGTTGTCCGGCACGGTGATCAAGCCCTTGTTCGCCGGGTCGTAGATGACCTGCCAGCTCGTCGGCTTGTTGACGAACTTCTTGGTGTTGTACAGCAGCGTGTTCGGGCCCCACTGCAGCGAGATGCCGTAGTGGATGCCGTTGATCGTGTTGTACGACGGGTTCTTGAAGAACGGCTGGAAGTTGGTCCAGTCAGGGATGAGCTTCTCGTTCATCGGCCTGACGTCACCGCCATAGATCAGCCGAAGGTCCGCGTCGCCGGAGGCGGACACCATGTCGTACTGGCCGCCACCGCCGTCTTTCATCAGGCTGACCATCTCGTCGGACGATCCGGCGTACTTGGCGTTGACCATGCACCCGGTCTGCTGCGTGAATGCCTTCACCCAGGAGTCGTCGACGTAGCCTTCCCACGCGATCAGGTTCAGCTGGCCTTCGCCTGGGCCGACCTTGTCGAGCGGCTTCATTCCCGCGGTCGGCGGCTGAGCCTGAGTGTTCCCTGTGCTGGTCGGGGACGATCCGCACGCCGTCACCGCAAGCACGGCAACGGCAACCAGGGCTCCGAGCTTCATGGGCCTTCCTACCTCCCCTTGTCGAGCACAAACGTGTGCTCAGGTGTCCAGGCCAGCCGCACCGGCCGGCCCTCAAACTTCTGGGCGTCGCCGAGAGCGTCCATATTCTGACGCACAGCAACGAGCTGCTCGCCGCGGTCCAGCCGGACCACGTAGCGGGTGCTGGTCCCGACGTAGATCACCTCCTCGACCTGGCCGGGCTCGACAGCCATGCCCGGCCTGGGTTCGTCCCCCTCGGCCAGCATGCGGATCTTCTCCGGGCGGATGACGAAGCGGACGCCCTCACGCACCAGCACGTTGGAGATCCCGATGAACCCGGCCACGAACTCCGTGGCGGGCTTCTCGTAGACGTCGACCGGGGAACCGATCTGCTCGATCTGGCCGTTCGACATCACCGCGACCCGGTCGCTCATGGTCAGCGCCTCCTCCTGGTCGTGAGTGACATAGATGAACGTGATGCCTACGTCTTTCTGGATCTGCTTGAGCTCGATCTGCATCTCCTGCCGCAGCTTGAGGTCAAGGGCGCCCAGCGGCTCGTCAAGGAGCAGTACCTCCGGCTCGTTGATCACGGCTCGGGCGAGCGCCACGCGCTGCCTCTGGCCGCCCGACAGCTGGTTCGGCCGCCGCCTTCCCAGGCCGGAGAGGCGCACCCGCTGGAGCGCCCGCTCCACTCGTTTCTC
>JBKPCF010000052.1:0-30045 GCA_046727235.1 Candidatus Dormiibacterota bacterium
TGCGGGTCCGAGTTGATGGCGAGGATGCGTTTCGCGCCTTTCAGTCCCGCCATGTGCTGCGTCGCGCCGGAGATGCCGCAGGCGATGTAGACCTCGGGCGAGACTTTGGTGCCGGTCTGGCCGACCTGGTCGCTGTGCGGCCGCCATCCCGCGCTCGTCACCGCTCGAGAGCAGCCGACCGCCGCGCCGAGAAGCCCGGCGAGCTCCTCGATGATCGCGAAGCCCTCCTTCGAGCCGACCCCCCGACCACCACTGACGATGACCTTCGCCTCGGCCAGCGAGACGCCCCCATTGCTCGGTGCCATGTGCGCAGAGACGTGCACGACGCGATCCCGGTCCTCTGCCGGCGCGACATCGACCGGCTCCGGCTCGGGACCTTCGTCGGCGCCAACCGCAAAGGGCGCCACCGTGATGATCGGTCGCGGGCTGTGCAGCCGCGCCTCTTCGAGCAGGCTGCCGCCCCAGCGGAGGCGGGTCACGGTGACCGGATCGCCCGGCGTGACGGCGATGCAGTTGGCCGCGAAAGGCAGGCCGGTTCGGGCAGCAAGGCGAGCCATGACTTCGTTGCCGCGCTCGGTGCCCGCCGCAAAAACGGCGGCGACGTCGAGCTCGTCGGCGGCCCCGGCCAGCGCCGCGGCGAGCGCGTCCGGCGCGAACGGGCGGAACGCGTCCATCGGCAGCGCCCGAGGCTCCCCGAACAGGCGCCCGAGCGTCAGCGCCTGGCGCGCAGGCTCGCTCCCATCGGTCAGCCAGAGGACCGTCACAGGACCCCCGCCAACCTCAGCATGTCGACCACCGCAGGCGCCGCCGCCGGGCCGTTGCCCAGCGACTCGGCCCGTCTGCCCTGGCCTGCCGGCACAGACAGCTTCACGAGCTCGAGATGCGGTGCCGGCCGCGGCGGCGCTGACGTCGCCACCGGCTTGCTTCGCGCGCGCATGCGGCCGGGGACCGACGGATAGCGCGGGAGGTTCAGGCCCTCCTTGACCGTCAGCACCGCGGGTAGAGGCACGACGTAGACGTCGCGGCCGCCCTCGACCTCCTGCTCGCAGCGCACGGACGAGCCCTCGACGGTGACCTTCTTCAAACCGGTCACACAGGGCCGGCCAAGCGCATACGCGACGCGCAGACCGACCTGGAAGCCGCCTGAGTCGGCCGACTCGTTGCCGAAGAAGACGATGTCGAACGGCCCGTACGTGGCCTCATCGGCCAGGATCGCCTCGAGCAAGGCGCCGGCGGTGGCTTGGGCATCCCACTCCTGGTCGTCTTGCTGTGCGCCCTGCGCGCGCGCCGGCGCGGTTGCGAGATGGATCGCCCGGTCGATGCCCAGGGCCATGGCGTCGCGCAGCTGCTCCACCGCCTCCGGCGGCCCGAGAGTCAGCACGACCGACTCACCCTTGTTCGCCTCGATCAGCCGCACCGCCTCCTCGACGCCGCACTCCTCGTGCGGGCTCATCGTGAAGCCGAGGTGCTGGGTGTTGATCGCGCGCCCATCGTCTGTCAGGACGATCCGTCCTCCGGTGATCGGCACTCGCTTGATGCAGGCGGCAATCCGCACTGCCTATGACCTTATGCGCGTGTTCTCGGGGTCGAACAAAGGCGTCGCGCCGGCGACGGCGACAGAGACCGCGTAGCGCTCGCCCATGTACTCGACGAGCAGCTGGTTGCCCACGACGGCCTCCTCGGGCGTGAGGTACGCCATCAGGATGTGCTTGCCGACAGACGGCCCCGCGCCGGCGCTGGTGACGTACGAACCACGGCCTCGCCGGTCGACGATGCGGCTGCCATCGCGGCGAACGATAGGTTCGCGGCCCAGCATGTACCGTTTCTCGCCGCTCTTCGAACGGTGGTCGTCGACAGTCAGCGTGCAGAGGATGGCGGCAGGGTCTTCCTCCCTGTGTCGCAGATGCGCGGCCTTGCCGATGAAGTCCTCTTGCTTGACCCGCGGCGCGGCCATTCCGGCTTCGATGACGTTGTACTCGGTCTCCAGCTCGTTGCCGTGCGCCCGGTAGCACTTCTCGAGGCGGCCGGTCGTGCCGTACACGCCGATGCCGCACGCGACCATGCGATGGGGACGCCCCGCCTCCCAGAGCGTGTCCCAGAGCTTCAGCCCCTGCTCGATGGGCACGTAGAGCTCCCAGCCCAGGTCGCCCACGTAGGAGATGCGTGAAGCCAGGATTCGCTGCGTCCCGATCTCGATCACGCGGCAGGTGCCGAACTTGAAGCCGTCGTTCGAGACGTCGTCGGAGGTCGTGCTTGCCATGATGTCGCGCGCCCGCGGGCCCCACAGCCCGATCGTCGTCATCGAAGAGGTGAGGTCGACCAGCTCGGCGCCGGTGACCAGATGGTCGCGGAACCAGTTCTTGTCGGACATCCCGGCGGCGCCGCCGGTGACGACGCGAAAGTGCTCGTCACCCAGCCGCATGATGGTGAGGTCGGACTTGAAGCCTCCGTACGGACTCAGAACCGGGGTGTACACGACTCGTCCGACCGGCACATCCATCTGGCGCAATGCGGCGCACTGGACGGACGCCAACGCGCCCGGCCCGACGATGTCGAAGATCGTGAATGCGGACAGATCGAACAAGCCGCCCCGGTCTCGCATGGCGAGGTGCTCCGCGTTGATGATCGGCGACCACCACCGCGACTCCCACTCCGCGGTGCGACGCGTGATCCGCTCGCCGAACTCCTCGAGCAGCGGGGCGTTCGACTCAAACCAGAACGGCCGCTCCCAACCCGCGGCCTCGAAGAAGAAGGCGCCGAGCTCACGCTCCCGGACGTGGAAGGGCGCAAGACGGATCTCGCGGTTGGACGCCCACTGCTCGCTCGGGTGGACGATGCCGTAGGTTTTGTTGAATCCCTCGGCCGCCCTCGCGCGCACGTGGGCGCGCGTCCTTTGATGTTCGTGGAAACGGGCGATGTCCGAAGAGTGGAGGTCGATCTCGGATTCGCCGTGCGTCATCCACTCCGCCACCGCCTTGCCGGTGCCTGGGCCTTCTTTGACCCACACCGCCGCCGCTGACCACAGACCCTTCACGTCAGGCGACTCTCCGAGCACCGGCATTCCGTCCGGAGTCAGCGAGAGGATGCCGTTGATCGCGTACTTCACCCCGACCGACTCGTCCCCCACGATCTCCGGCATCAGCTCGAGCGCGTGCTGCATCTGCTGCTCGAAGTCGGCCTGCGTGAAGGGAAACTCGGTCGGCGACAGAGCCGCCTGCTCGACGGGGGGCAGGTCTTCGGGGTCGTAGAGGATCGGCCTGTGCGCGTACGAGCCGATCTCGAGGTCGCCTCCCGCCTGGCGCTCGTACATGTTGGTGTCCATGTCGCGCACGATCGGGTGCTCGATGTCGGAGCGGGCGCCGCGAAAGCGAGGCACCGGGCCCACGTCGATCATCTGGTGCACCGCGGGCGTGAGTGGGATCCGGGTGCCCGCCATCCGGGCGAGCCGGGGGCTCCACACCCCGGAGGTGATGGCGACCGTCTCAGCCTCGATGTCGCCTTCCGTCGTCCGCACCCGCTTCACGCGGCCGTGCTCGACGTCGATGCCGGTCACCTCGGTCTTCGGCGCGATGTGCAGGGCGCCGACCGCCTGTCCCTTCTCCCGCATCAGGGTCCCCATGCGGAGGGAGTCGACAACGCCGACGCCCTCGGTGTGGAAGCCGCCCAGGATCATCCTCTCGTCGATGTACGGCACAAGCTCCTTCACCTGTTCCGGCGTCAGCAGCGACATGCCTTCGATGCCCCAGGAGGTGCCGGACGCCACCCGCCGCGTCAGCTCCTGCATCCTCTCCCTCGTCCGTGCCACCTCGATGCCTCCGGACTGGATGAAGACGCCGGCCTCCCTGTACTGGCGGACGCTCTCCATGGTCAGCGCGGTCATCTCCTTCGAGTGGTCGACCAGGAAGATGAAGTTGGACGCGTGGCCGGTCGAGCCGCCCGGGTTGGGCAGCGGGCCCTTGTCCAGCAACACCACGTCGCGCCAGCCCAGCTGGGTCAGGTGGTACGCGAGGCTGTTGCCGACGATCCCGCATCCGATGACGACGCATCGTGCGTGTGCGGGAAGAGTCATCCCGCTACTCGGGTTGGTACGGCGAGCGGACCTCTTCGGGCAGCTCGTACCAGCGCATGCGGTCGCCCACCTGGGCGCGCATCCGCCACTTCAGCGGTTTCGGCTGAGCTTCGATCGCGGCCCAGATCTCATCGATGCGGCTGTTGACGAGATCGCGGTCGACGTCCAGCTCGGCCACCGCGTGCCGGAGCTTCTCCAGGTTGAGCTGCAGGGTCCGGCAGAGGCCCCAGTCCTCGCACGCGAGCCGGGCGACGTACGCCGCATCGATCGCGTCTTCGTCGCCGCCTTTGATCGGATGGTCGAGGATCAGGGCGGTGACGTCGACCAGGTCTTTCTTGTTGACCTCATAGATCTGCAGCTTGCTCAGGAGCAGGTCGGAAGGCGTTGCGCATGGACCCTTGTGGGCGAGCCGGCCCCTGAGGTCGATCAGGTGTGACATCCGGATCACGTCGATGAAGACATCGACCTGCTTGCCGTTGGTGCCATCGAAGAAGTAGAGGCGGCGGTCGCCCTGCATCAGGTTGAATCGGTCGTTGGCAAGGTAGCCCAGCGAGGGAAAGAAGGCGAGCGCGGCCTTGCGCTCTCTGGTCGCGATCACGTAGTCGAGGTCGCCGTACTTGCGTCTCAGCGGCGGGTGATGGGAGCTCGGCGAGTGGAGGTGAATGCCCGCGCCGCCGAGGAGCTTGACTCCGACTCCTTGCTTGGTCGCGGCGTCGGCGACCCGCTCGGCCTCCTCGATGGTGTCTTCAAAAGGACCGTTGGATGTCACTCCGGCGCGATCTCGATCACGATCGTCTTCAAGTCCGTCATCTGCTCGAGGGCGAAGCTGCCGCCGACCCGCCCGATTCCGCTCTTCTTGCCGGCGCGGCCGCCGAAAGGCAGGTGCGCCTCCCAGTAGTTGGTCGACTCGTTGATATTCACCCAGCCGGTCTCGAGCCCGTCCGCGAAGCGAAGGGCACGCGACAGGTCCCTCGTGTAGACGGCACCGAGCAGTCCGTACGGCGAGTCGTTCGCCAGCTCGAGAGCCTGCTTCTCGTCTCGGAATTTGATGATCGGCGCGATCGGCCCGAACGTCTCCTCGCGGTTCACGCGCATGTCGGGCTCGACGCCGTCGAGGATCGTCGCGTGGTAGTAGAGGCGGGTCGGGAAGCCTTTCGCGCGCTCGCCGCCGAGCACGAGCCTGGCGCCATGCTGCAGCGCGTCGGCGACGTGCTGGTCCATCTTCGTCGCCACCCCTTCGTTGTTGAGCGGGCCGAGGGTGGTGTCGTCCGCAAACGGGTCGCCCAGGCGGAGCGCCCGCGCAGCGTCGGCCAGGCGCGCGACGAACTCGTCACGCACCGGCTCCTGGACGAGGATGCGCTCGCCCGCGGTGCAGCTCTGGCCTGCGCACAGGTAACAGCCGACAATCGCGCCTTCCACCGCCTTGCCGATGTCGGCGTCGGCGAAGACGACCTGAGGTCCGTTGCCCCCCAGCTCGAGCATCACGTGCTTGCCGGCGGCGCGACGCGCCACCGACGCGCCGGTCTCCGTCGACCCGACGAACCCGACCCCGTCGACGAGGGGATGCCCGGCCACCTCATCGCCGACCTCGGCGCCGGGACCCGTGACCAGGTTGGCCGCACCCGGCGGGAAGTCGCCCTCGGCGATGCACTCCATCAGCGCAACCGAGATCACGCTCGTCGACGATGCCGGCGTCCAGACGATAGTGTTGCCGGCCGCCAGCGCCGGGGCGATGAGCTCGGCGGCCATCGTGAGCGGCCAGTTCCACGGGGTGATCATGCCGTAGACGCCGCGCGGATAGTGTCGAGCCAGAACGAGCTTGGTCGGGCTGGCGCTGGGCAGGATCCGACCCTCGAGCCGCTTCAGGTCCTCGGCCGCGATGCGGAAGTACTCGACCGCCTCCGCGACCTCGCCCATCGCCTCCGCCTTGAGCGGCTTGCCCTGGTCGAGGGTGAGCAGGCGGGCCAGCTCGTCGCTTCGCTTCTCGATCGTCTCGGCGATCCGGTGCAGCCTCTTCGAGCGCTCGAAACCCTTCAGCCCTGCCATCGCGCCCCGAGCGCCGTGAGCCGCCGCGACCGCGCGCTGGGCGTCGGCGCGCGTGCCTTTGGGCACCTGCGCGATGACCTCCCCTGTCGCAGGGCTTTCGGCGTCGAAGAGCTCTCCCGACTCGGACTCGACCCATTTGCCGTCAATGAACATGCGCTTGACGGACCGGTTGACCCTGGGGGCGACCTCGGTCGTCATCGCGGTGCTCCGTTCTTCTTTC
Source organism: Candidatus Dormiibacterota bacterium (assembly GCA_046727235.1). Lineage (GTDB taxonomy): Bacteria > Chloroflexota > Dormibacteria > Dormibacterales > Dormibacteraceae > 40CM-4-65-16. The sequence continues at coordinate 6,336 of JBKPCF010000052.1, forward strand.
CAAGATCGAAGGCATGCCGGTAGATCTTTTGGTAGGCGGCGGCGTCGACGTCGCGCGGGTTGCCGATGGTCTGGGGGTCGGCGAAGGCCTTGTCCGCCAGCATCGGTATCTCGTCTTCGCTGAAGCCGAGCTCCTGCATCCCGGGGATGTCGACGTCGCGAGTCAGCTGGTGCACGTATTCGACAGCCATCTCGGCCGCTCGCCACGTCGAGACGCCGCGCACGTCCAGGCCGAAGGCCGCCGCCATCCGCGCAAACCGCTCTGGCTCGCCGGAGTGGTTGTACTCCATCACGGGTCCGAGCAGCCGCGCGGTCAGGGCGCCGTGCGGCGCGTCGTGGACCCCGCCCGCGGTCTGGCTCATCGCGTGGGCGGCCCCCGCCGAGTCGGTGCCATAGGCGAGACCGGCGAGCATCGCCGCCGCGCTCATGTGGTAGCGCGCCTCGAGATTGTTGGCCTGGGAGAAAGCCACGCGCAGGTAGCGCGCGACGTACTCCATCGCGAGCAGGGCGACCGCGTCGGTGAAGGGCTGGTGGTAGCTCATCGTGAAGCACTCGACCGCGTGGGCCAGCGCGTCCATGCCTGTCCCCGCGGTGACCGCCGGCGGGAGCTTGACGGTGAGCTCGGGGTCGATCAATGCGACCCAGGACGCGATGTGAGGTGTGCCGCCGACGTTGAACTTGATCTTTCGCCTGGGGTCGGTGATGACCGCCCACAGCGTGACCTCGCTGCCGGTGCCGGCGGTGGTGGGCACCGCGATCATCGGGGGGATCCGCGCGACGATGGGGCTGTGCCCCCACTCGTACTCGACAATGCTCCCGTCGTGCGCCGCGACGACACCGATCCCCTTCGCGGTGTCCATCGAGCTGCCGCCGCCGATGGCGACCAGCCCGTCGCAGCCCTGCGTGCGGTATTCGGCGGCCCCCTCGTCGACCAGCTGCACGCCGGGATTGGCGCGGACCTTGTCGAACACGACGGGCTCCACGTCGCTCTTGCGCAGCGATTCCAACGCGGTGTCCAGCAGGCCGGCGGCCTTGACGCCGGAGTCGGTGACGAGAAGCGGCCGGCGCATGCCCAGCTGCGCAGCCTCGGCACCGAGCTCCTGGATCGCGCCCAGGCGCTGAACCAGCCGGGTCGGGCTCTGGTAGGTCCGCAGGGTGTACTCGAGCATGCCTTCAGAAGAGAAGGCCGCCGGGACTCAGCCCGGCGGCCGCTGCAATCCTACTCAACAGGGATTTCGTGGTGGATCCGGCCGAGGTCGATGCCCTGCCGGCTCCGCACGTATCGGGCCACGACGTAGATGACGACCGCCACCACGTAGGTGGCGACGAAGTAGTAGACGGAGTTCGGCGTCTTCTCGAACGATGTGCCGTAAAGGTTGTCGGGGTTGAACGACCACTCGTACAGCATCACCAGCAGGAAGATCCCCGTGACGACACCGACCAACGTTATGGCCGGCACGCCGCCGATCTTCCACCGCGCGATCGGTGAGGCCTCGTAGAGGTCCTTGCGGCGCCAGGGCAGGATGATCGCCGCCACAACGGTGGCAAAAAACGTCAGAGCGAGCACGGCTGTCGCGTCGAGGAAGACGCTCGTAAACGAGGGCTGGTACGCGTAGATCGCGCTGATCACCAGCGAGGGCACGATCATCAGGACCAGCGCGCCATACGGGACACGCCGGCCGGACGAGATGTTGGCGGCCCACGACGGCAGGACGCGATCAAACGCCGCGGCGAAGATGACGCGCGTGGACGAGAGGAACAGGGTGCCCGCCCACCCGAAGAACCACAGGCCCATGACGATGATCAGCAGCGCCTGGAAGAGATGGTTGTCCACCAGCCAGCCGGCAAACATGATCGGGTACGGCCAGATCGGGACCGGAGGCGCGGCAGCGCCCTGCACCGCAAAAAGGTTGTTCCAGTAAGCGGCGTTGGCTGACTGGTAGAAGTTCCAGCCCATGGTCTTGACCATGAGCACGACAACGAGCGCGACGAGAGCCACCGTCACCCACAGGCCCCAGAACATGCTCCAGAAGGGCTTGCGGATGTCTTTGGCGCCCCTGACCTCACCGTAGAGGGTGGCGCCCCAGTTGGGCCACAGCAGGTAGAAGGCGAGCCAGGGAAGCAAGAGGATCAGGGGACCGAAGGCAAAGGTTCCAAAGCTCGAGCCGCTGAATGTCTTGCTTGCGGCGTCGATCGTCCCCTGGTAAGCGTTGGCCGGCGCTCCGAAAATACTCGTTGCCTCGCGGTTGAAGGCGTTCTGGAAATCGCTGGGGCTGGCGAAGAGCAGAAGCCCGCAGACCACGACGAGGCCGACGAGACCGATCCAGAAACAGACCTTCTGGATTCGTGCATAGACCTCCATGCCCATGGTGACCACGACGCTGACGAACGCGAGCACGATCAGGCACGCCACGAAGATGCCGTTCTGGCTCGTGAAGAACGTGGCCACGCCGTTCCAACCGAGCGTGTAAGCGAGTGGCCCGAAGAACTGGACCACCAGGATGTTGGCGTAGATCGGCGCCCAGAGGAACAACGTGAACCACCATCCCGTGATCGAAAGGACGAAACCGAGTCCGCCCCCGAGGACGCGGCTCTGCCAGGCATAGTCGCCGCCAGTGCGCGGCATGACGCTCACCAACATCGCGTAGGTCGCGACCAGGAACGTGGTGAGCACGCCGAACAGCAGGATGGCGACGAGGAGCTGTCCATCGGGCACCGTGTACACGAAGGACATGCCGTACAGACCGAGCGTGATGAGGTTCACCGACCAGAACGAATAGACGAAGGCATCGAACGTCGACCAGGCCTTGACCAGGCCGGTCGCGTTGCGCAGGAACAGCGACGGCCTTGCCGGAGCTGTCCCCATCGTCGCTTGAGCCATATGCTTCCTCCTACCTCCTCATCCGTTGACCAGCTGATAGCTCTTGATGCCCTTATTGGCATCAAGCTGAACGATGGCCCCCATAAGCATTCCCTCCTCGTAAGCACTCCCCGGATTGATGGACAGGGTCTTGCCGATCTTCACGGCGCCCTTGCTCTCGTGGATGTGCCCGTGGAGCGAGAGCAACGGTTGATGACGCTCGATCGCCGCGCGCACCGCGGTCGAGCCGACCGGACGCAGCGCGCGGCCGCCGTGAATCAGCCTCATGTCGGCATCGATTGCCGGCGCTTCGTCGAGGCCTGACTTGAACGGCGGGCAGTGTAGGTTGAAGATCGCGCGCGAAGGATCAGGAACCTGGGAGGCCATCGCCTCGATGCGCTCGGCGAGCTTCTCTTCTGAGTCCTCGCGATGCGTGTTCCACGGCGTGGGGTTCGACCACCCGGTCGAGATCATGGTGAAGCCCTCGATGTCGACCATCCTGCCCTCGCCCAGCTCGACGAAATCTGAGCGCCTGACCACGTCGTCGACTTCCATCTCGTCGTCGTTGCCCGGGCAGACAAAGCACCGAACTCCCGAGCCGCGAAGCTTCTCGGACGCCATGTTCATCCAGCGCTCGACGCCGTCGAGCATCACCTCCTGGAAGCAGGCGGCTCGCTTTTCCGCGTCGGCGTCGAGCTCGTGCAGGCGTTCGACGCTCATCTGGAGCGGGTAGTAGCCCTTGCGGCGGATCGTTGCCTCGACCTCGCCGACCTTGTCGGCGGTGATCGCCTGCTGCTGGCCGCCGAGCGCGTATGAGTAGTGCCCGTTCTCGGAGACGATCGGCACGATCGCCTTTCCGGTCATGTCACCGCCGCAGATCAGCACGTCGGCGCCGTAGAACTTCGCCGCGCTGAGGAATTTCTTCCAGCACGTCTCCGAACCGTGCAGATCGGTGGCGAAAAAGACCCTCGGCATGCTCTCTACCTCTCCACCAACACTTTCCGGATCTCATGCTCGAAGCCGATGACGTGCTTGCGCATGATCGCCTCCGCCAGCGCCCCGTCGCCGGCACGGATCGCCCGCAACAGCTCCGCGTGCTCGTCCACCGCTTCGCGAAGGCGCACCTCGCGATCGAGCACCAGGTACCAGAGGCGGAGGCTGAGGTTGAAGTAGCGCTCGAGGGTTGCCTCGAGGAAGGGGTTTCTGGCGGCGCGGTAGATCACACGGTGGATTCGCTGGTCGAGGTGCATGAGGTCCCGCTGGCCGGTGACCTGGCCGCGGCCGAGGAGCTCGAGGAGCTCATCGATCGCCGCACGGTCGGCAGTTGTCATCTTTTCCGCCGCGAGCCGGGCTGCATGCGCCTCGAGCACGACGCGGACCTCCGTGATCCGAGCCAGGTCGGTGATGTTGACGTCGGTGATGAACGTGCCGCGGTGGGGGATGGAGCGGACCAGGTTCTCGCGAGCCAGGCGCTGGAGGGCTTCGCGGATCGGCGTCCGCCCGATCTTGAGCTCCTCGCGCAGGCGGGCTTCGTTGACGACCGATCCAGGTGGCATGTCCAGGCTTACGATCCGCTCGAGGAGGCGCGCGTACGCTTCCTCGCTCTGCGAGCGCGTCGCGACCGGCTCGGCAACCGCCATTCCCCTCGCCCCTCCCCTTCACAAATGGGCGATATGCGATCGATATACCGGCTCGGAACGTAGCACCAGCGGGGCGCTACGTCAATTCGCGGCTTCCGCCATCCATCGCCGCGTGCGGTCGGAGCGAAGCACCTCGAGCGCGCGCTCCCAGCGCCCGGTGTAGTAGCCGCGAAAGTTGTAGTCGACGGCCGAGATCCTGGCCTGGATGGCGCCCCACAGGGTCCATCCGATGTCGGACATGAGCGCGAACAGGTTCATCCGCGCGAGCTGCCTCTGGTCGACCTTGCCGAAGTACGCCTCGCACAGCGCGGCGCGCAGCTCCTGGTCGAATTCCGCCTCCTGGGCCGTGTTGCCGAGGTCGAAGCAAGGGTCGTTGTTGCCGCTCAGCTCGTAGTCGACGATGCGCAGAGCGACGCCGTCGTCGATGAAGTTCTCGCACAGCAGGTCGTTGTGACAGGGCGCGTTCGGCAGGGCCGCCACTCCGACGGCGCGCTCGATCTCGCCGACCGTGGGGAGCCAGTCCCGATAGTCCTCCGGGATCACGACGCGTTGCGCTTCGACGATCCCGAGGTAGGTCTCGATGAGCCGGAACATGTTGAAGTCGTGAAGGAAGCGCGGGGCGGCGTGCAGGCGGTGGAACGAGAGCGCCATTCGGGCCGCCATCTGTCTCGACTGCAACGCCTTCGCCGACATGGTCGGTCCAGGGATGAACTCGAGCACCATGACGTCGCCGCCGGCCACGTGCTCGAGGACCTTGGGGCCGATGCCGGTCGAGGCGGCCGCCTTGGTGTTGAAGACCTCGTTCGCGCGGTCGATCGACAGCAGCTCGGTCGACTGCCCGGGCACTCGCATCACGTAACGCTTGCCGTCCGCCTCGACCAGGTAGTTGTCGTTGGTCAGGCCGCCCGACAGCGGCGAGATGCGGAGCTGGCGCCCCTTCCACAGCGAGACCCGAGACGCCGCTTCCTCAGCTTGCATGCTGGGCCACCCGCTTCGATAGGACCGCGTCCTGCGTCACCAGGGCAGGGATCATCCGGCCGAACACCTCGACCTCTAGATGCGCCCCCGGCTTCAGCTCGATCGGCAGGTACGAATACGCGAGGTTCCTCTTGACCGTGAACCCGTAGGCGCAGCTGCGCAGGCGACCGACAACGCGGCCGTCACTGAACGTCGCCTCGCCGCCGTAGATCGGGACGTACTCCTCGCCGCCGACCTCCAGGGTGCGGAGGCGGCGCGTCACCTCACGATTGATCCCCGGCCACTTGTCGCGGTCGACGCAGAAGCCAAGGCCGGCTTCGAAAGGGTTGTCGAGCAGGCCCATGTCGGTTCCGTAGTAGCGGTATCCCTTCTCCATGCGCAGCGAATCGAGGACGCGGTATCCGCCCGGCGTGATGCCGACTGCGGCGCCCGCTGCCATGAACCGATCCCAGATCTGTCCTGCCCACGCAGGTTCGCAGTAGAGCTCCCAGCCCAGCTCGCCGACATAGGTGACGCGCTGCGCAAAGGCCGGAATGCCCGTGATCTGGATCCGGCGAGCCTGCATGAAGGGAAGCCCGGCCTCAGATACGTCGTCGTCGGTGACGCGCTCGAGTGCTGCGCGTGCATCAGGCCCCCACATCCCGATCACCGACAGCTCGTCTGACGATTCGCGAATCTGGACGTGGCCGTCGCCGTCGCTCACCTGCATGCGCAGCCAGCCGAGGTCGCTGTTCACGTATCCCGCTCCGGTGACGAGGCGGAAATGCTCGTGCGCCAGGCGCGTGATGGTGACGTCTGCCGCGATGCCGCCGTCGGTCTCGAGCAGCTGCGTGTAGACCACCGTCCCCACGGGCCGATCGATGAGGTTGCCGGCTGCCCGCTCCAGCAGAGGCAGCGCCCCCGGGCCCTCGATCTCGATCTTGCCGAAGGAGCTCATGTCGATGATTCCGACACGTTCTCGAAAAGCGCGATGCTCCTCCGCCAGGAGGTCGAAGTACGGCGGACGTGTGAAGCCGAACGCACGCTGGTCTGGCCCGGCTCGGCGCCATGCCCCACCGCGCTCGAAGTAATCGGGCCTCTCCCAGCCGTGCTTGACACCGAACACGGCACCAAGGTCCTGCATCCGCGTGTGCAGAGCGCTCGTGCGTTTTGGACGCCCCCATTCGTCCGAGTCGAACGGATACCGCAGGTAGTAGTAGTACCTGTAGGCCTCGCGCGCGAGCTCGGCGACGTAGCGGTGGTCGCGGTGCACCGGTCCGAATCGCCAGGGTCGGTATGGATGCAGATCGAGCTCGCTTTCGCCGGCGGTGATCATCTCGGCGAGCGCGCGGCCAATGCCACCTGCGCCGCCGAATCCGTTGAGCGACAGCCCGGCCGCCATGTACAGCCCGCGAACGCCGGGCACCGGGCCGACGAGCGGACCTGCGTCCGGCGTCATCGCGTCCGGGTGGCAGACGAGCTTGACGATCCCGGCGTCGTGCGCAAACGGGAAACGCCGCGCCGCGCCTGCGAGCAGCGGCTCGAACCGAGCCTGGTCGGGAGGCAGGGACGTTGCAGCGTGCCCCCACGGAACGCCGTCGATCCAGCGCGCCACGGGGTTGGCCTCATAGCCGCCGAGAACCATCCCGCCCGCCTCCGCCTTGCCGTACACGAGGTTGTCTGGATCGCGAAAGCAGGGCATGTCGTGAGGCATCTCGTGCCCCGCCACCGCGAGGAGCGCCGCATGCTGGTGATCGACGGGAGTCGAGACCACGAACGCACCCGCCATCGCAGCGATCTGAGGACCCCAGATCCCCCCTGCCACGACCACCACGTCGGTCGCGATTCTTCCCGCCTCGGTCTCGACCGCCTTGACGCCACCCTTGCCGGAGACTTCGATGCCAGTGACCCTGCGGTGCGTGACGACCCGCGCGCCGAGCGCGCGCGCCGCCGCGGCGAGCGCGTGCGTCGCCGTGTGGGGGTCGAGGTGACCGTCGCCGGGCACCCACACCGCGCCGTAGAGCGAGTCGGTGCTGATCACCGGCATCAGGCGCGCGGCCTCGGCCGCTGAGACCAGCTCGACCTCGAGACCGATGCCACGCGCGCGGCTCGCGCTCCGCTGCAGTTCCATGAGCTGGTCCTTGCTCGAGGCGAAACGAAGGCTGCCCACCGACTCGAAGACCCCGATCTCCTGGTATAGCTCGATGCTGTAGCGCCGGAATCGCATCATCGTCGGCGACGGGTTGAACTGCGTCACCAGCCCCGCCGCGTGACACGTCGAGCCGCTGGTCAGCTCGTCCTTTTCAATGAGCACGACTTCGCCCCAGCCGGCTTTGGCGAGGTGGTAAGCCACGCTGGCACCGGTGATCCCTCCACCAATGACCACCGCCCGAGCGCGCTCCATCTCAGCGCGGAACGTTACGCGGGAGGGGCCCGCTGCTTACGTCGCTCTTGGCGGCCGGGTTCACCCCGGCCGCCACCCGCAATGCGAAAGCCACTCTGCTTGCGCGGCGTCAGGACTAATTCAATTCGCCCTTCCTTTTCCGGAAGGGGTTAGGGCCGCGAATCCGGCGCCCAGAGCGTCCCATAGTGGTGAGGCGTGTCACGCGCCGTTGAGCGGCCCGACCTAGGGGGAACCGGAGGTTCCCTCACGCGTCCTACTGGGGCAGCGGCTGCTGTTTGCGTCGCTCTTGGCGGCCGGGTTCACCCCGGCCGCCACACGCAATGCGAAAGCCACTCTGCTTGCGCGGCGTCCAATTCGCCCTTCCTTTTCCGGAAGGGGTTAGGGCCGCGAATCCGGCGCGCAGAGCGTCCCATAGTGGCGGGGCGTATCACGCGCCGTTGAGCGGCCCGACGTAGGGGGAACCGTAGGTTCCCTCTACGCGTTCTACTCGGGCAGCGGCTGCTGTTTTGTCTCCGGCAGCAAGAACAGGAGCAGCGCCCCGACGACGGCAGCGACGCCCCCGAGCTCGATCGCGCCGCCAAGCCCCACCATGCCCGCGAGCCTGGCCACCACCTGGAACCCTGCGATTCCGCCCGCGGCGATGGAGATCGCGATCGCCGCCTCCGCCGTCGCGCGCCCCCGGGTCGGGAACATCTCTCCCGACCAGGCGCCGAAAACAGGGCTCGCGGCGCTGGCAAACATGCTCCAGAGCACGTTGCCCACGAAGAATCCCACCGAGGTTCCCGCATAGCTGAATGTCGTCGCCGCAGCAGTGGCGACGGTGAAAAGAATCGCCGGCCCGCGGCGGCCGAGGCGGTCGGTTGCGAGGCCGCCGGCCAGGTAGGCCGCTCCGCCGGCGATGCCGGCGACGATGATCAGGGAGCTGATCGCGATCGGCGTCCAGTGAAGGACGTTGCTTGCGTAGATCGTGTAGAGCAGCCCCGCGGGCTCGAGCAGCACGTTCAGCAGGACGTTCACCGCGGCGAGGATGAGCAATCTGCGCCGCCACGGAGCCTGCATCAAGACGCGAAGGGCGGACTCTGTGATTCGGGTGCTCTGCCATCGCTTTCCTTCGGGAAGGAGGAGCCAGATCGGCGCAGCCGCCAGCACACCGACACCGCCGGCACTGAAAAGCCAGCGCCAGTGCGGCGCGACGATCGGGTAGGCAAGGACGGTGATCCCAACGCCGATCACGCTGATCAGGGCGAGGACCGCAAGGGCTAGACCGCGCCGGTCGGCCGGCGCCTCCTCGACGATCAGTGCGGTCGCCACGCCTCCGACGAGCACTTCGAAGCAGACCGCGAACAGCCGCAGCAGGGCAAGAACGGCCAGCGTCGGCGCGACTCCGCTCACCAGATTGATGACCGAAAACCCCGCCACCCCTACCGCGATCAGCCGGCGCCGGCCGAACCGGTCCGCAAGCATCGAGAGCGGCAGCGCGCCGAGGGTTCCGATCGCGACGACCGAGCCGAGGCCCGCGAGGTCTGAGGTCTGGGCGTGAAAGTCCGATGCGATGCCGGGCAAGGCGACCACGAGGACCGAACCCTCGAAGCCCGACAGCAGGACCGCGAGCCCGGCCCAGGTCAGGGTGACGGTCTGCCGCCGGTCGAGCGCAACCACCTAGACCAGGCTCATCTTCTTGAGCAAATACGGCCCGGGGCCCAGGAATCCGCACGTCGCCGCGATGTGCACGAGCGAGACTCCCACGAGCGATGGCGGCCCTGGCAGGAACCAGAACGCAAGCCCGAGCGGGACGCCGACGAGCGCGGTGGCGAAGGTGTCCGCCCAGGTCCAGCGGCCGAGGCGGTGGTAGAGCACGTACGCGCTCGTCCCGACCAGGAAGCCGACCGGGGCTCCCCACAGCGCGCCCAATCCGCCTTGCAGCAGCCCTCGAAAGAACGCCTCCTCGATGGGGCCGTTCAACGCATAGAAGCCGGCCTGGAACCAGGCGTCGCCGGCACCGGCCGGCACGCTCAAGGCGCCCCGGCGGCGCGTGAGCCATAGCTGGACCCCGGTTGACGCGACAAACATGAAAGGCGCGGCGATTGCCGCGAACACGAGCTGGGCTCCCACGTTGCCGGTGGCGAAGGCCAGCGAGCGATCTCCCCTCGTGAGAACGAGTGCGCCGGCGAAGGCGACCGTGAAGGGAAGCAGCCGGAAGGCCAGGTCCGGCTTGATCCACGCCCAGCTGTCTGGAATACGCGTGAGGACGATTCGCGTTGAAGGCTTTTGCGTGCCAGCACCCGAAACCATCAAGTTCGACGTCTTTTTCGACTACATGTGCCCGTACGTCTACCGGGCGTCCCGCCTGATCGATGCGGTGGTGCGATCAGGCGATCGGGAGCTGGACGTCCGCTGGCGGTACTTCTCGCTCACCCAGGTGAACTCAAAGAATGACGGCTGGACGGTCTGGAATGCACCGCCGTCCGAGCTGGTCAGGGGGCGGACCGCGTTTCGGGCCGCCGAGGCTGCGCGGCGCCAGGGGCGGTTCGATCAGCTTCACCCCGTCCTGCTTGCGGCACGACACCGCGATCGGCTCGACATCGACGATCTCGACGTGCTCACGGGAGTCGCCGCGGCCGCCGGGCTGGACGCGGATCGACTCCGGTCTGACATGGCAGACCCAACGATCCTGGAGGCGCTTGCGGCCGACCACACGAATGGAGTCGAGGAGTACGGGGTGTTCGGCACTCCGACCCTGGTCTTCGACCGTGGAGCGGCCGCCTACGTTCGCCTCGCGGAGGCGACCACCGAGGACCGGGCGATCGAGGTGTTCGACCACCTGGTCTCGGTCGCGGCCGCCGAACCGCGCATCCTCGAGATCAAGCGGCCTCGGCGACCGATGCAAGCCTGAAGCAAGGCGGGTGCTTTTGACGGCTTCGGAGTTCTGAGTGCAACGGAGTACTGAACATGCCGGAAGCCGCGAACCACACGCTTCCCGGCGCCACGAACGACAGCTGGCGAACGTGGCTGATGACCGGCGCCCGCCGGACTCCGGTCGACCGGCGCCGGATGCGCGGAGCGCACAAAGGCCTGAAGCGGATGCTGCTCGAGGGCGTGGGAAACGGGGACGACCGGCCTCACGCGTGGCAGGGCTTCTCGGGCGCGATGGTGCGCCATGCAGTTGATGAGGCGATGCGGTCGCTGCCGGCTCAGGACACCCAGGTCGTGAAGCTCGCGTACTTTGGCGGGTACTCAAACCGCGAGATCGCGGACCGTGTCGGGGTCACCGAGGGCACGGTGCAGCGCCGCTTGAGGCAAGCCCTGGCGAGCATCAGCGAGCACATCGAGCACGGGCGCGCGTTCGGACGCCGGGCTCTATACGCGCTGGCGATCTGGTTGTCGGGCAGGTGGGTGACCGAAAGCGCTCACCAGTTCGTGCAGGCGGCGGCGGTGGCCGCCACGGCGGCCGTGATCGTCGCCCAGCCGGCGCCGCCCCCCGCCACGCCGGAGAGCTCCCCCGAGCAGACCCAGTCGAACCCCGCCACCCTGGTGGTTCCCCCGGTGCCATCACCAAGGGTGCCGGCGCGGCAACTGCCGGCGCGGCTCACCCTGCCCGCCGTTCCTGCCACGGCGCTGGGACTGCCCGTCCAGGCGCCGCCGATCCCCACTCCGTCGCCGAAGCTTTCGGTCTAGCCCTCTGGGGCCGCGCGGCCCGAGCAGCCGCCTCTGGGAGAATATGTCTACCTCGGCTGCCTCGGCAGTTAACAAGGGGAGGTCATTGGCGGAGAGCCCTCAAGCGGCCACTGCAGGCCGCGCCGTCGACGATTCTGGAATGCGTGGCCGGCTTCGGCTCGCCCTCGCGTTCGTCCTCGCAGCGCTTGGGCTCGACGCCCTTCACCGCGAGGACTGGCGGGTGGCCGTCGACTTCCACACCTACTTCGCCGCCGCCCTCGTGGGCATCCACGACGGCTGGTCGCACCTCTACGACCAGAGCGCGATCGCGATCGAACAGAAAGACGTCGTACCGGGCCTGTGGGCCCAGCCGTACCTCAGCCCACCGCCGGTCGCCTGGTTGGCCGCGCCGTTCACGACCCTGCCGTTCTGGGCCGCCTTCACGATCTGGGCGGTCGGCATGTTTGCCGCGCTGGCCCTCGCGTTTGCGTGGGCGAGCCCCACCAGAGGTTTGAATCGGTGGGTCGTGGTGCTTGCGGCGCTGTCGCCCTTCTGGGTGATGCATGCGATCCGCGTCGGTCAGATCGTGCCCCTCGTTGCCGCGGCCGTGGTCGTCGCATGGCGCTTGCTCCGCCAGAACCACGACGTCGCCGCCGGTCTGGTGCTTGGCGCCATCATGCTGAAGCCGAACACCGCTTTCCTGGTCCCGATCGTGCTGTTGATCCTGGGTCGGCAGCGCGCATTTGTGGCCTGGCTGGGCATGTCGGCCGGGCTATTTGTGGTGATGGCGATCGTGGTTGGTCCGTATGGCATGAGCATGTACGCAAACGAGCTGCTCGGCCCACTGCCGCCTGGCGCCGACAGTCTGACTCTGCATGGGGCCGTAGGTGCAACAGGCGTCATCGCGATCGGGCTGCGGCTGCTGATAGTCGGCGCAGTGCTGGTGACGGCCTACCGGCTCCGCGGCTCTATCGGCTTGATGCTGCCGGTCGCAATCGTCGGGTCACTGCTCACGGCGCCCTACCTTCATCCAGCGGACCTCTGTCTGCTCTCGGCCGCGGGATTCATGGCGTGGGAAGAGCGCCCGACGCTCGCCTGGCGTGCACCGCTCGCCGCGGCTTGGCTGCTGGCCAGTCCGTTCTTCTACGAGGTGGGCCTGACTCCAGGGCTGACTCGCTGGCCGTGGTTCGAGCTCGCGTTCCTGCTTGCCGTGATGATCGGGGCCTGGCGACCCTTGACAGCCTGGGCTGACTCCAGGAGCCGAGCCCCCGCATAATCAGGTCGCCCGCGCCACTCCCGGAGACCCGGTGCCACTCGACATTCATCAAGACATTCATCAAATAGTCGGACCACTTCGTGTGCTGGCTGGACCGGGCACGGGAAAGACACATGCTCTGGTCGATCTCTATGAGCAGGCAGTGCGCGAGGGTGTGGCCGGTCGCGACCAGATCCTCGTCCTGACCTTCTCGACCGGTGCGGCCGGAGAGATCGCACGCCGCATCGACGATCGCCTACGCGACGACTACGGCGAAGCGTGGATCTCGACCTTCCACAGCTTCTGCGCGCGGATCCTTCGTATCAACGCTCCCGACCGCGAGCGCCTCCTGATCAACGGCTTTCAGGAATGGATCGTGATGCGGAAGGTGCTGTCGGACCTCGACGCAGAGTTGCTGGGACCGCTCGAGGGTGTTCGCCGCTCTGACGCCTTCGCACACGACCTCCTTGCGTTCGTCGCGCTGATGAAGCAGAACCTGGTCCATCCCTCCGCCCTCCAGCTCGCGGCGGAGGCAAGCGCCAGTGAGCGGCTGCGGGTGCTTGCCGGCGTGTACCAGGACTACCAGCGCCGGCTGCAAGCGTCGCGCCTCTTCGATTTTCGCGACCTGATCTCCGGGACCATCGAGCTGTTGCAGTCGAGCCCGGCGCTCCGTGAACGGCTGCGCGCGCAGTTCCGTCTCGTCCTCGTCGACGAGTTCCAGGACCTGGACCCGGCCCAGTTCGAGCTCCTGCGTGTGATCGCTCCACCTGAGTCTCGTCCCGCGCTGGTCGTCGTCGGCGACCCGGACCAGTCGATCTACGGTTTTCGCGGCACGGTGCCTCGGTTGCTGAGCAATGACTTCGTCGCCGCGTATGGCGCCGCGACGCTGAGTCTCGACGAGTGCCGCCGCTGCTCGCAGGCGGCCCTGGATGCCGGCGAGCGAATTCTCTACGCGACTCAGCCGGGCCGCCAACGGCGAGAGCTGCGGTCGATCGCGCCGGCCGCGCGACCCGCGGTGGTCGTTGCGCGGGAGGCCGATCCGGTCGACGAGGCGTTCTTCTGCGCGCGAGAGATCAAGCGACTCCTGGCCGAGTGGCCGGAGCTGCGTCTCCGCGATCTCGCGATCGTCCTCCGCAGCACGACCGCACTCGGTGGACCCTTCGAGGAAGCACTGCGCGCCCTCGAGATTCCCTATGAGGTGCGCGGCTGGGGCGCAACCGCGCGCAACGAGGTCGTTCGCTTCCTCATCGGCTATCTCGAGTCTCTCCGTGATCCCGAGGATTCGGATGCTTTCGAGAGCGCGCTCGCGTCCAGCCTCGGCGGCGTCGGCGCACACACCGTGAGCCGGCTGCGAGCACACGCCCGCGAGCGAGGCAGGCCCTTGATCAGGGTCGTTCGCCGTCTCATGTACGTCCTCGCCGCGCGCCAGCCGCTCCTCTACCCGCTGCCCTGGGGCGGTGAGGTCCCGGATGCCGAGCCTTCGTCACCTGACTACCTGCCTTACCTGCGCGAAGCGGAGCTCGAGAAGCTGCACTCCGCGATGGCCGTACGCAGCCGGTTGCTGGCCCGGGCAAAGATCCTGCCGCTGGCAAGCCTCGCGTACTCGGTCCTGATCGAGGACGGGGCGATGCGACGTTTGCTCGACCTCGATCTGCCGACAGGCCAGCGGGCGGAAGCGATCGCTGACCTCCGAGCCGCAATCGAGGGTCTCGAGTCGATCGAGGCCGTGCACGAAAGGCTGCATGGAGCGAAGCCGCTGCTCGGGGACATCAGTGGCTCGCTGGAGAGCCTGCTTGCCGCCGCATCGGATGACAGCGAGCCCGCCGGCGGTGACCGCGACGCTGTCCAGGTGATGACTGTTCACCAGGCCAAGGGACTCGAGTTCGAGGTGGTGTTCTGCTCCGGCTTCGCCCACGGCCTCTTTCCGCTCGAGGCGCGGCCGCATCCGCTCCTCGACGTGGAAGACCGCGCGTGGCTCGAACGATTCAAGGTCGGGTTCATGCCGTCCTGGCCGTCCGACCCGGACGGTCACCTGGCGGAGGAAGCTCGCCTCGCCTTCGTTGCGATGACGCGCGCAAGACGTCGCCTCTACGTCACGTACGCAGACGCTTATCTGCGACAGGCGGGCCGGTCCGTTTTTCTCGACATGGCCGAACCCGAGGCAGAGATGCGTGAGCTCACGCGCACCTCTTCGCGGCTCCAGCCTTCCGACGTTTTGCTCGGCCGCGAGGCGGAGGTTCTGCTCGCTTCGCATCCGGCGGCCCTTGATGCCGACGCCCTGGCTCGAGCCAGGATCCTTGGCCTCGACGTGGCGTTTCTCACCGATGCGGATTCGGGGGAGCCGTTCGAGCCTTATGGCTCGGGCCGAAATCCCGAGTCGGTGCAGATTGGGCATTTCAGCCCGACGACTCTCAACGACTACCTCAAGTGCCCGCGCCTGTACTGGTACAACCATCACCCCGGGCTGGTCGAGGAGCCGCGATCAGTGGCGATGGAACGCGGCGGGTTCCTCCACGAGGTCCTGCAGGATTTCCACGAGCGCGAAGAGGAATGGCGTCCGCTGGAGGTCGAGCAGCAGCGGCAGTGGCTCGAGGACGCGCTGCACCGCCACCTGGAGTCATACCTCTCACGCATGGAGGGGGTGCTCGACCGCAAGCGCGAGGAGAAGCAGGTCCGCTCACTGCTGGAGAACTACATCCGGTCCGTCACCGGACTGCAGGTCATCCGGCGCCTGCGCACGCTCGCGATCGAGAAGCGCTTTCGCCTCCAGGTCGACGGCGCGGAGGTGGTCGGCAAGATCGACCGCGTCAACGATGTCGGTGACGGCGAGGTCGAAGTCGTCGACTACAAGACCGGCTCCGGCAAGCCGATGCGCTTTGCGTACGAGATGTACTTCGGGCCCGAGCTGCACGACGTCCAGCTGGCGCTTTACTACCTCGCCTGCAAGGACGGCGTCGATGACGAGGGCAGGCCGTTGGCCTTCCAGCCTCGTTTCCTGTCGCTCTGGTACCCGAAGGACTGGGTGTGGGGCGGAATGCGCCAGGACATCTTCAGCGTCGGACGCCCGGCCGGTTTGAAGGAATATCGCGAGAAGCCGTTGACCCCGGAGGACCTCGACCGCAGCCGCGCCACTGTGATCACGGCGATCCAGCGGATCAAGGCAGGGCATTTCGAGCCGGCGCCGCGCGAGTTACCGGGCACCTGCGTGACGCGCTTCGGCTCCTGCCCGCATGCGGCGGTCTGTCCGTACGGGGGAGCACCACCCGAATGACCGCCGCTCGCGTCGGAGCCCCGGTGCTGAGCGCCGAGCAGGCCGCGGCGGCGCACGCGGGCCCGCAGGGCGCGTTCTTGATCGCGGCCGGCCCGGGCACCGGCAAGACCTTCACGGCGACCGAGCGGTTCTGCTGGCTCGTCGAGCAGGGCGTCGCCCCCGACCAGATCCTGACCATGACCTTCAGCGACCGTGCAGCCGAGGAGCTGCGGGTCCGCATCACGAACGAGCTCGCGTCCCGGTGCCCCGACCTTGGTTCGCAAGCGCTCGACACCGCGTGGATCGGAACTTTCCACAGCATCTGCGCCCGCTTGCTGGACGAATTCGCTTACCTGATCGGCGCGCCCCGCGAGATGCGCGTGCTGGACGAGACCGGCCAGAAGCTGTTCGAGCAGGACCTGATGGCGAAGCTGCGCAGCGGAGCGGCGGCGCCATTCGACCCAGACTCGTTCAGCGCCCTGACGGTAGACGACCTGGACGATCTACTTCGCTCTGGCCTTCGCTTCCTGCTGAAGCTGAAAGGTCGCGGCATCAGCCCGGAGAGATTCCGACACCGCGCTCTCGACCTTCACGCGCAGCACTGGAGCCGACGGCTGTCGGCCAATGGTTCCGGCGGCCCGGATCCCTCGCGGGCCGAGCTCGAAGCCATCGAAGTCCTGTTCACCATCTACAGGTCCTACGAGGACGGTCTGCACGAGCAGGACCTGCGCGATTTCGACGACCTGCTGCTCGAGGTGATCGGAGCGCTGGAGCGGGTGCCGGAATTTCGCCGGCGATGCCGAGAACGTTTTCGTTACCTGATCGTCGACGAGTTCCAGGACACCAACCGCATCCAGCTGGATTTCATGCGCTTGGCCGCGGCCGAAGACTTCGAGAACGTGACCGTCGTGGGCGACGCTAAGCAGTCCATCTACGGATGGCGCGACGCGGAGATTGACAACATCCGCACTCGCTTTTCCGGTGCGCGTCTGCCGCTGACTCACAACCGGCGCTCGTACCAGGGCATCCTCGACTGCGCCACCGACTTCATCCGGCGCGACCCGGATTTCGTGGCCGAACCGGAGCTCGTCGCCACGCGCGGCTCCATGCCGTGGAGCGTGAGCGTGATGATGGCGCCGGATTCGCGGACCGAAGCGCGATCGATCGCGGAGACCATTCGCAGGCTGCACGTCAGCGGCCGCGCCTTCCGCGAGATCGCCGTCCTCTCCCACTCGGTGCGCATGCTCCCTCGCGAGTTCGAAGATGAGCTGCGCCGCCAGGGCATTCCCTACGTGACCAGCGGCGGCTCAGGCTTCTTCGACCGCCAGGAGATAAAAGACGTCCTGGCCCTGTTGCGCCTGACCGAGAACCCGATGGACGACGGTGCGCTCGTGCGCACCCTGCAGGGCCCGATCGTGCGGCTGCCGGACCGGGGCATGTACAGCCTCGCCGCCAGACGTTTTGAGAAGTCGGGTATGCGGCTGCGGGACTGCTTCGAGGAGTCCAGACGCGAAGCGTTTCCGGAGATGGAGCCGAAGGTCGCCCAACAGGCCGTCCACATGGTCGAGCTCACCGACCGCATCGGAGGCCTGCGCGACGCGCTCACGGTGGCCGACGTTCTCAATCGCCTGCTCGAAGAGAGCGGTTATCTCCGGTGGGCGGAGCTCCGTGCCCAGCGAGACGGCAGCCCGCGAGCCCTTCTCAACCTGCGCAAGGTCTTTCAGCTCGCGGGTCGATTCGAGCGCGACCTGGCGCTGGCCGGGATCGGCGACTTCGTGCGCCACCTGGACCAGGTGATCGATGCCGAGCTGCCCGTCGGTGAGGCGGCCGAAGAAGCTGCGGGCGCCGAAGCGGTCTCGTTGCTGACGATCCACGCGGCCAAGGGACTGGAATTCCCGGTGGTGTTCCTGGTCAACCTGCGACCCCCGAGGCCGAGGGACACAGAGCGCCTTTTCTTCGACGCCGACAACCTCGGCTTTGTGATGAAGAACTGGCGCGGCGAGAAGCATCCTCGCTATGTGGACACTTCGCCCGGAGCACCGGCGGTGGCGCTGGCCATCGGCGAGCGGAGGCGAATCGTCTACGTCGGCCTCACGCGTGCGAGGGACGCTCTCTACGTGACGGCGACCCGCGAAGAGCAGTCGGCTCAGGAGGTCGGTGCCAACGGCGCCGGCGGGGCCGTCGAGCACGACCATTTCGCCGAGATCCTGGGCTGGGCCCTGGCGAACCCCAACGCCGCCACCGTGGTCGAAGCCGAGCAGCTCGAGCTGCCGGTGCCGAAGACCCCCAACGGCGAGGCGCACGACGACCCGGCCGTGGTGGCCGCCGTGCTGGATCGGTTGGAGCGGATCCGCCCGCCATCCGAGCCCGGTGCGGCCGTGGAGTCTTCCCCGATCGAGCTCAGCTTCTCGCAGCTGCACGACTTCGAGGTCTGTCCGGTGCGCTTCAGGTTTGCCCAGGTCTGGCGTGTTCCCGCTCCGCCCGACGAGCTGCAGCCGCGATACGTTCGCGCCGCCGGCTCGACCGAGCTGGGTGCCGCCGTGCATGAGGCGCTTGCCGCGTGGCACAACGGGGGAGGGGACCTGGTCGAGCTTTATCGCGGACCCGAGGCCGGTCGCGAGATGCTCGCGCGATATGCGGGAAATCCGCTGGCGGGCGCTCGAACTCTCGCGGTCGAGGCCGGATTCGACATGGCGATCGGCGCCGCACGCGTGCGGGGTCTGGTCGATCGCGTCTGCGAGCTCGACGGCCAGACGGTGCTGATCGACTTCAAGACCAACGCGACCCTCGACCCGGTGCTGCTCGATGCGTATTCGCTCCAGCTGCGGATTTACGGCCTGGCCGCGCATCGGGGACTGCTGCCCGGGAGCCGCGATCCCCGGCTGGTCCTGTTCGACATGCGGCGCGGCGACCAGCACGAGGTCGAGCCTGATGACGCCATGGTCGAGGACAGGGTGCGGACCGCTGCGCGTCGCATCGCGGATGGGAACTTCAGCCTCGGCCCCGAGCACGACCAGCGTCCCTGCAACCTGTGCGCATACCGTCCTATCTGCCCAGACGCTCGCGGGGGGACTCCAGATGCGCGAAAAGTTCTTTGAGCGCCGCCAGATCAAGGAGGCCATCGCCTTCGCCGAGGCCGGCGGCATCGCGGTGCACCGGAACTTCGATTCCTACCATGGTTCGACAATTCGAGGATTCAGGCGTGAGCGACCGTTCCTTCACGTGATCGGCCTGCGCGCAGAGCTCGAGGAGTGGGGCCGCCGGCACGGCCTGCGACCTGAGTGGATCCAGCCGGAAAAGAAGCGCAAGGTCGCCCATTACGACGTCTTCGGACCGCCTGCCCAGGCCCTCATCGACCGGCTGAAACCTCCAGTTGACAGCGAATGACGCATTGCGTTATGATGCGTCATGAAAACAAGAGGTCCCCGCTAAGCTCCGCGGAGGCCAAGTCTGAGGAGGTTTGAGTCATGGTCACGGAATTCGCAGAAACCGCCACCGCGGTGGAGGAAGTCGCGGTGGGCGCCGCCCAGGCCGCGGCGGAGGTCGTTTCCGACCCGATGGGGTCGGCGCGCAAGCAGGTCAAGAGCTTCGAGCGCAAGGGCACGCCGGCAGTGCGCAGGATCAATCGGAGGCTGAACGCGATGCTCCCGGAAAAAGTCAAGCTGTTCGGGATCGAGGTCAACGGCAAGTTGCCTGAGAAGCTGGCCCTCAAAGGCCTGCAGCAGGTGAAAGTCCAGGCCCGGCGGCAGGACACCGTGGGTGACGTTGCCAAGCGCACCTTGCGGATCTTCAATGGGTCGTTCAAGACCATCGCCCGCACCGCGACCCGGCTGGAGCAGGCGACCGATCTCACGCCGCAGCGCGTGGCTGAGCGCAAGCCGCGCCGCCGGTCAGCGCGCAGCCGAGCCGCGTAGCCCGCCAAGCATCCGAAAGGCGCCCTCTCAGAGGGCGCCTTTTTCGTTTCCGCTAGCCTTCGCGAAAGTCCGATGGTCCTGTGCACCGGGTCGATCGCATACGACTACATCCTCACCTTCAAGGGGCGTTTCAAGGACCACATCCTTCTCGACAAGACCCACATCCTGAACCTCAGCTTCCTGGTCGACGACCTGCAGAAGCGAAGGGGCGGAGTGGCCGGGAACTATGCCTACAACCTCGCTCTGCTCGGCTACCCGTCCGCCGTGCTGGCCACAGCGGGGACAGACGCGGCGGAGTATCGCGACTGGCTGGTCGCACAGGGCGTCGACTGCCGTGGCTTGCGGCTGCTCGACGGCGAGATGAGTGCCACCGGGTTCACCACCACAGACATGGACGACAACCAGCTCACCGGCTACTACGGCGGTGCAATGCGGCGAGCCGCGATGCTGGGGCTCGACGACGGACCGGCCGAACCCGAGGCGGTCATCATCGGACCCAACGATCCCGGCGCGATGAAGCGGCTGGTTGGGGAATGCCGCGATCGCGGCGTGCCCTTCATCTTCGATCCAGCCCACCAGATGCCGCACATGTCGGGCTCCGACGTGGTCGACGCCACCGACGGTGCGTGGATCGTGATCGGCAACGACTACGAGCTGGAGCTGATCCAGCAGCGAGCGGAACGTGATATCGCCGGCCTGCTGGAGCTGGCGCAGATCGTGGTCACGACTCTCGGCCGGCATGGCTCGCGGATCACGACGCGTGAGGGTTCGGTCGACATCCCGGCCGCCACCGCCGTGCGCGAGGTGGATCCTACAGGCGCGGGCGACGCCTATCGCTCCGGCCTGGTCGCCGCACTGCTGCGCGGCCTTGACATGCCGGCGGCGGGCCAGGTCGCCTCCCTGGCCGCGACCTACGCAGTGGAGCAGGTGGGCACGATCGAGCATCGCTATACGCGGGAGGAGTTCAGTCGGCGCTATCGAGATTGTTTTGGCGCTGACCTGACTGCGGACTTCTGGCTTAGTTGAACTTTTTGCCCTGGTCGCGTCTGTACGCCCACAGCGCGAGCAGGAAGAACGCGACCGTGTAGCCGGCCAGGTAGAGCCAGTCCATCGACAGGCTCCCGCCTTCGGTCGGTGCGCCCACGGAATCCCAAACCAGCTGCGCGGCCCGATAAAGCGGAAGGTACGGAGCGATCTGCTGCAAGAAGTGGGGCAGGAATCGAAGCGGGAAGAAGAGGCCGGATGCGAAGGCGGTGGGCAGGTAGATGAGGTTGGTGACTGCAGGTGCCGAATTGGGTCCGGCGAGGTAGCCAAGCGCAAAACCCAGGCCGATGAACGGAATCGAGCAGAGCATCGCGCGCAAGGCCAGGGTCGACCACTCGGAAGCCGTGAGCTGGACTCCGGCTGCCACCGCCGCGAACACGCCGAGGACGGCGATCGAGATGAAGGCGACGACCAGGGCCGAGAGCGCTTTGGCGGTGAAGAAGACTGGAGCGGGGAGCGGGGTCGACTTCATCAGCAGGTCCTGCTTCTGTCCACGCTCATTGGCGAGCGAGATCCCGAAGCCGAGGACCATCACGTTGGCCACCCCGTACAGCGCCATCGAGGCGAGGAAATACGCGCCGAACGTGACGTGGGCGCCGGGGAACAGCGGGTCCTTCGCCTGCCCCAGGCCGATGAACGCGAAAAACATGGACGGGAGCACGATGCTGGTGACGCTGAAGGCGGGCACCCGGATGAGCTTCACGAACTCCGCGTAAAACTGCATCCGCAACATCGGCAGCGGGCGTGCGGTAGCGCGTCGCGCCGCGGTCGCGCTCACGCAGTTGCCTCCTCGTGTGTCATGGCCACGAACGCCTCTTCCAGGTCGGCACCGGCGACCTCGAGGTCGTGCATCTCGACACCGCGCCGGAAGAGCTCTCGCAACACGGCTTCGGGATCGTTGGTGAGCAGGCGGACGCGATGATCTTCGATCTGCGTGGAGTTCAGCGGCAGGTTTGCGAACAGGGTGTCAGCGAGCGCCGATGGCGTCGAGAACGTGACGCGCTTGCCTGCGACCCGAGATTTGATCGCCGCGGGCGAGGCGTCGGCGATGACCTTTCCATGGTTGATCACGATCACGCGCTGCGCCAGCTGGTCGGCTTCCTCCAGGTAGTGCGTGGTCAGGATGACCGTGCGCCCTCTGGCTGCCAGCGCCGCAATCTCGTGCAGGAAGCGCCGGCGACCCTCGACGTCCATGCCCACGGTCGGCTCGTCTAGAAAGAGCGCATCCGGGTTGCCGCAGACCGCGAGAGCGAGATACAGGCGCTGGTGCTGGCCGCCGGACAGGTCCTTGACGAGGCTGTGCGCTTTTTCCTCGAGCCCGGCCATCTGGATCGCCTCCGACCTCGGCAGCGGCGCCGGATAGTACGACCGAAACAGGTCGACGATCTCCTCCACCCGCAGCATTCCGGGGACGCCCGACTCCTGCAGCATCACGCCGATCCGGCTGCGAGCCCTGAGGTCCTTGGGATCCAGCCCGAAGAGTCGAATCGTCCCGGACGTCGGGTTGCGCATGCCTAGCATCAGGCTGATCGACGTCGTCTTGCCGGCGCCGTTCGGACCGAGGATCGCCACCACCTCGCCCGACTCGACGGTCAAGCTCACGCTGTCGACCGCGCGCACCGACCCGAACCCCTTCGACACGTTGGTCAGCTGGACCGCGGGCTCGGCCATGGAGGTAAGGCTAGAGTCTTCGGAATGGCAACGATCTTCACCCAGATCATCGAAGGCCGCCTCCCGGCCCGCTTCGTCTGGAAGGACGATCTGTGCGTGGTCTTCCTCTCCAACCGGCCCTTGCGCCCCGGACATTCGCTCGTGGTGCCGCGGAAGGAGGTCGACCACTGGATCGACCTCGACCCTTCCCTTCTGTGTCACCTCGCCGAGACCGCGCAGGTGGTCGGCCGGGCGCAGATGGCGGGATTCCAGCCCGAGCGCATAGGCGTCATGCTCGCCGGCCTGGAGGTGCCGCACTGCCATTTCCACGTGGTTCCCATTCGTGGCCTGCACGACCTCGATTTCGGCAACCAGGACCCCAATCCAGACCCAAACATGATGGATGGTGCGGCGGAGACCATCCGAAGCGAGCTGCACAGGCTGGGTTACGCGCAGGTGAGCGCCTAGTTCGCAGCTCTCAGGCGTACACGACCGACCGGCCGTACGAGAAGTTGTGACGTGTGACGACGTGCCTCGGTCGGGGACGTAGCTCGAGTTTTCGAAGATCGAGTCGCCAAGCAGCGCGATCCGGCCGCCTGCCATCAGCGGCCGAGCAGCTTCTCCAGCTCGTCGATGTGCATCTCGAGGTGGCTGATCAAGGGGAGTCGCGCGATCTCCTCGGCGGTCATGGTGAGGTCGTCGCTGACGCGCGCTGAGCGGCGCAAGGACTCGGGATCCGCGGTGCGCAGGGCTTTGATGGTCCGCTCGTGATCCGCGAGCGTCATGCGCAGAATCTCGTCCGGATCCCGCTCGGACATCTCCCGGCCGGCCGCGTCGCGCATGTTGACCGCCTGGAGCAGGTCCATGTCCAGCAGCTTGCCGCCGGCGACCCTGTGCACCATCACCCCGTAGAACTTGGAAAGCACCGCGAGGTGGGCGAGGAGCTCGTGCGCGGTCCAGTCGGAGTCATCGGTCACCTGCTTCGCGACACGTGGCCCCAGCGCGGCGAGCCGGTCGGAGGCAAGCTGGAGCCGGTCGGCAAGGAGATTCCGCTCCCGGTCGGCGTACGTGTCGATGAACCCT